>CAJXHI010000012.1 GCA_913051655.1 uncultured Alphaproteobacteria bacterium
CGATGATGAGTGAGGGCGAGATGTGCAAGCTCATGGCCGCTTCATACTGGAACTGACTAAACATCATGTTTGACACGGTATTCGAGCCTGCGATAAACGCACCTAGGGCACCGATGGTTGAGCTGATCAGCGGAAAGGCGCTGCCAAACGTGCCTGCAAACAACTCAGCACTGGCAACTGGCATACTCGCGACATCGGATAGATTGACCCCAGAGTTGATAAAAATCCGAACCATAGGGATGGTAAAAATAAGCACAAACCCAGCGCTTAAGACGGTTTTGCTTGATTCGCTCAAAGCATCACCCAGCGCACGCGTTGGATTTTTAGTTTGCACAAAAGCTGCAATTAAGGCGCTGATTAACAACAGGCCGCCGGGCAAGTATAAAGGACTAAAACCTGCACTGATATCGGCCTCGCCCAAAATCGTATTAAAGTCTAGCGTGGCGCTGCTGAGCAAGTCCTTAAAGTCAGCAAACATTCTCGAACACACCAGTAACAGCGCCACTAGCAAGTAAGGAAACCATGCCATCAGCGTAGACATGGTCTTGCCTGCTGGGGTGGCCACATCTTCTTTGCTGACCACCAGTTTACCCATCCAATCGCTTGGCCAGCTGCTTTTGGCTTCAAAGTCCCACGTGGTCTTTGGTACCAAAAATCCTTTTTTAGCCGCCTGAATGACAATCGCCACACTGACCAGTCCACCAATCAACGATGGAAATTCAGGACCCAAGAAAATACCCGTTAAAGTGTAAGGTACAGTGAAGGCCAACCCTGCAAAGATGGCAAAGGGCCAAATGGCTAAGCCTTCTTTCCAGCTTTTATTTTTACCAAAAAAGCGGGTGAGCATCATCACCATCAGCAGCGGCATAAACGTCCCAATCACACCGTGAATGATCGCCACTTGGGTGGTAATCAGTTGTAAAAATTCTTCCCATTGCATGCCTTCTTGCGCCAGCAGCGCACTGATGGCCACGGTATCTAGACCCTTATTCACCCCAATGACAATCGGCGTACCGACCGCCCCGAACGATACGGGCGTGCTTTGGATCATCATCCCCATAAGCACCGCACCCAATGCAGGGAACCCTATCGCGACCAGCAGCGGTGCCGCAATTGCAGCCGGTGTGCCAAAGCCCGATGCACCTTCCAAAAACGTACCAAAACACCATGCAATGATGATTAACGTAGATAATTCACTTAATGAAATCGAAGCGGAGTTTGAATGCCAGCCTTTCAACAATGTTGAAGACTTTAAACCCTGTTCATGCTCTATTAGCCCACAAAAGGCTATTGGGCAAAAGTCTGTGTCAAATCGGATTTCGTTTCTTGTAGTCTTATTGTAGCTTTAATGACCTTATGCTAAACAGCCATTGCTCAGAAAGCAGGTAGCTTGGAAATCAGCCAGATAATCTGTTCCCAGAATAGCAGTGCCGCCAAAGAAATAATCGTTCTAGACGTCATAGTATATCGCTTGAAGTTTGATTCTAAATAGGCAAAAGACCAGTCATCCACTTCCAGTCAAACAATTTTAATGTTTGTATGACAGTATGTCGGGTAAGTTCAGAAGGTCTACGACTCCTAATGCAGATATTCAAAATACTCCTTCCTAAGGAATGGCAAGAATTGCAGCGCGATGGGCAGACAGGTGGCGCACCCATCGACTTGAAAGACGGATATATTCATTTTTCCACCGCTGCACAGCTTCGCGAAACGGCTGCAAAACATTTTTCTGGAGAAAGCGAAATCTTTGTTTTGGCCTGTGATGCAAATCAAATGACCAGCGCATTAAAGTGGGAAGTATCGCGTGGGTGGGATATGTTTCCGCATCTTTACGGACCTTTAGACATCCGCTCTGTCCTTTGGCATGAAGCGGTACCATTTACAGACGGTCAGCATCAGTTTTCAGCTAGGATACCGCTTACATGATGGAAAAGATCAGCCTTCGGTTATTGCGCGCGTTTGATCCCGAAGTTGCCCATTCTTTAGCAATCAAGGCGTTGCAAATGGGCCTCAGTCCAACAATACCCATTGCAACCTCAGCACGTTTAAAAACCAAAATTGCTGGGCTTTCACTGCCCAATCCCGTTGGATTAGCAGCTGGATTTGACAAAAATGTAACTGCCTTGAGCGGGCTATCGCGCTCGGGCTTTGGGTTTGTCGAAGTAGGGGCGGCCACCCCTCTTCCCCAGCCGGGCAATGCCAAACCACGGCTGTTCCGTCTGAGCGAAGACCGCGCTGTTATCAATCGTTTTGGATTTAACAACGATGGGATGGCGGCAATAGCAGAGCGTCTTTCAAAGCGCCCGAAAGGTTTAATCACTGGCCTCAACCTAGGGGCCAACAAAGCAAGCGATGATCGCGACGCAGATTTTGCCAAGGTCTTAGCGCATTGTGGGCCTTATGTGGATTTTGCCACTGTGAATGTTAGTAGTCCAAACACAGAAAAGCTACGCGATTTGCAAGGAAAAGACGCGCTTGGTAAGCTTCTGGCTGGCGTTATGAAGGCGCGTGCGGCACTGAAAGTACCAATCCCAATATTCCTTAAAATCGCCCCTGACTTGGATCAAGCTGCCTTACAAGAAATCGCCAAAGTTGCAATCGAACAAAACCTCGATGCTGTGGTTGCCACCAATACGACTTTGGCACGCGTCGGGTTAAAAAGCCATCATCGAGACGAAACAGGTGGATTATCGGGCAAACCACTTTTTGTACGCTCCACCCGCATTCTGGCAGAGCTATCACATCTCTTGGCGGGCCGCGTTCCTCTGATCGGGGTTGGCGGCGTTTCAAATGCGCAGGATGCCTATGACAAAATCTGCGCTGGAGCCTCAGCGGTGCAGCTTTACAGCGCTTTAGTTTATGACGGCGTGAGTTTGGTTGGAAAGATTGTCACTGATCTGGACCGTATTCTGGAAAGGCACGGCTTTGCCAGCATAGAGGATGCCGTTGGATGCAGGGTTCAGGAATTTAGATAATACCGGCTTCAGCACATAAATCTTGGATAGAACATGGCAAGTCTCACGTCGTGCGCAGGAAATAAAATACGCATCGCCATCCAAATGCCAAGATGCTCGAACTATGACATAAGTATCATGATGCACAACCCATAAATAAAAAAGCTCACAGCTATCATATTACGTATCAAGGCGGTTTGCGTTGCACCTCGGAAAATGCCTTGTAACGCAAAGACCACCGACCAAATCATGGGAGCCAGAACGATGTAGGGAAGAAACCGGATAGCTTCGATCTGAACTTCTGGCGATTTGGTAATAAGATGGATAATATTGTTGCCCAACAGTGCGAAAATCAGGGCTATCAAGGCGGAATTGGCCAACCAGCGCCTCAACTGCTAAGGTAATTCCATAAAGCGCATATGAGGCGGTCATCAAAAACCGTAGGAAAACTTGGTTCACAGTTAAACGCACATTCCCAAAGCGGGCTGCAATAAAGGTAAAGGAGACAACGACAACCTCAAACATCACAGTACGCAGCCAAATATCGAGTTTCATCGCGAAAATTTGTCTAATTTTTCTCTGGTCAAGTACCTCACCCCAAGCGTGGGCGGTATTGCTGAGAAGCGACTCTGTGCAAATGAATAGACCAAATTGAAGCCTGGCGATCTCAGGAAATTCAGGGGAAAGCAAAAAGGCCGCAAAAAAAGCATTTCCTGAAAGATCAGAATACCAACGCCCGCCAAAAGAGCAGTAAGTAGCCATGATCCCCTAGCGCCCAACGATTGCGAGGTTGCGTCAGTGGTTGCCGTCCTAAGATGCCCAAAAACAAAAATAAAAAACTGATCAAAAGGGACACTAAAGAAACTTCACCTACTGGAGCGGGAGAATTAATTTAACCCAGAACAAAGGTATCAACAGCCACCAAGAGCAGTACGGTTGAATTTTCCAACACAATGGAAAGGGCAATTTTCAGAACGTGCGAGTGATTGATATACTCACGATGGAGTGCTTTTTTCAACGTTCAAAGGTTTTGGCATCAGGAAATGCCCTGTCGCTTGCGCAAAAATACGGTCACGATCGTTCTGCCATGCCTCAACAAACACCGAGGCATAACGCCGTCCAGAGCGCGTGATACGAGCCCGTGCGTAGGCATCACGCGGCAAACCAGAGCGCAAGTAATCTACAGTAAAATCAATGGTTTTCGGTAATTCGATATGCGCTGGGATCAACGTGTACTGTGTTGGCTTGGAGGATGCTTCGATTTCTTTACAAAGGCTTGACCAACTGAGTTCAATCACCCCCGATACTTCAAGAAAAGCAGCAATTACGCCCCCATGCAAAGCAGGTATCTCAGGATTGCCAATTAACTTTTCATCGTAGGACATGATCGCCGTCAGCTGATCCCCGCGCCGGTCAAAGACAATTCCCAAAAACTGGATATATGGGATGGACCTGACCAGCGTGTGTAGTGCTTCGTCACGCCGTTCCTTTACAACCTGAACGGGTTCTCGGCGCGATTTCATCATGTTCAATTACCTGCGACAAATGCACCCGTCGCCGCCGCAACAGGCCTATCATCATCATTATCTAACGCTAAGGCGCGTACAAATGCGACGCTGCGCGTCATGTTGTAACACGTCGCTTTTGCTCGGATTGTTTGCCATGGTGTTGCAGGACGCATGTAATCAACACGTAAATCAATGGTCGCAGTCAACCCTCTTTGCTCCGGATGGCTGATGACTGCCGCACCACAGCATGTGTCCAACAATGCAAAAACAGCACCTCCGTGAATGACCTTCGTTTTGGGGTCTCCGATAAATCTCTCATCATAATCCATGTGCATTTCCACAGTGCCCTCGCCAATGGTTTCAAACCAAATCCCCAATTCTTTAGCATGGGGAATGGCCTCAATGAACTGACGGGCATGGGCTTCATTACTTATGACCAAAATTACTCTCCCAGAAATTTTCAATACTATGCGCCCCTTTCGCGGGAAACCGCAAGGGCTGTGGTTGCCCTTCGGAAATCTTCGTCCTAACTTATAGCTAAGAGGAAGGATCCATGGCCGAGATAAAACTAAGTTTCAAAGAAATGTGTGCGAAATTCACTGTGACACCGCGCACATTACGTTATTACGAATATATCGAACTTTTACAGCCGGAGAGAGAAGGGCGGTCGCGGTTTTACGGACCCCGCGAAGTTGCGCGTATGACGCTAATCCTGAGAGGGCGAAAGTTCGGCTTTCTTCTCGAAGAGTTGCGTCAATGGCTTGAAATATATGATGAAAAAGGTACTGTAGCACAGATGCAGGTGTTTAATGATCTGGCTGAGCGCAAAATCGTAGAACTCAAGGAACAGCAAATCCAGCTTTCTCAAACCATTGAGGAGCTAAAAGAGTTACGCGTGAAAAGCGTTGCACTGGTCAAGAAAAATAATTTCCAAAGTTGACGCAACGTTTAAATTACGTAAACTTTGGAGTTGCTGTAATTATAATTCTGCATCGTGCTCTTATTGCATCCTCGAGATAGAAAATGACCGACGGTACACACCTAACAATTCGGCAAATGTGTGACGAATTTAGCGTATCTGCACGCACCCTGCGCTTTTACGAGGCTCAAGAGCTTTTGTTTCCATTGCGTGTTGGGCAAAAACGCCTTTTTGATAAACGAGACTGCGCCAGAATGAAACTTATTGTGCGCGGTAAACGCTATGGTTTTTCGCTCGAAGAAATCCGTCAATTGTTAGCTCTCTATCGCTCTGGCGAGACGCAAAAAACCCAAATAATTAAAACCTATCAAATCGCTCAAGAACGGCTCGCCGATCTCATTTGCAAACGCGATGACCTTACGCAGGTAATTCAAGAATTGCGTGAGCAGATAAAGTGGGGGGAAAATTTAATCAACGCATTGCCATCGGACAACGATAACAGTGTTACCGAAATTACAGAAATATAAGAGAGACAAATGCCAAGTTATACCGCACCAATTAGAGATATGGCTTTTATCTTAGAAAACGTTCTTGATGTCGTCCATTCAGACGTTCCCGGCTACGATGAACTAGAAACAGATTTTATTTCCGCTATTTTCTCCGAGAGCGCCAAACTTTGTGAGCAGATTTTAACACCCTTGAATACCACCGGGGATACTCAAGGTTGTCAGTTAGTCAATGGAGTCGTCCGCACACCAGAAGGATTCAAAGACGCCTTTGAGGTGGTCAAAGCCGGCGGTTGGCCTGGGCTTGATTGTGATCCAGAGTATGGTGGTCAAGGCATGCCTTTTGTTCTAGCGAGTGCGGTAACAGAGATGTTTTCCTCGTCCAATATGGCATTCAGCATGTATCAGGGGCTGACCCATGGGGCCTACTCTGCGATCTATGCTCATGGAACGGAGCAACAAAAACAAACTTATTTGCCAAAAATGGTCAGCTGCGAGTGGACTGGCACCATGAATTTGACTGAACCGCATTGCGGAACAGATTTAGGTCTAATGCGGACTAAAGCGCGGCGTGAAACAGATGGGTCATATTCGATCAGCGGACAAAAGATTTTTATCTCTGCCGGCGAACATGATTTAGCCGAAAATATAATTCACCTAGTATTGGCAAAGATCGAAGGGGCACCAGAAGGGATCAAAGGCGTGTCACTCTTTATCGTTCCCAAATTTCTGGTGAATGAGAATGGCTCCCTTGGTCAACGTAACGCCCTATCCGCAGGAAAGCTAGAAGAAAAAATGGGTATTCATGGCAATGCAACCTGCGTGATGAACTATGACGGTGCCACTGGGTTTTTAGTCGGCGAAGCGCACAAGGGCATGCGCGCGATGTTTACTATGATGAACGAAGCACGACTTGGAGTTGGCG
Organism: uncultured Alphaproteobacteria bacterium; assembly: GCA_913051655.1. Classification (GTDB taxonomy): domain Bacteria; phylum Pseudomonadota; class Alphaproteobacteria; order Rhodobacterales; family Rhodobacteraceae; genus LFER01. Next base: position 6,813 of record CAJXHI010000012.1, read on the forward strand.
TGCAAGGATACGCCCAAGCCGAAGTCGCCTATCAAAACGCGCTGAGCTATGCCCAAGATCGCCTTCAAGGGCGCTCTGTGATTGGTGTGGAAAACCCCGATGGTCCTGCTGATCCTTTGATCGTGCATCCCGATATCCGACGGAATTTGATGGATCAGAAGAGCTTTGTCGAAGGAGCCCGCGCCTTTACTCTCTGGGGCGCGCATCTAATTGACCGTCACCATCGTTTGAACGATAAAGCTGCCGACGGTCTGGTCAGCCTATTAACGCCAGTAATCAAAGGATTCTTGACTGACAAAGGTTTTGATATGTGTGTCCAGGCTCAGCAAGTATATGGCGGACATGGTTATATCGAAGAATGGGGCATGTCACAATTTGCCCGCGATGCCCGTATCGCGATGATTTATGAGGGGGCCAATGGCGTTCAAGCGCTTGACCTTGTGGGGCGCAAATTGGCGCAAGACGGGGGCAAACATGCCATGTCGTTCTTTGAACTGGTGCGGAATTTTATCTCTGAAAACGTTGAAGTATATGATAATTTTTACAAAGACTTTCTCGATCCGCTTGAGCAGGCTTCTAAAGATCTTAAGGCGGGGGCCATGTATTTTATGAACAATGGGATGAAGAATCCGAATCACGCTTTGGCAGGATCATATGATTTTATGCATATGTTTGGACACGTTTGCCTTGGACTGATGTGGGCGCAAATGGCAAAAGCCAGTTTTGACGCATTGGAAAAATGTATAGATGACGTTGCGTTTTATGAGACAAAGATTACGACGGGACGGTATTATATGCAGCGACAATTGCCGGCCACAGCCGTGCATCTCAAGCGCATAGAGTCCGGTGCAGATCCTGTTATGGCGCTGGGTGTAACCAATTTTTGAACCAGAAAGGGCATTTAAATATGGGACTGATGCAATCTAATTGGATGACGGACGAACACCAGATGTTGTCTGAAATGACAGCGAAATTTATCACCGAAGAATGGTCCCCTCATTTTGAACGCTGGCGAAAAAATGGCGAAATGGATCGCGACACCTGGCGTCAGGCAGGAGAGCTTGGCCTCCTATGCCCCTCTATCCCGGAGGAATACGGTGGGCACGGCGGTGACTTCGGTCACGAAGCCGCAATTTTAATCGAGGGCAGCCGCGCTAACCTTGCCAGTTGGGGGCAAGGAATCCATTCAGGGATTGTAGCACACTACATCCTCGCTTACGGCACCGAGCAGCAGAAAAAACGACTTTTACCTAAAATGGCTACAGGCGAATTGGTCGGTGCGCTTGCAATGACGGAACCGTCTGGGGGCTCAGATGTTCAGGCGATTAAGACAAAAGCGGTAAAAGATGGAAATGCGTATCGCCTGAGCGGTCAAAAAACTTTTATTACCAATGGACAACACGCTAACATAATTCTTGTTGCGGCAAAAACCAATCCGCAGGAAAAAGCGAAAGGTACCACTCTTGTCATCTTGGAAACGGATGGTGCAGACGGTTTCACCCGAGGACGTAATCTGGACAAAATCGGGCTCAAGACGGCTGATACCTCTGAGCTCTTTTTTGATAATATCGAAGTTGCACCAGAAAATATTTTGGGTGGAGAAGAAGGGCAAGGTTTCTATCAAATGATGAGACAACTGCCCCAAGAACGTTTGATCATTGGCTGTGGTGCTGTAGGAGCAATGGAGGGAGCTGTTGCACGTACGATTGCCTATTGCAAAGAACGTGAGGCATTTGGCGGTCCCATTTTGCAGTTCCAGAACACAAAATTCAGACTCGCAGAGTGCAAAACAAAAACGATGGTATCTCGCGCTTTTCTTGATAATTGTATAGAGGAGCATTTGCGCGGGGATTTAACGGTAGATAAAGCAGCGATGTGCAAATACTGGCTTACTGACACGCAGGGGGAGGTGCTTGATGATTGCTTGCAGCTTCATGGTGGCTATGGATTTATGCAAGAATACGCAATCGCAGAAATGTGGACGGATGCGCGCGTCCAAAGGATTTACGGTGGAACTAACGAAATCATGAAAGAGCTGATCGCGCGCAATCTTTAACAGGATGCAATAAGGAACGTTTCGATGCCTCAGGCGTTATTATTTAGACAGAGAAAAAATGCGTCCCTGCAAACCCACTCAACGCAGCCCAAAAGCGCGACTCTTCTTTTGACGCCCATCGGCACCGGCCTGTTGCGCAGTCTTAGGCTAAAATTTGATGTGTAATATCCGGAAACTTTTTTGATATTTCTTTGTAAAAATAATCTAAGGATGCAGTGCATACAAAATTGACCAACGCCAGCACGGAGAAAAAAATGGAATTATATTGTTTTGGCGAAAGTGGACATAGTTATAAAGCAGCTCTCGCACTGGAACTTGCAGGATGTGAATGGGAACCTGTTTTTGTCGATTTTTTTAGTGGAGAAACCCGAAGCGAATTGTATCGGCAAAAGATCAACAACATGGGCGAGGTACCTGTTTTGATTGATGGGGAAATAAAGCTCAGTCAGTCGGGCGTTATCCAGTCTTATATCGCAGAAAAGACTGGGCGCCATGGCGGGGAAGCGGGAGCGCAAAAAAATGAAATCCTACGCTGGATACTGTGGGACAATAGCAAATTTTCAATTACAATTGGGATGACCCGATTTCTTATGAACTTTGTTCCAGAACCACAACGCCCTGATGCCGTGATCAAATTTAATCAAAGCCGCTTAAAAATGGCCTATCGCGTTTTGAACGACGCCTTAGAGGGGCGCAGGTTTTTGGTGGGAAGCACTATTACGCATGCTGATATGACTTGCTGTGGGTATTTATTTTACCCGGAACCATTCGGCTTTGATCGGACCGATTGGCCCAATATCGACCGTTGGCTGTCCAACATCTGTTCCACACCAGGCTGGAAGGCCCCCTATGATCTAATGCCCGGCAACCCTGCCGATCGCGCTTAAAAGGAGAAGCTCATGCAAGACGTATATATTTATGATGCTGTTCGGACACCGCGCGGGAAAGGGCGTTCGGATGGGAGCCTTCATGAGGTAACAGCCCTCCGGTTATCGACAACCGCTTTAAACGCTATCAAGGAGCGTAACGATCTCCATGGGCATGCAGTTGAGGATGTGATCTGGGGCAATGTCACTCAAGTCGGGGAACAAGGGGCCTGTTTGGCACGCTCGGCCGTTTTAGCCTCTGATCTGGATGAAAGCATTCCTGGCCTCTCAGTAAACCGGTTTTGTGCCTCTGGCCTTGAAGCTGTAAATCTCGCCGCGAACCAACTACGGGGGGGGGCGGGTAATGGATATATTGCCGGTGGCGTTGAAAGCATGAGCCGTGTCCCGATGGGAAGCGATGGGGGTGCGGTTGCCGTCGATCCATCATTTACATTTGATCAATATTTTGTACCCCAAGGGATTGGCGCAGACATTATCGCCACCGAATATGGGTTTAGCCGCGACACAGCAGATGAATTGGCCGTTGAAAGTCAAAAAAGAGCCAAAGCCGCATGGGATGACAGTCGGTTTTCCAAATCTATCGTTCCTGTCACCGATGTGAACGGCCTAACGATATTGGATTTCGATGAATTCATGCGACCCAACACAGATATGCAGTCTCTTGGCGCCTTAAAACCATCCTTCAAAGATCAGGGTGAAGTAATGCCCGGCTTTGATAAAGTGGCACTAATGAAATACCCCCATCTTGAAAGCATCAATCACATTCATCATGCGGGCAACAGTTCTGGTATAGTGGATGGCTCTGCAGCCATACTGATCGGCAACAGAGAATTTGGCGAAAAATATGGTCTCAAACCGCGCGCACGCATCCGTTCAACCGCAAAAATTGGCTCTGATCCAACGATCATGCTGACAGGTCCTATTCCTGTTACTGAGAAAATCCTAAGTGAAAGCAGGATGATCATTGACGATATTGATCTTTTCGAGGTGAACGAAGCTTTTGCAAGCGTTGTCTTGCGCTTTGAGCAGGCCTTTAACGTCAATCATGAGAAGGTGAACGTAAACGGTGGTTCAATCGCAATGGGCCATCCACTTGGTGCAACCGGCGCCATCATTCTTGGCACCTTATTGGATGAATTGGAACGCAGCGATAAGGAAACCGGACTTGCCACGCTATGCATTGGTTCTGGCATGGGTGCAGCAACGATTATTGAGCGCGTTTGATGCCGCAAGTCACTGTGCTACTACTAGCAAATAATCAAAGACGTGATCCTCCATCTGGTGCACGATTTTATTTCTCATAAAGGCGGTGCACGCGATGCAACCGCCATTTTCACACTGGAGAAAAATATGACCGATTTCACAATGACGAAAGATAGTGAAGGTATCGCCACAGTAACATGGGATTGCCCTGGCAAATCCATGAACGTGATGAATATTGAAGCACTGCTGCACCTTGAAACTCTGGTAGATGATGCATTGGGAGATAAGGCTGTCAAAGGTATCATTATCACCAGTGGGAAAAAAGATTTCGCGGGCGGTATGGACCTGAATGTTCTAGCACAGATGAAATCCGCCGCGGGTGACAATCCGGCCAAAGGTGTTTTTGAGGGCATTATCCAAATGCATGGAGTATTACGCAAAATTGAACTGGCAGGCATGGATTTCAAAACTAAAAAAGGTGGTAAACCTGTTGCGACAGTTTTACCGGGCACAGCTATGGGGATCGGTTTGGAATTGCCGATGTCCACACACCGCATCTTTGCAGCTGACAATCCAAAGGCCAAAATCGGTTTTCCAGAAATCCTTGTCGGTCTTTTCCCTGGTGCTGGTGGTACCACACGCTTGGTCCGTAAACTTGGTGCAATGAGCGCATCCCCTTATCTGCTTGAAGGAAAATCGCTAGCGCCGAGTAAGGCAAAATCGGTTGGTATGATTGATGAGGTAAGCGACGATCCCATGGCAGATGCACGCACTTGGGTGCTCTCTGCGGCCGAGGCTGATTTGGTAAAGCCATGGGATGCACCCGGTTATAGAATGCCGGGCGGGACGCCATATCATCCGGCAGGTTTCCTGACCTTTGTAGGAGCATCCGCAATGGTCAATGGCAAAACTCAAGGTGCCTTTCCTGCCGCGAAGGCTCTACTTTCTGCAGTCTATGAGGGTGCACTTGTACCGTTTGATACGGCACTTCGGGTTGAGGCGCGGTGGTTTACCAACGTCATTATGAACCCCTCCTCCGCTGCAATGATCCGCAGTCTGTTCATTAACAAACAGGCACTTGAAAAAGGCGCTGTTCGACCAACTGAGTTCGCAGATCAATCTGTGAAAAAAGTTGGGGTGATTGGCGCAGGAATGATGGGAGCAGGCATTGCGCTTGTCTCTGCACAGGCGGGCATTGAGGTTGTTTTGGTCGACCAAAATCAAGAGGTGGCAGATAAGGGTAAAGCCTATTCTGAAGCCTATATGAATAAGGGCATTAAACGTGGCAAAACCACACCGGAAAAGAAAGAAGCCCTCCTGTCCCGCATCACAGCGACCACGGATTACACCGCATTAAAAGATGCAGACCTCATCATCGAAGCAGTTTTTGAAGATCCTGAGATCAAAGCAACAGTGACCAAAGCAGTAGAAGCTGTGGTTCCCATTGACTGCATATTTGCTTCAAATACGTCAACCTTGCCAATCACTGATTTAGCAGAATCGAGCGTCCGAGCAGAGCAATTTATCGGTATTCATTTCTTTTCGCCTGTAGAACGCATGATGCTTGTCGAAATTATCAAAGGTAAAGAAACAGGAGACCGTGCCGTTGCAAAGGCGTTAGATTATGTGCGCCAGATACGCAAAACGCCGATTGTTGTTAATGATGCACGTTTCTTTTATGCAAACCGTTGCATCATACCTTACATCAACGAAGGCATTCGCATGGTATCCGAAGGAGTCGCACCAGCACTCATAGATAATGCGGCAAGAATGCTCGGCTTTCCCGTCGGACCACTTCAGCTTGTCGATGAAACCTCTATCGACCTTGGCGCAAAAATTGCCCGCGCAACCAAAGCAGCCATGGGCAATGCCTATCCAGATAGCGCAGTCGATGACGTAATTTTCTGGATGGAAGGCGGAGGCCGAATTGGGCGCAAAGCCAAGGCCGGTTTCTTTAGCTATGATGACACCGGAAAACGGCTAGGCTATTGGGGCGGTCTAACCGATCGCTATCCTGTGCTTGAAACTCAGCCAGACCTGATAGATGTCCAGCACCGGCTAATGTTTACCCAAGCTTTGGAAGCCGTGCGAGCCCTCGAAGAAGATGTGTTGATGGATATCCGCGAAGGCGATGTGGGCGCAATTCTTGGCTGGGGATTTGCACCTTGGTCAGGCGGACCGCTAAGCTGGCTAGATATTCTGGGCAGCCCGTACGCGGCATCGCGTTGCGATGAGCTTCAAGCGACATACGGGGATCGCTTTGCCTGCCCAGATCTCCTGCGGGATATGGCTGGTAAAGGGCAAAGCTTTTACGGTCGTTTTTCAAATGTGGAGAACGCAGCCTGATTATTCTAGTCATAAAATTACTACCTAAAATCGTACTATGGGGACGAGGTGCTCGCCAAAATTATGACGATCTGAGCGCAATCAGAACCCCCGCCGAAGTGATGAGGCAAATACCGATAAGTTGTGCTGCGCTCAAAGCCTCTGAAAATACGATCCACGCATAAAATGGGGCAAAGATAAAAATCGAATATTCATAAACCGCAACATATGACGCTTCCCCGATCTGATAGGCCCGAATAATCAAACCAATGCCGATCACAGAGCCAATTGCCTGTAGGATAATGTATGCAAAAGCATCGTCAATCGGCCAAACCCAACCCCGATTGAGATATCCCTCAACACCTCGAAGCGCTTGGACAGGATTTAAACTAAGATAGCACAATGCAACAGTTCCCATAATGAATTGGATACACAGCATCGCTAAAAGCATCGATAGCGTACTTTCCCCCTCACACAACTGGCGGGTGGCCACAGATCCGGCTGCATAAAATAGGCCACCGAAAATAGGCAGAATACTAAGCCAAGTCAGATTCGCAAAATCCAACTCAAGCACCAGAACAATCCCAGAAAAACCAATTCCAACCGCCAGAATTCGAATGAGCCCAATGCGGTGTCGCAGAACAATAGCGGTGATCAAAAGGACAAAAATGGGCGATGTAAAAAGCCCAGCAAGCCCTTGCGTCATACTCAGAAGACTTAGGGATGAGAAATAAAACAACATTGCCAAAGCAATAAACAAGCTACGCACAAACACCGCCCAAAGACGGTTGGGGCGCAAACGGCCGACGCCGTAATAGGATAGTAGCCCTACAAGAGGAATGGCAAAAACAGCGCGTATAGCTAAAAATTGCCAGATACTGAGATATTCCGCGATGCGGGAAATATAATTGTCAATCACGCCGATGATAGCCATCGCCACAATCATTGTCAGCGCTGAGGCGCGCCCATTCGCAGAAAGGTTTGCTTGCATGACTTTTCTTTGCTTGTTGACGGGGTTACATCTAATCCGAATACAATATGATAACTGAATTCTTCGGGAGAAAAAATATGGGTTGGTTGCGCGATGAAACCGGGCTTGAGAAAAATGCCGCGAATTATGTTCCTTTAACACCGTTATCGCATCTGCGCCGTGCAGCGACGGTGTTTCCAAACCATTTAGCCGTTGTTTACGGAACACATCGCAAAACCTATGCGGAATATCACGAACGCGCCACGCGCCTTGCCTCAGCGCTTCAAAAGATGGGCGTTCGCCCGGGTGAGGTTGTGGCCACGCTCATACCGAATATTCCCGCACAGGCCGAAGCCCATTTTGGCGTTCCTGCCTGTGCAGCCATATTAAACACCATCAACGTACGTTTGGATCTGGATACAGTCGCCTACATCTTCGATCATGGGGAAGCCAAGGTTGTTCTGGCTGACTCACAATTCCTGAATCTGACGGAAGCCGCCTGCGCAGAGATGGAAGGCGTGCCACCAAAAATTATCGAAGTGCCAGATTCGGCTGCAGGTTTTCCTGCAAGCGGAAAGTATAAAACTTATGAAGAGCTGCTCGAGACAGGCGATAGGGATTTTGAATGGATTATGCCGCAAGACGAATGGGAAAGCCTTGCACTAAATTACACATCCGGCACGACAGGACGTCCCAAAGGGGTGGTAAGCCACCACCGTGGCTCTTACTTAATGACCATGGGGACAGTAGTCAGCTGGCAGATGACTCTTAATCCCGTCTTCATGACAATCGTTCCACTTTTCCATTGTAATGGGTGGAACCACACGTGGATGATGCCACTTCTGGGTGGCACGCTCATCTGTTGTCGCGATATAACGGCAAGTGCGATTTACAACGCTATTGCAGACGAAGGCGTGAAATATTTCGGGGGAGCACCAATCGTTCTCAATATGATTGTAAACGCAAAGCGAGGGGAGCGGCGTACTTTCGACCATACAGTGGAGGTGTTCACCGCAGGTGCGCCCCCCGCCCCTTCTACACTTGCGAAAATCGAAAAACTTGGTTTCAATGTGACACAGGTTTACGGCCTTACAGAAACCTACGGCCATGTGACGGAATGTGTCTGGGATGAGGCTCGTTGGGGGGAGCTTGAAGGTGCAGATCGCGCTGCTGTAAAGGCAAGACAAGGCGTGGCCTTTCCAATGATGGAATATATCACCGTTATGGATGAAACCATGCAGCAAGTCCCAATGGATGGGTTGACGCAGGGAGAGATTATGATCCGCGGAAACTGTGTGATGAAAGGCTACCTCAAAAACAAAGAGGCGACCGACGAAAGCTTTGCGGGCGAATATTTCCATTCTGGCGATATCGCTGTGCAGCATCCAGACACATACCTCCAGATAGCCGATCGCGCAAAAGATATCATTATCTCAGGTGGGGAAAATATCAGTTCTGTTGAAATCGAAGGTGTACTTATGGCTCATCCTTCGGTGTCGCTTTGTGCGGTGGTGGCAAAGCCTGATGAAAAATGGGGTGAAGTCCCATGTGCCTTTATAGAACTTCTTGATGGAAGAACGGCGAGCGAGGATGAAATTATCCAGTTTGCCCGTAGCAAAGTGGCAGGATTTAAGGCGCCCAAAAGGGTTATTTTTCAAGAGCTTCCCAAGACTTCAACAGGCAAAATCCAGAAATTTGAACTTCGCGGGGTTGCAAAAAATTTAGACTAGTCTTTTATGGAAGGTGTCCAATCAGCCAGCAAACCAAATTAAGCGCATATGCATAAATGACCGCTTTAGAAAAATATGCTCGCATTGAAGCAGAAGGGCTATGGCGGCAAAATGCCGACAGCCAGCACCGCAACGTCATTGTGTCGGTGGGTCAGGCAACGCTTACAATAATAGACACACAGGATCGCCCACTTGCGCATTGGTCTCTAGCTGCGGTGGCCCGCGAAAATCCTGGCCGTTTTCCTGCTATTTTTTTTCCTGATGGTGATCCTGATGAACATCTGGAGCTTTCTGAAAATGAAAGCCAAATGGTCGAAGCCATTGAACGTCTGCAAAGCGTCATTGAAAAGAGACGGCCAAAACCTGGACGGCTTCGAATATTGATCACATTAAGCGTGCTTTGCGCTATCATAGCACTGGCCATTTTTTGGTTGCCCCAAGCAGTTACATCATATGCCTTTCGTGTGGTTCCAGAAATCAAACAAAAGGAAATTGGTTTGGAATTACTGGGCTACATCAGCGAATATACAGGCAAACCATGCGACTCAGCTCTTGCAAATAATGGGCTCACGCTTCTTAGGAACAAGACGATTGATGGAACCGGGACGCTCTATGTGATGCCGACGGGGCTTAACCAGACAGCCCATCTTCCGGGTGATTTGCTTTTAATAAGCCGCGAATTGGTGGAAGATTATGAAGACCCTGATATTTTAGCTGGCTTCATTATCGCAGAACAACTGAGGTACGAAGAAGGCGAAATTTTCAAAGATGTTCTCAACATGGCCGGAACCTTTGCAACCTTTCGCCTGCTCACGACAGGCAGGATGCCACCAGATACGTTGCGCGCGTATTCCAGAGATGTTCTCATCAAACCCCAAGCAAACATAGGACTCACTACGCTGGTCAAACGATTTCACGATAAAAATCTACGTCTAACACCCTATGCCTATGCGCTCGATATGACTGGGGAAAAAACCTTTTCTTTGATCGAAGCAGACGGGCTTGCAGGCATAGACTTTGTGCCAAGCCTGCCAGACGGGGTTTGGATCCAGTTACAAAATATTTGTGGTGGGTAATTTTATCTCTCCAATCAAAGCTTGCACACGGTCAGCATTTTGATGAAATAATGTGAGGTAATAGGTGATCTGAGATGCCAAAAAATACTCCAGAAAATCTTATCCTTGGGGCCATCTTTTTGGTCAGCGAACTGCTGTTGTCTTTTATCATTGTAAGTTTCGTGAAACTTCTCGAACCAACCATGGCAGTGTTTGAAATTGTTTTTTATAGGTATCTTTTGTGTTTACCGCTTTTGATCTTTTATGGAAGCTGGTCACTTGGGATACAATTTCTTCGGATTAATAATATTCCCGTTCTCTTCCTACGGTCTATATTTGGTTTTATGGGATTAAGCTTTTGGTTTTTGGCCATCGCGCATATTGATATTAGTCTAGCCACCGCACTTGCCAATACAATGCCAATCTTCATAACCATCTTGTCCATTTTGATTGGAAAAGAAACTGTTGGGCGGCGCAGGATAGTTGCTGTTCTCTTTGGCTTTGGCGGGGTGCTGGTTCTGTTACTGCCCATTAATGCAGAGGTGAGCCTACTTGGTACTCTTTATGCATTAAGCGGTGCATTTTTTGCCGGCTTGATGTTCGTTTACATACGAATGCTTGGGAAAAGCGATGCTACTATTTCAACGGCGATATGGTACAATAGCGCCGGTGTCATATTTTCTGCTGTATTATGGGTTATCTTGCCTAATCAATCACCCAAAGAGATGCAGTTAGAAACGGGCATCTCGAACATTTCCATTCTGGTTTTAATTGGCATTGTAGCAAGCTTTCAGCAATTTTTTCTTGCACAAAGCCACCGCTACGCCGAGGCATCCGCATTGGCACCTTTGCATTACATTGCCATTCCCATAGGAGTTTTGGTCGGGGTTGTGTTTTTTGAGGAAGTCATCACGGGAAAATTTATTGTTGGAACACTGATCATCGTAGGGGTGAATTACTATATTTTCCTGAGAGAGCGCGCCGCAGCACGAAACGAGTCTGAGTAATAAGTACACACAAATTTAATCTAGAACATCTTTCAGAACCGGCCTAAATTGTCGTGTCGGAATTCATTCGCAGGTAACTCCATGGGCGCATTTTTAAATTCTCCTAGTTCAGGCTATCTAGCCTGCTCGATGGTTGTCTTTATCTGGGCTTTCTGGCTGATCGTCAGCCGCTTGGGGGCTACATCCGACCTGACGATTTATGATCTTGCAGCAATGCGCTACGGGATTTCTGCCCTGGTGGCTTCGCCATTTGTCTTATATTTCAAAGTTTGGAAAACCTTGCAGCTTTCCCGTATCGTGATCCTAACCATTCTATTGGGTCCATTATATATTCTTATAGTTTTTTCTGGATTTGTTTATGCGCCCGCAGCCCATGGTGGGGTTTTTATGAATGGACCGGTTCCAATTATTACCCTTATCCTTGGGGCAATTTTGCTGAAAACAGCCATTGAAAAGAGAAAACTGGCAGGTGCCATTTTAATCATAATATCGTCTGCCGTTTTAGGTTTGGGGGCGTCCGACTTTATGTTGGCGCAAAGTTGGATTGGTGATCTGTGTTTCATTTTTGGCAGTTTGTGTTTTGCCAGTTTTGTGACACTGTCGCGGCTTTGGAAGATCCGTACGCTGGATATCTTTTTCTGCGGATCCGTTGTGAATGCGGTAATCTATTTGCCCATCTGGTATATTTTTTTACCGAGTGGATTCGCTACGACGGAAACGTCAGTTGTGATTTTACAGAGCATATATCAAGGGCTACTGCCAAACCTTATAGGATTGGTGTTTATCGCGCATGCGGCAAAAACAGCCGGCGCAGATGTCACCGCCGCCTTTATGGCAGTTGTGCCAGGTTTTGGTGCGCTTCTTGGAATGATCTTGCTGTCTGAACAAATGTCATTGACAAGTTGGGGTGCCATCGTTGGATTGACGATTGGTCTTTTGCTTATGGCATTAAAATTGCCAAGATCTTTCCCTTTTCATCAAAGCTCAACACAAGATCTATAAATCAAGGCATCCGTATCAAAAAATCAGACAAGTCGTCGCCGTTGTCTTTCAATACCTTAGTCCCTCACGAAGGCGCGTGTAAGGAATTTCAGACAGGTCACACGGATTTGCACCCTTCGCAACAGCAAATAGGATTTGATCTGTCACCCGCTGATAATCCGCCATGAAGTGCACAGCACTTTTGACGCAAATTATCTTATGCTCCTTTGGCTCAAGCCCCACGTTGCGAAAAAATTCCTGATCCAAATTCTGGCATTTATTTGAATTCACTACAACTTCTATATCGGTTTTTTCAATTTTAAGCCGTGCCATTTTTCCCAGATCAACCAGGTTCCCGTCAAACATCGGACCTGTGCAGCGGAAAATACCGTCTGTGATAGCGATCACTTCAACAGTGCATTCCAGCGGTTCAGAATATTGCCGATGCCTGCCTCCAAGTGAGACAGAAAAACGCGCACCAACACCAGCCTCATGGGCTTTCGCAGCTGCAACCGGATCGAGTAAAAGCCCTAAAATAGCATCTTGAGCATTCGCATCCACCAAGGCCCTCAAAATACCTGTTGTATCTCCTGTTCCGCCCGCACCAGGATTGTCCTGTGGATCAGCGATGACTACCGGTCCGGGCAGATTTGTAGCCTTTTCCACTGCCGCTGCTGCGCTCATTAATCGCGCGTCAAATTCCTTCTCAGCTGCGATGAACTTTCGCACAACCTTGTCAACTTCTGCATCTGCCAGATCCTGCGTCTCGGCATAGGCCAAAACTGCGGGGCCGCAATCAGGAATATCCGCGGGAGGAAATCCCATTGCAATATCGGCAGACAATAACGGATCATCCGGCAAGGCTGCATAAAGCGATTTTGCCGGTTCATGATGCGTCGATTGCGCAGTGATGGGCATCATAAAGGGGATCTGACGAAATGCCTTAAAAACAGGGCCCGTTAAAACACGTTCCAAAAGTGCAGCGGCACGTGCGCCTGTTTTGGCAAAATCCACATGCGGATATGTGCGGTAAATAGCAACTGCATCAGCGAGATCGAACAAGGCAGGGCTGATATTGGCATGAAGGTCTAGGCTAATAACAATGGGAAAATCATTCCCCATACCGGTTCGCAGGCGACGCAGGATTTCAGCCTCTGCATCATCAAAACTTTCCGTCACCATTGCACCGTGCAAATCAAGGTATAATGCATCCGGTGCAGCAGATTTTACACCTTTTACAATATCTTGCACAATCGTTTCAAAGGCATCTTCAGCCACAAAACCGCCCGGCTCGGCCATCGCCCAAACGATCGGATGTATGTCGTGTTTACAAGCCTCAAAAAAACCAGAAATAGGAATATTTAAGCCTTTGAATTCTTCAAAGATCATGTCGCCTCGGGTCAATCCGGGCCAACCGCCACGGTCTTTGAATTGCTGAAACGTGGTAAACCCCGGTGCAAATGTATTTGTCTCATGTTGAAATCCGGAGATCGCAATTTTTGTCATGATCTTTGCTTTCATTGTTTAAGAGCGCACCGGAGCATGATTAGAAGGGTCATATTACCGGCTAAGCCCTGTTAAACGGTTACAGTCCCCCCAAGAACTGTTCCTTTGATCTTAATGTCCTTGAGCAACATTGGGGCTACCGTCAGAGGGTCCTGTCCCAATGCCACAAAATCCGCGCGCTTTCCAACACTGATCGAACCGACCTGATCATCTAATTTCAGAACATACGCAGCACCCATCGTTATCGCATAGAGAGCTTCTTGAACGCTGATCTGTTGGGTATTCCCCAAAATACGACCATTTTGGGTTTCTCGATTAACGGCACACCATGCGGTAAACAGAGGCGCCATTGGAGTAACAGGCGCATCAGAGTGGATGGCAAAATTTCCTTTAAAAACTACATTAGCATCCTTGCAGGCATCCATGCGCTTAGCCCGATCCGGACCTATCGATCTAGACCAATGTATATCCCCAAAATAATATAGGTGATTGGCAAAAACATTTACCGTCAAGCCAAGAGCCCGCATCCGCAGGAACTGCGACTTATTGGCAAGCTGCACATGTTCAAGTGTATGGCGCAAATCAGGATTAGCACATTCCAAAAGCGCCTCTTCATAGGCTTCAATTGCCAATTCTGAGGCGCGATCCCCATTGGTATGGACATGTGTTTTGACGCCAGCACGATTCAATTCTTTGACGGCTTCTTTGAAATGAGAAATTTCCATATTCCAGATGCCTTGATCATGCCCTGTAAAATATCCCGGTTCTTTCAGCATTGCGGTAAAAGCCTGAATTGCGCCATCGGTAAATAATTTTGCGCCCCCAAGAAACAGTTTATCAGTTGAACGGGCCCGCAAAGCAATTGCACGTTCTGCCGCTGCTTTGGGCGGTATTGTCATGGCGTTCATCATCGGGACATAACGGACAGGAAAATTTGGATCAGCCGTGATCTCTTCTAGCATCGCCACTTCTAGATCATGGAGATCCGAGAGCAAATCAGCAACCGTTGTAACTCCGCAGTTTTTGGCTGTTTTCCCATAGGCGCGCACGCCATTTTCGTCAGCAAGATCTCTGAAACTAACGCCAGTATGTTCCATAACAGGTGCCATAGCAGCAAATTCCTGCAATTCACCATTTGCCATGCCATCAGTGCCCATTACGACGCCTTCGATATTACTTCCATGCAAGAGTTTGGCAGCGCTAAGCGCAAGGCTATTCGCCGTTAGCAAATGAAAATTAGAATGCACCACAACAACAGGATGTTCACCGGAAACGGCATCAAGCTGATGACGATTAAGCCTGTCTCCCTCGAGGAAACTTGGCTCAAATCCCCAACCAACGACAGGATCTCCTAAAGGGGTCTGCGCAGCGACCTTTTTTAGTCGTTCGATCAGCTCGTCATAGGTTGCTACACCCCCCCATTCAGTTCCGTCAGGATCCACCCGCGCGTAATGTCCACAATAAGTGAAACGCCATACACCACCTGCGCTTACATGGGCATGGGCTTCGATGAAGCCGGGCATGATTATATCATCTTTAAAATCATCTATGATTTCATAATCCCCCCAGCCTTCAGCGCAATCTGCATGGCCAATTGCAAGGATATACCCATCACGCTCAGCCACATGAGTCGCCTCAGGATGATTATCATCCATTGTGATGACTTTTTTCGCCTCAAAAACTTTAATCACGTGTTTATACCTATTTGGCAAACGACAATATCGTGGAATTTTATCCAAGTGACTAATCGCATGATTTGACTGACATTATTATTTTTGGAGTCCGAATGTATTTTTGTAATTGATGAACGACCATCCAAATAAGATATTCCTGCCAAAGATAGCTCACTTCCGGACACTAAAAATACTTTTGGCCGGGGGCTGCCTGTAGCAACGACTGAGTATAAGGATGCGTGGGCTGGGTGTAAATTTCATGTGTAGCCCCCATTTCTACCACAGCTCCCTTTTTCATAACAACGATATTGTCGCAAATCTGCGCTGCAACACGTAAATCATGTGTGATAAACAAAACGGCTAGTGAAAATTTTTTCTTAATATCCTCCAATAATTCTAGTACCTGAGCCTGAACAGATACATCTAGAGCCGAAACAGCTTCATCCGCAATTAAGATTGCAGGCTCCATTGCTAAGGCACGAGCAATACAAATTCTTTGTCTTTGCCCTCCTGAAAATTGGTGTGGAAAGCGATTAAAATTATCTGGTTTTAACCCAACAATTTCCATGAGATCTTTGGCTTTATGAATTGCCGCTTCTTCTGATTGCCCAAAATTCATTGGTCCTTCTACTATAGATTGGCCAACGGTACGGCGAGGGTTAAGTGATCTGTAAGGGTCTTGGAATACAATCTGGATTTCACGTCTGAGATGACGTAGTCCGCTTTCTCTCAACTTTGCTATATCTATATCTTTAATAAGTATGCTTCCAGAGTCCGGCTCTATTAGCCGGATAGCACAGCGCGCAACAGTTGACTTTCCAGAACCCGATTCACCTACAATGCCTAGGGTTTCACCCGGGGCTACCTTAAGGCTAACTTGATCCACAGCCCGAACGATCCGATCATTTCTGAAAAGACTTGATTTACCAAACTTTTTGTCGATCGTTGTCAGCTCAAGTACTGCCTGAACATCAATGCTTTTCTTTTGCGGAGGTACCATTGAGGGCACACTGCCAATAAGCATTTTTGTGTATTCATGTTGCGGGTTCGCCAAAATTTGATTGACCGTGTCCTGTTCAACAACAACGCCTTGTTGCATCACAACCACACGATCAGCAATATCTGCAACAACACCAAAATCATGAGTGATAAACAAAACACCCATTCCACGTCTTACTTGAATTTCTTTTATTAATTCGAGAATTGTAGCCTGCGTTGTAACGTCCAAAGCCGTGGTAGGTTCATCAGCAATGAGAAGGTCGGGTTCAAGAACAAGCGCCATTGCAATCATTATGCGTTGCCTTTGACCGCCAGAAAGTTCATGGGGATATGAATGAAAGATTTTTTCAGGATCAGGTAATTTCACATTTTCCATTGCCTCGATAGCTTTGGATTTTCTTTTACCTGGCGTTAAATCCGTATGGATTTCCAGTATCTCCGTAATTTGCTCACCAACTTTCATCACAGGGTTAAGCGCTGTCATCGGTTCCTGAAAGATCATCGCTAATTTTTTACCCCGGAACTTCCGAAATTGATCTTCATTAACTTTTGCCAAGTCATAACCATCAAAAAGAATTTCACCTTTGGAAATAGTTAGGGCTCTTTTATCATAGATGCCCATCACGGAAAAAGCAGTAACGGATTTACCCGACCCAGATTCTCCAACAACACAAAGAATCTCATTTTTTTCGACGAAAATTGAAACATCATTTATGGCGTACTGTCTATCAGATTTGCTTGGCAATGTGACGCTTAAGCCTTTAATTTCGAGAAGCTTGCTCATTTTAAGCTCCTTGCGATCCTAGGATCCAATGTATCACGAAGCCCATCACCAACTATATTTACGGATAAAACAGTCACCGCCAACGCAATACCTGGAAAAAAGATAATCCAAGGCGTTAATTGGAAAAAAGTTCGACCTTCAGACATTATGTTACCCCAAGATGGAATTTCTGGAGGTATTCCTGCACCTAAGAAACCTAAAATCGCTTCTGTAAGCATGGCGGATCCGCAAATATAAGTGGCCTGCACAATCAGTGCGGCGATCGTGTTCGGCAATATATGCCGATGCATAATCAAATGAACTGGTGTGCCCACAGAGATAGCGGCTTCAACGTAAGGTTCCTCGCGCACGGTCAGTACCACAGAGCGCACTAAACGTACAACCCTCGGAACTTCTGGAATGACTATAGCTGCGATAACAGTCGCGAGGCTTGCTCCCGACAAAGATATCATCGCGATAGCAAGCAAAATAGCTGGGATGGCCATAAGTCCGTCCATAACGCGCATAATAAGTGAGTCTAACGCTCTAATATAGCCTGCGACCAAACCTAAGACAGTACCGACAAGGATTGCAAATACCGCTACTGCAAGCCCAACTGTCAATGAAATTCGACCGCCATTAACAACACGGCTGAATACGTCACGGCCCAATTGATCCGTACCGAAAAACCCAAAATCTCCTGGTGGTTTCAGCCGTGTCATTGGGGACAAACTAAAGGGATCCTTGGTGAAAAAAGGACCAAACAAGGCGATGGCAATAATTATTACAAGAATTGACATACCGATTGAAACGTTCCGATTTTTCCAAGTTACATCGAACACGCTTGGCTCAACCTGACTTTGCATCACAAAAACCTTCTATTTTAATATTTAATTCGTGGATCAAAAAATGTGTATGCGAGGTCGATTACTAAATTTAACAACACATAGACTAAGCTGAAAAACAAAATTAAGCCTTGGATAATCGGATAATCTCGCGCCAAAACCGCATCAAGAACAAGGCGACCCAACCCTGGAATGTTGTATACACTTTCCGTAACAACAACGCCTCCGATAAGCAAAGCGATACCAAGTCCAATGACAGTCACAATCGGAACTGCGGCGTTACGTAACGCATGCCGCATTAATATTTTCGTTTCAGAGAGCCCTTTTGCCCGTGCTGTGCGAATATAATCCTCTTCCAACACTTCAATTACAGATGCCCTTGTCATACGCGCCAACAGGGCAATGTATATTACGCTAAGCGTAATTGTCGGTAAGATAATATGCTGTAAAAATGGTAATATTCCGAATTCAAAAGGGGACTTATAACCCTGCACCGGCAAAACGCGCCAAGTAATCGAAAAGACGTAAATTAAGATGTAACCAAGTACAAATACAGGTATTGAAAATCCACCTACGGAAAACAACATCACGGTTCGGTCAATCCAACTTCCTGCTTTGAAAGCTGCAATCGTTCCGAGCGGAACGGCGACAATCACAGAGAATATTATGGTGCTGGAAGCGAGCAGAAGGGTCGGTTCCAAGCGTTGTTTGATGAGCTCTGTGACGGGCTTGCTCGAAAAAATCGATGTGCCGAAATCACCCTGCATTAATGCGCCAATCCAGTTTGCAAATTGAACGACAATCGGCTCTGAAAGCCCCAATTTCTCTCTAATTCGTTCGACATCTTCTGCAGTGGCATAATCACCTGCAATCACAGCTGCCGGGTCACCTGGCGACAGCCTCAGTAATAAAAAAACAAACAAAGCAACCACTAGAATGACAGGTATAGTCATAAGAGCACGCTTGATGGTGTAGGCAAACATTTGAGTTAAAATCCTAAAAAAGTTTGATCAGTCGACCCAAATGTTACTTGGGTCGACTTACTTGCAATAATCCTATTCTATGGACATATTCCAAAAGAATTGAACTGGAGATTTTATCAAGCCTTTAACGTTGTTGCGATACGCAACAGGGGTAAAAAACTGTCCAAGTTCTCCCGATGCACCAATCGCCCAGAGCCGTTCTTGAACTTTCCGACCAATCTCTTGCTTTTCTTCCAGTGAAGTTGCTTTTGAGAATTGGCCCCTCGCTTCTTCAAGCGCAGCATCAGTTGGCCACCCAAACCAGCCTGCATCTGGGTCACCTGAAAATGCTATAGCCATTGGGTCAATCACGTCTGCACCAATCCACCAAGTATGGAACATGTTCCATCCACCTTCGCCCACCGGATCACGCAAAGCACGCCGTGAAGTTAACGTGGACCAATCCATGGCTTCAACATTTACTGTGAAACCCGCGTTACGCAACTTTTCTGCAGTTACTAACGAAAATGCTGACAAAACCGGAACGTCAGTTGGCTGCATAATCAAAACCGGCGTTCCATCATAGCCAGTTTTCGCAAGCGCCGCTTTGGCAGCATCGATGCTTCCTGTCGCCATAATGTCTGAACCAACATCATTAGCTAGAGGCGTACCGCACGGGAAAACAGAATAACAGGTTTTCCAGAATTGTGGATCACCGATTGCTGCGGCAAGGTAATCTTCTTGCTTCATCGCCATCATTGCAGCACGACGTACTTCTACATCGTCAAAGGGTGACAGCAAGTGGTTAAACCGCGCAAATCCTATGTTTCCAAGCGGGTCATTGACTTCAACTGTGATGTTAGGGTCTGCTGCTATCAGAGGCGCCAAGTCCGGTGCAGGAGATTCAAAGTAATCGATCTCCCCTGCCATCAGAGCATTCATTGCAGTTGTATTGTCAGGGAAATATTGCCAAATAACCTTGTCTACTAAAGCTTTTTTCCCACCGGATGCTGCAGACGCCGGCTCTGATCTTGGAACATATGCGTCAAATTTCGTGTATACAACTTTGCTTCCAGGAACCCATTGATCTGCTTCGAATTTGAATGGTCCAGACCCTGTGTAGTCAGTTATCTGTTCAAATGCATCTGTTTCCGCTACGCGCTTGGGCATTATAAAAGGCACATTTGACGAAATTTTTCCAATGGACTCCAAAACAAGACCATAGGGTTCAGACAATTTCATTGTCACTGCATTTGCGGACGAAGCTTCAAGGCTTGTGATAACTTTAAATAGTTGTTGGCCCATTCCATCGCGTTTTCCCCAGCGCTGTAATGAAGCAACTACGTCTTCTCCCGTTACTGACGCACCGTCATGAAACTTAAGGCCATCTCTAAGAACGAAATTCCATGTAAGTCCATCGTCTGAGGTTGACCATGTGTCAACCATTTGCGGCTGTGGGGTAAAACTGTCATCCATTGCGAATAACGTGTCATAAATCATGTACCCGTGGTTGCGAGAAATGTAAGCCGTTGTCCAAATTGGATCTAGATTTTTTAAGTCAGCATGCGGTATCACATTCATCACTTTTTCCGCATACACTGGTGCTGCTGAAGCGCCGATGGCGATAGATGCCACTAAACACGACGCCCTGGTGAAAGTTTTTAAACTCCAAGATCTCATAATATTTCCTCGTTGTTTCACTTTTTGATTTTAGAAGCCATTTCTTTTGATCTGCCCGTGCTAGATGACTTTCATATGAAAAGGGTAAGTAAACATCTCCAGGAAAACAATAAAAAAATCGCCTAATCGATACCAAAAACTAATTTATGTGACGGCAAACATGCGATGTAATTTACCTAAACGGTCACATTCGTATTAATTGGAAGGTACAGACCGCATTTACATCAAAAATCCAAGGATAGAAGCGGAATACAAAAATAGCTCTCAGTCTTGGAATTTCGTTCAACGTTCAAAGTTATAAGTTTGTCTGGAAGATAACGAAGTTGAGCAGCGTCACCATTATAATCAAGTTTCCCAAACAGTTTTTTCAATTCAACTTCGCACTCGCCATAAGTGGAAAAATAATTCTGACCGCCAATGGCATTTTCTCTGGACAGCTGGTTTGCACTAAGACTAATGCCGCCTGATGACAGTGCAATAATTACGATTGTCCAAATCTGTGTCAAAGCGCTACCTTTAAAAGTCTCGAGCTAAGTTTCTTGCCCTGAAAGAGTATCAGACTTAAGCTGTTTTTATTGCTTAACAATACACTTCCTGAAAGGTTTTTAAAACATTAAACATCAGCGCGAATCTCTAAGTTCCGCGGATCATAAGGGCTGTCTTCAGTGATTTCTGCATCCCAAAGCTCATTCAGCATTTTGACCTTTAATTTGGTTCCGACATTGCTAAACTCAGGTTTGACGTAACCAAGGCCGATCGACTTTTCGAAGACCACCGAATATCCGCCAGAGGTAAGCCGCCCCACGCGTGTTTCATCCTTCGTGTAAAGTGCCTCACGCCCCCATGGGTCTGCATCTTTGGGACCATCAATCAATAATGTCACGCATTTTGACCGTACTCCAATACTTTCCATCTCGGTTTTGCCGTGAAATTCCTTGTTCAGATCAACGAAACGGGAAAGATCAGCCTCCATCGGTGTTGCGTCACGCCCAAGCTCATTTCCAAAGGCACGGTATGATTTTTCCTGACGGAGCCAGTTTTGAGCTCGTGCGCCCACAAGCTTCATTGCATGCTTTTCACCTGCGACTTGTAAAAGATCAAAAAGATAATTTTGCATTTCAATCGGATGGTGTAACTCCCACCCCAATTCACCGGTATAGCCCACACGGATCAAATTTACAGGGCACATACCCAATTCGATTTTACGTGCAGAAAGCCAAGGAGAACGTTTATTTGAAAGAGCCGTGGAAGGATCGCTATCCTTTATCACTTCGTTCAAAACATCGCGGGATTTGGGTCCAGAGATCGCAAAAACGCCCCACTGCGTGGTAACATTCTGAACTTCGATGTAGCCAACGTCTGTCATCTTGTCTTCTGCCGCTTTGCACAAGTAATCTCCGTCATAGGCCGTCCAAGCACCTGCTGATACGAGGTAGTATTCGTTCTCACCAAAGCGGGCAATGGTATATTCCGTACGTGTTGTTCCGTGGGAGGTAAGCGCGTATGTGAGGTTGATCCGGCCAACTCTTGGAAGCTTATTACAAGTAAACCAATCCAAAAACGCGGTTGCACCTGGGCCTCTAACAATATGTTTTGTAAATGCCGTGGCGTCGATTAGGCCTACAGATTCACGGATAGCTTTGGCCTCGTGTACCGCATATTTCCACCAAGCGCCGCGGCGAAAACTGCGCGCATCGTGATCGAAATGCTCCGCGGCATTAAGCGGCCCAAAATAGTTGGGACGCTCAAAACCGTTGACACATCCGAATTGCGCGCCAAGCGCTTTCTGGCGGTCATAGGCCGGCGCCGTGCGCAAAGGACGACAGGCGTCGCGTTCTTCGTCAGGATGATGAAGGATGTAAACATGTTCGTAACACTCTTCGTTTTTGCGCGCAGCATATTCAGTGGTCATCCAATCGCCGTATCGTTTTGGGTCAAGGCTTGCCATATCAATTTCTGCTTCGCCTTCAACCATCATCTGGGCAAGGTAATATCCCGCTCCGCCTGCCGCTGTGATCCCAAACGAAAACCCTTCAGCAATCCAAATATTCCGCAAACCCGGTGCGGGCCCGACAAGGGGGTTGCCGTCGGGCGTATAACAAATCGGTCCGTTGTAATCATCCTTCAGCCCCACCGTCTCGCTTGAAGGGATACGGTGGATCATGGAGATATATTCTTCTTCGATCCGATCCAAGTTTAGCTGGAAAAGATCGGCGCGAAAACTGTTAGGCACCGAATATTCAAATCGTGCAGGCGCATTACGTTCGTAGGGACCAAGGATCCAACCGCCTCGTTCTTCGCGCACATACCATTTCGCATCAGCATCACGCAGAACTGGATGTTCTTCATTAGATTTGCGCCATTCAACTAAGGCGGGATCAGGTTCCGTCACAATGAATTGATGTTCCACTGGAATTGCAGGTGTTTTAATTCCCAAAAGCCTTGCTGTGCGTTGTGCGTGGTTGCCAGTCGCAGTTACTACATGTTCTGCGTGAATCACGATCTGTTCGTCAGAGGGCATAAGGTTACCACCTTGCTCCACCATTTTGGTCAGCGTCACTTTCCATTCGCTACCGGTCCATTCATATCCATCAGCCTGCCATTTACGCTCAATCATAACACCGCGTTGACGCGCTCCTTTAGCCATAGCCATTGTCACATCAGCCGGGTTTATGTAACCGTCTGTGGGATGATAAATCGCCCCGATAAGATCCTCGGAACGCACTAGAGGATAGCGCTCTTTAATCTGCGCGGTACTCAACCATTCATATGGCACGTCACAGGTTTCTGCCGTGGTTGCATAGACCATATATTCATCCATGCGCGCCTTGGTCTGGGCCATGCGGAGGTTGCCCACGATTGAAAATCCTGCGTTCAATCCGGTTTCCGCCTCAAGTGTTTTATAAAAATTTACGGAGTATTGGTGAATATGGGTGGTTGCGTAGGACATATTAAACAGCGGCAAAAGTCCAGCCGCATGCCATGTCGATCCTGAGGTCAGCTCATCACGTTCTAAAAGCATGACATCTTTCCATCCAGCACGGGCCAAATGGTAAGCAATCGAAGTTCCTACAGCTCCACCTCCAACCACCAGTGCTTTGACATTTGTCTTCATCTTTTCACCTCACAAAACGACGTTAAGGATCCTATGCGGTAACAGGCAATTTACCGGCGTTATTCAGCCGACCTCACACGGTTCAAAACCGACTTTTTCATATAATATTTGATCGCTGATCGAGACCCAGAACAAAGAGTATAATGGTTTTCTCCGTAAAGAAAAAGCCTATGGTTTAATTTACGCCCATAATTATCTCTGTGCTTTTCAAGAGTTAATACCCCCCCTATAAAGGTTTCAGCCCTCAATAGAATCACAGTGGGTCAACGTGTGGTAGGGGTCACAGTTTATGTTTGGATTTGGCAATTTAACCGGCATGTTTTCACAGGACATGGCGATTGATCTGGGAACGGCAAACACACTGGTTTATGTCAAAGGACGCGGTGTGATTTTATCCGAGCCTTCCGTTGTCGCTTATCATGTGAAAGATGGGATAAAAAAGGTGCTTGCCGTGGGCGAGGATGCGAAATTGATGCTTGGTCGCACACCTGGCAGCATTGAGGCAATCAGGCCCATGCGTGAAGGCGTCATTGCCGATTTTGACGTGGCCGAGGAAATGATAAAACATTTCATTCGTAAGGTGCATCGTCGGTCCAGCTTTTCGAAGCCAAAAATCATCGTCTGTGTACCACATGGTGCAACACCCGTCGAGAAACGTGCGATCCGTCAATCAGTTCTTTCGGCCGGAGCACGTAGGGCGGGATTGATTGCCGAACCGATTGCTGCAGCAATCGGGGCAGGTATGCCAATTACCGATCCGACCGGAAATATGGTTGTAGATATCGGAGGAGGAACAACCGAAGTTGCAGTGCTTTCGCTAGGCGATATCGTGTATGCGCGATCCGTAAGAGTTGGTGGGGACCGCATGGATGAAGCGATCATTAGCTATCTACGTCGCCAACAGAACCTTCTTGTCGGAGAAAGTACAGCCGAGAGGATCAAAACCTCTATCGGTACAGCACGTATGCCAGACGATGGGCGCGGAACATCTTTGATGATTCGAGGACGCGATCTTTTAAATGGCGTGCCAAAAGAAACAGAAATTACGCAGGCACAGGTTGCAGAAGCCTTAAACGAACCTGTACAGCAAATTTGCGAAGCGGTCATGAGCGCCCTTGAAGCAACACCGCCTGATCTCGCTGCCGATATCGTCGACCGTGGTGTAATGCTCACCGGCGGCGGCGCGCTTTTAGGCGATCTTGACCGCGCACTGCGGGAGCAAACAGGGCTTGCAGTATCCATAGCCGAGGAAAGCCTTAATTGCGTTGCCATGGGCACCGGACGGGCGCTTGAATTTGAAGAACATCTGCGTCATGCGATTGACTACGACAGCTAAACTGCGCACGATGTCATAGCGCTCCATTTGACCTTGAGATTCATTTGGCTCAGAACACGACACAATACGACGATTATTTGACGCCAATACGACGACTGTTGGTTTGGATGGTTCTGTTGTTTCTTATTGCAGTGTTTGTTTTGTGGCGCATTGACAATCCGAGGGTTGAACGATTCCGCGCGGTCATCATTGATGCGATTATTCCAAATATGAATTGGGCGATTGCACCAGCCACAACAGCGGTCAATCTTGTGCGCGACTTTAAAAGCTATGCAGAAGTTATAGAACAAAACCAAGAACTACGCCGCGAACTACAACGCATGAAAAGCTGGAAAGAGGCTGCCATCCAGTTGGAACAGGAAAATGCCCGCTTGTTAGAACTGAACAATCTAAAGCTTAATCCAAAATTTACCTTTGTGAGCGGCATAGTAATTGCCGATAGCGGTTCGCCTTTCAGTCAGTCGGTCTTGCTCAATGTTGGCGAGCGTGACGGAATTGTGGATGGATGGCCTGCAATGGATGGTTTAGGGCTTGTAGGGCGTATTGCGGGAATCGGTTCAACTTCAAGCAGGGTTATGCTTTTGACTGATGCCTCAAGTCGCGTACCCATTGTTGTGCAACCATCAGGACAGGAAGCTTTAGTTTCGGGCGACAATACACTTAACCCTTTGATTGAGTTTCTGAAAGATACAAGTCTGGTAAGACCAGGCGACCGCATCGTCACTTCTGGAAGGGGCGGCACATTGCCACCGGACCTTTTGATTGGGCAACTTGTACTTGACCCTCACAAACGTTTACGCGTCAAGCTGGCTGCAGATTACGAAAGGCTCAAATTTGTGCGCGTTCTCAGAGATCAAAGTGGTGAAAAAATCCTCGGTGCGGGCAATCTTCTATTGCCAAAACTAAAAGATTCGTCACCCAAACCCACACACCCTTTGGTCGACTAAAATGGGGCTGAAATCACTCACATATTCTATTCTATTTGTGCTGATCGTTTTTGTTTTGATCTTTGTCAAAATTTTGCCACTCAATACAGTCCCCAAAGAGTGGACAGCCCCTGATGTTTTGCTGTGTGTAACTTTGGTTTGGTGTCTTCGCAGACCGCTAGGCACATCAATTATTCTTCTCGGAGTTCTGTTCTTGCTGCAAGATATCATTTTCCAACGCCCAATCGGCTTATTTGCAGTAGTTGCAACACTGATGTGCGAATGGTCCAAACGTCAGGCCTTACGCGCCGAAGAATTTCCATTTTTCATCGAATGGATGACAGCGGCCGTAGCAGTGATTGCAATATTTATACTTGTACAGGTGATCGCGAGCCTCAGCTTGATCGCCACACCATCAATGCGGATATTTGCAAAAGAGTCCGTCTTCACAATTCTAGCCTATCCCTTCGTCGCTCTCCTATGTCGCTACGGACTAGGATTACGCACACATCAAGTAACGGAATTTGAAGCCAGTCTTGGGCAGGAGAGCTAGTCATGTCTTTGCCAACTGCTAAGCTTTCAAAGAAAATGACAAGGCGAGCGTTTCTAGTCTGTGGCCTACAGATTGGATTTGGCGGGGTTCTGGCGATACGTTTGCAGCATTTACAGGTCGATCAAGCCGATGAATTTCGTCTGATGGCAGATGAAAATCGCATCAACGTGCGTCTCATTTCACCGAAGCGGGGTGAAATTTATGACCGAAATGGCGTCATTTTAGCCCGTAACGAACAGAGTTTTCGTATAACATTGGTCGAAGAAGAAGCCGATAACGTCAACGACGTTTTAGATAAGTTAAGCCAACTGATTCCTATCACACCTGATGATATCGAACAAACCATTAAAGAGTTGAAAAAAAAATCGCCTTTCCTTCCGGTGACAATCGTAGATAGGGTCACTTGGGATGATGTGAGCATAGTTGCCTCAAACGCGCCTGTCCTGCCAGGTATCACGCCAGAGACAGGATTATCGCGACATTATCCACTAGGATCTTATTTCACACATGTTGTCGGATACGTCGGACCGGTAAGTTCGCGCGACCTTGAAAAACGCGAAATCCCCGATCCACTCTTGAAAATACCACGCTTCCAAATCGGCAAATCAAGACTTGAAGCGAGCTTTGAAAACCTATTAAGAGGCAAAGCGGGAGCACGAAATATAGAAGTCAATGCCGCAGGTCGTGTGATGCAGGAACTAGACCGGCGGGAAAGCGAAGCAGGCAAAAACCTGAAGCTTACTATTGAGGCGGGGCTTCAATGTTACACACAAGCGCGCCTTGGCGAAGAAAGCGCATCTGCCGTTGTGATGGATAGTCAAACTGGCGAACTTTTGGCGCTGACTTCCTCACCGAGTTTTGATCCAAATAAATTTGTCCGAGGTATTTCCCATAGAGATTACAATTCGTTGCTCGAAGATAAACGTAAACCATTGCTGTCAAAATCAGTCCAAGGCTCTTATCCACCCGGCTCCACATTTAAAATGATCACAGCTATCGCCGCATTGGAAGCTGGGGTCATTGACGAAAAGACAACCGTCTTTTGTCCTGGTCATTTAGAGATTTCGGGGAAAAAGAAATATTGCTGGAAAAGCGGCGGACACGGAAAGGTCAATTTGGAAAAATCACTGCGAGAAAGCTGCGACGTCTTTTACTATGACATCGCGCTCAAAGTCGGGATTGAAAAAATTGGCGAAGTCGCCCGCCGCTTTGGTCTCGGCGAAAAACACGACATTTCCATGTCCGTAGAAAACGCTGGCCTTGTGCCATCCAAAGCATGGAAACGACGCAGACGTGACAGTGATTGGTTGATTGGTGATACCGCAAATGCGGCCATCGGACAAGGGGATGTCTTGGCCTCTCCCCTTCAGTTGGCTGTGATGGCCGCACGTTTGGCGACAGGTAAAATGATCAAACCAAAGCTGATCGCAGAAACGGGCAAAACTAAAACCGAAGAAGAAAGCGTGACGGCCTATCCTTCGCACCTCAAAGCCGTGCGCAAAGCGATGTATAATGTTAGCAATGCCCGTAATGGAACAGCTTATCGTTCCCGCGTAATCGACGACACTTTTCGCATGGCAGGCAAGACTGGTACCAGTCAAGTCTTTACGATTACAGAAACGGAACGCATAAAGGGAGTCAAATCAAATGAAGCCCTTGAATGGGGCCGCAGGGACCACGCGCTCTTTGTTTGTTTTGCACCCTTTGATGATCCAAAAATCGCTGTTTCTGTAGTTGTTGAACACGGCGGCAGTGGGTCGACCACTGCGGCACCAATTGCGCGCGATATTCTGTTGCAGGCGCTATATAATGGTGCACCTCCCGTTTCCGCTTATCCTGTCAAAGACCGGGAAGAGATTTTGCAACAACAAAAGTTTTTTGACGATCTGCTACCCAATCTGACGTCAGGGGAAAAAGTGGAAACATGAATTACCTTGAATATCGAGTGAGATCCGTACCAACTGGTTTTTCAAAACTGTTGCATCTGAATTGGGCGCTAATATTTTTGATAACAGCTGTTGCAGTGATAAGCTGTGTAATGCTTTATTCAGTAGGAGGATCGTTTTCAAAATGGGCCGATCCGCAACTCAAACGTTTCATTGCCACTTTTTTCCTGATGTTCATTATGGCGATGATCCCAATCTGGTTTTGGCGGAATATGTCATTTATCGCCTACGGGCTTGCTCTTTTCCTGATTATTCTCGTGAGTATAATGGGAAGCATGGGCATGGGGGCCCAACGCTGGATTGACCTTGGCTTTATAAAGTTACAACCCTCTGAATTGGCAAAACTCGGGATTGTTATGGCCTTAGCCGCGTATTATGACATGCTTCCGGAACAAAGGGTCTCCCGTCCACTATGGGTAGCCCTGCCGCTTATTCTGATTGCTTTGCCTGTCATTCTTGTACTGAAACAACCCGATTTGGGCACCGCAATCCTGATCATGCTTAGCGGGGGTAGCGTGATGTTTTTGGCAGGTGTACATTGGACCTATTTCGCCACAGTAATTGCAACTAGCACGGGGGCGGTTCTAGCTGTTTTTCAATCCCGTGACACGCCATGGCAGCTTTTGAAGGACTATCAATATAAACGCATAGATACATTTCTCGATCCCTCAAGCGATCCGCTCGGGGCAGGATATCACATCACCCAATCCAAAATTGCACTTGGGTCCGGTGGGGTGTCCGGTCGGGGTTTAACACAAGGCACACAGTCTCAGCTAAACTTCCTTCCTGAAAAACATACCGATTTCATTTTCACCACACTCGCTGAAGAGCTTGGATTCGTTGGGGGAATATCGCTTTTGGCGATTTACATTTTGATCTTGATTTTCTGCCTTATTTCTGCGGTTGAGGCCAAGGATAAATATTCCTCTCTTTTGATCTCGGGCATTGCCATGACGTTTTTTTTGTTTTTTGCCGTTAACATGTCCATGGTTATGGGATTAATACCTATCGTGGGTGTGCCTTTGCCGCTTATCAGTTGGGGAGGATCAGCCATGCTGGTCTTGATGGCAGGGTTTGGTTTGATACAATCTGCCCATGCACATCGACCAAGGGCAAAAAAATGACCATCAATATCCTCTTTTCAGCAAGCTCCGAAGCTTGGAAAAAATACAGCACACTTTTGGACCGTCAACTTTCAAGCCTTGGACTGCCCTATAATCTTGCGACTTACATTGAGCCAGGCTTAGTGGATTATATAATCTATGCCCCAAACGCAAATGTTAGTGATTTTCGCCCCTTTACACGGTGCAAAGCTGTTTTAAATCTATGGGCTGGCGTTGAAGATATTGCACCCAATTTTACACTTACGGTTCCACTTGCACGAATGGTCGATCATGGATTGACCCATGGTATGACGGAGTGGGTATTGGGTCATGTGATGCGTTACCATCTTGGTATGGATCGTCATATCTTAGGCCAGAACGGAGTTTGGGCTCCCCATATTCCACCATTGGCCGAAGAGCGGATTATAACGGTACTTGGCCTTGGCGAATTGGGGGCGCATTGCGCAGGCACTTTGGCGATGCTTGGCTTTGAAGTGCGAGGCTGGAGCCGTCGGGCTAAAGAGGTTAAAGGTGTCAAATGCTTTGCAGGGGAAGAAGATTTCAAAGCCGCCCTGAGTGGGTCTGATTTTGTCGTTCTTTTGTTACCCTTGACTGCAGACACAGAAAATACGCTCGATCGCAATAGTCTATCTTTGCTCAATCAAGGGGCATTTGTGATCAATCCAGGTCGTGGACCTTTGATAGACGATGATGCTTTGTTACAGGCACTAGACAATGGTCAGATCGCACATGCGACCCTAGATGTGTTCCGCATAGAACCATTGCCCAAGGATCACCCCTATTGGGCTCATGATCACGTGACGGTCACCCCTCATATTGCGTCGGCCACTCGGCCAGAACATGCCGCCCCCGTGATAGTAGAAAATATTCGCCGCGGTGAGGCGGGCGAACCCTTTCTGCATCTTGTAGACCGTAAAAGCGGTTACTGAGGTGGGCTCCACATATCGCATTAAACGCGCTAAACTCGCGTAGGCACCCTGAAGAGTCGTATCGTTCAGTAAGTCGTGCCTTGATAATTATGTCTGCCACATCCTAACCATCAGCATAAATGACTGCCAACAGACGATCAGCTTTATTACGTTTCAGCGTATGATATCTGCCATAAAAGCGGCAAGTAACCCTTGGATAAACGCGTTTAACAATGGTAAAACTTTAATGGCAAACGGACAATACGAGTGAGATCACTTCTAAGAAACCTGTATGGCGCTAGGCGATGGAAAAGCAAAGCTGCGGATCGATGAATTCGCCGTGACGGGCGACTAAAAAAATATTAGCGAATCGAGGGAGTACCCGAGCAAAGGCTTCACTCTTGCAGAAATCTGTGGTCAATTCGGGCAGGATCAGAAGAGGTCGGAAATTGAGCACAGTTTACATCACGAGACACGGGCAAGCTAACACGGCCGCACGCAACCATGACGATTACGATAAGCTTAGTCCTTTGGGACATCAACAAGCCCAATGGCTGGGTGAACTTTTCACTATGACCCACATCAAATTTGATCGGATATATTCGGGTAATTTGCGCCGTCAAAAGCAAACAGCACATGAGATCAACACCTCTGGTATCGAGCACATTATTGATGATCGATTAAATGAGTTTGATTATTTTGGACTATCCAACGAACTAGAAACCCAACTTGGCATCCCCTACCCCGAAACACAGGAGACCTTTAAAGAATATCTACTGAAGATGATGACACTTTGGAAAAATGGAGATATTTCTTCACAACTTGAAACCTACGAAAGTTTTCACGATCGTATCCTGAGCGTCGTCCATGACTTATCGGTAAGTGGGGCAAATGTACTCCTAGTATCTTCAAGCGGCGTTATTGCCTCACTTGTTGCGCGATTACTAAATGTGCCGCTCAAAGACCAACCAAAACTGTTTCTCAGCGTATCTCACACCTGCCTCAACCGCTTTGAGCCAATGTATGGGGATTTGACACCAACTTTGTTCTGCGCGACACCTCATTTGGACCAACCCGATAGGTCTTACGCCCGTACGTTCATTTGATGAGGTAAGCTATGACACATCTTTGGGTTCGCTCGGAACAACGCGCAAACGAAGAACGTGTTGGCTTAACCCCGAAAGGCGCCTCTGCTCTTTTACAGAAAGGGATTGCTGTCACCGTTGAAGATAGCAAGAGCCGGATTATTTCGACAGAGGCGTATCGAGCTGCAGGGTGCACTATTGCAGCGGAAAACAGTTGGCCTACTGCCCCTAAAAGAGCCTTCATCTTTGGGCTTAAGGAATTGCCAGATGAAGGTAGCGAGCTTCCCCATCGTCACCTTATGTTTGGTCATGCCTATAAGGGCCAAAATTCGGGCCGTGCGCTTTTGCGCCGCTTTAAACAGGGGAACGGTATACTGTATGATTTAGAATATTTGGTTGATGACGCTGGGCGGCGCGTCGCTGCTTTCGGATATTGGGCAGGATTTGCAGGGGCGGCCATATCTGTGATGTGCTGGATCGCACAGCAAAACGGCGTAGTGTGTCCGCCAATTTCTTCTTATCCGCACCAAAAGGCATTGATCGACGCGCTTTCTGATGCAATTACACCGCTCGAAGTGCGTTCACCCAATGCTATTGTCATCGGTGCACTAGGTCGGGTGGGTACTGGGGCCGCTGATCTCTGCGCGGCACTTAGAATTCCAGTCACAAAATGGGATGTGGCCGAAACCGTCAGTGGCGGTCCTTTTCCCGAAATTTTTGCACACACCCTATTTTTCAATTGTATTCTGGCGCGCTCAGGAACGCCCGTTTTCGTATCACATGATATGCTTAACCCGGGTCGCGAGCTTCGCGTAATTGGGGATATCGCCTGCGACCCCGACAGCCATTATAATCCCATTCCAGTCTATGAGGCGGCCACAAATTGGGCCGCACCAGCTGTTCGGGTTGCCTTAAATCCACCACTTGACGTAATGGCGATTGATAATCTTCCCTCACTCTTACCACTAGAAAGCTCAGAAGATTTTGCAGAGCAACTCTTGCCTTACCTCTTAAAACTCGACACTCTGGACCACAGCGTGTGGGGGCGGGCAAAAAAGATGTTTGACCAACATATTAAAGGGGTTTGAAATGACAATTCATTGGTGCGGAACAGGGCTGTCGGCTGTTCCAGGGCTTCGTAGGCTGATTGAGGCCAAAAAAGATGTATGTGTCTGGAACCGCACCTTGGAAAAAGCCCAAGACGCGGTGGGCGACATTACGGAGAATATCCACACATTCAACTTTGTAGCATTGGAAAACACCGTATCGCAAGGAGATATAATCGTGTCTATGCTGCCCGGGGATTGGCACGTTCCTTTGGCCAAACTGGCTATATCAAAGTCGGCACATTTTGTGTCTTCTTCCTATATTTCACCAGAGATGCGCGCCCTGAATACTAAGGCCAGCGAGGCGGGGCTTTGTTTGGTAAACGAAGTTGGGCTAGATCCGGGAATTGATCATTTGATGGCCCATATCCTTACAGAAGATTTTCGCGCCTCTGAAGCGCAAGATGAAGAGAATGCACTCAGTTTTGTGTCCTATTGCGGCGGAATTCCAAAAACTCCAAATCCCTTCCGTTATAAATTCAGCTGGTCACCAGCGGGCGTTTTAAAAGCGCTCAAATCGCCCTCCAAATCGATTCGCGATTTTGTCATATTTGATGTATCTCACCCTTGGGATGCGATCAGCAGCTATAAGGCACCACTCAGTATACCAGAGGAGTTTGAGGTTTATCCAAATCGGGATTCGCTGCCGTTTATTGAACAATATAAATTTGACCCTAATTGGAAAGTCAAAGAATTTGTGCGCGGAACCTTACGGCTAAATGGCTGGGCAGAGGCATGGGCCCCAGTGTTCGAGGAACTCGAACTACTTTCCGGTCCTGAAGGCGATGAACGTATCCAAGAGATGTCAAATCAGTTTTGGTCGGAAAACGCTTATGAAGAGGGCGAGCCAGATCGCGTTGTTCTTTGCGTGAGCTTAAAGGTAGAAAAAGAAGGGCAAAGCGTATGGCATAAAACCTATGTGATGGACGCCTGGGGTGATGCGCGTGGTACGGCAATGGCGCGCCTGGTGTCCTTTCCTGTAAGCTTTGCAGTCGAGGCCGTCATGGACGGTGCGCTAGAGCCTGGCATACAGGCCGCGCCAAGTAATTTGTCTTTAACGAAAGCTTGGATGGATCAGATCGGGAACCTTGCCCAATATCTTCAAATCATTGATCATAAAAGGCGTTAAAGTCGCTTCACTCAATAAAGACGATAATACAGCCAGTTTGGCAGTAGAGGACCCAGACGGAATAGAGTTGAAAGCGGCCAAGGAAAGTTCTTGGAAAAGCGGTCCGTTTTCATGTGCTGGAACATGATATCTGCTGCTGCCTCAGGTTCCATAATCATGGGCATTTTAAATTTATTTTTATCAGTAAGACGGGTTTTGATGTACCCTGGATTGACCATTTGCACGGCTACGCCTGTTTCTCTAAGGTCGTAGTACATGGATTCTGCAAGCGTCATAAGACCTGCTTTTGCAGCTGTATAGCCGATAGACCTTGGCAAACCACGAAACCCAACTAGGCTTCCAGTTATGACAATATGACCTTGATCCCGCTCTAAGAATTTTTCAACAATCGGACCCAAAGTACGCATTGCGCCAGTGAGATTGATGTCCACCATTTTGGTCGCTTCGGCACTTTTCCACGCTGTCGCAGGCATTGGCCAATAGACACCAGCCAAATATACCACACCATCAATCTCTCCCAACTGCGAAACCGTGGTATCAACATTTGTCTGACACCCCACATCACAAGCAAGCGCCATCGCTTTGTTTGGCAAAGTTTTAACAATAGCCTCTAACTTCGCTTCATCACGCGCTGACAAAATTAATTCCGCACCCACATTAGACATTTTGCGTGCAAGCGCCTCGCCAAGACCTTCGCTTGCACCTATTAGCCAATAACGTTTTCCTTTGAAATTTCTCATTCGTGTGCACCCTCAGATCGCAATCCAAGTAATTGCCAAATAGCCAATATTTTTAACAAGCAAGGTAGAGCGGCGTATCCGAAAGACAAAGCCAGAAGCCCCTGCGCGGTATTCTCAACGCCCGATCGAAATCCCAAAAACTCAACCAGTGGCAAAACAATCACTGCAGCAAGAGCCAAACTTATTTTGGATGCAAAATTCCAAAACCCAAAGGCAACCTCTGCTCGCGCCCCTGTTTTTGCCAGATGACTTGCGAAGATCGCCGGTAAAAGCGCTAAATCCGCCCCAAGCGTCGCCCCGCTGGCTAGACAAATCACAGCAAACCGAGATATTTGGCCAGATGTAAGGAAAAATGCATTTAGAAACACAATGGTCGCCGCCGCCATTGTAAACAGAAGTATGGACTTTGGGCCATAGCGGTGAGCTAAAAAGGTCCAAATTGGTGCTGTAGCCGCAGCAGCAAGAAAGAACAGGATCAGCAGTGGACCTGCCAACTCAGGTGCTTTCAAACGGCTTTCAACAAAAAACAAAAATAGCGTTGATGAAACCGCAACAGGAGCCGTATTTAAAACGACGAGCAAAAGCAATTGCCGCAATACAGGATCAGAAAATATTGCGCCAGTATCATCTTTGTGCGCTGAGACGTTTTCAAAGCGCCACTTGCGCTGCATGACAAGCGTTGCCAAAATAACAATTGCACAAAAAAGAAAAGCGAAGATTTGAAATGGGTCGTTTGTGATGCCTAAAAGAAACGTTGGGAGCATCGCGGCTAGACAAATCCCAAGAAGGTTTCCACTTTCAC
The DNA here is from genome assembly GCA_913051655.1 of uncultured Alphaproteobacteria bacterium. Taxonomy (GTDB): domain Bacteria; phylum Pseudomonadota; class Alphaproteobacteria; order Rhodobacterales; family Rhodobacteraceae; genus LFER01. Next base: position 42,225 of record CAJXHI010000012.1, read on the forward strand.
GCCAACGCGCCAGCCGTAATTGACCAGTACTGCCAAACTGTGCCACGCCTTCAGCGTAAAATCGGATCATTAGAAAACTAAATCCCGAAAATATCGCCGCGAGCGTAAGTGAAAACCACAGCAGAGGCAAAAAAGGCGCTTTTACTGCGAAAAGCCCCAACATGCCAACGCTCATCACCAAAGCAGCGCACCAGATCGGGAACGAGCGTAATTTTACCGTACGCTCTGCTATACGCCCAAGCAACGGATCCTGCAAAAAATCGAGTAGTCGTAAACCAAAAAGGGCAGCGCCAAGCGCGCTCAGACTAATACCATAACTATCAACGAAGAATTTAGGCGCATGAATGTAAATTGGCAGTCCCGCCATCCCAAGCATCGCCGCAAAAACAGCATATGAAAAAAGCGAAGATGCGCTTGCATCTGTCACAAAGACACCTCTGTTTCCGGCGGAGTAGGACGTTTCCGGTATTTAGCGCCTTTGAGCCAAAGCTTAAAAGCCTGCCAATGGATCAAAACCAGAACGCGACGCGATCCAAAAGGACGTCTCAAGAGCGCGCGCAAGATATCAAAGTTGCGTAAGGGTTTCCTACTTCCAATCAAATTTGCCATCACACCACCACCGGGAATTTGCAATTCAATCCATATTCCGATTTTGTCAGCCCGAACGTCAAAACGAAAAACGTAATTGCCATCTATGGGTTGAAAGGGTGAGACGTGAAAAATTTTTCGCGCACTTAGGGTATCGCTGGGAATGATGGGTCTGAGATCATCATGATAGCAAAGATACGAGTGCCGGTCCCCAAAAGTATTCGTAACTTCCGCAATCACAGCGCAAAGCTCATCCCTTTGGTTGTGACAGAGCCAAAAACTCACTGGATTAAAAACATGCCCCATTACTCTTGGCTGGGCAAGTAAATGGATCTTACCTTTCAAGCAAATGTCATGCTCATGCAGCACCTTTTTAACCCAAGAGACGCCTTGGCCTTTGCGGGGAGCACCTCCGTGATCGGCGTCATGAATAGAAAATAAACCGAGACCGTTTCGCGAAAACAGAGCCGGTGCAGTCATGGGATGCGTTGCATCAAAAAGAACGTAATCGACGCTGTAGCGGAAGGCGTTTTTAAGGTCACCCTTGCGCCCATGCCAGGTCCAGCCTTCGATATAGTCCACTTTGTTCATTCTGCCGCTAAAGTAATTGTTGAACGGCTGGCGAGCCGATGAGCTACATCCAAAGCACTTGAAAGTCCATCTTCGTGAAATCCATGTTTCATCCAAGCCCCGCAGAACCAAGTATTGTTTTCACCGTTGCGCTTCTTGATCTGTTTTTGCGCTTGTAATGCTTTTGCGTCATATACCGGATGGCGAAAACTGGTTTGATCGTAGATCAACTCGTCACGGATCGACTGAGTAGTGTTCAATGTGACAAAAAGATGATCGCTTGCGGGAATGGATTGAAGCGAATTCATCCAGTAGGTGAGGTCTAGCTGTTGGGAAGCCTGACCAGATCGTTCAGTGTAAACCCAACTGGACCAGCATTTTTTTGCTTTGGGCATCACAGACGGATCCCGATGTAAAATAACGTCATTAGGCTGGTAAGCAATTGCTGAAAGGAGGGCTTTCTCATGCGCACGGGCATCCGCCAACAAGGCTACCGTATCATCAGAATGCGTCGCAAAGATAACTTCATCGAAAGTTTCTGCGACGCCCCCTTTCGGGCTTACTGTCACTTGGCCATTATGCCGCTTCACTGAAGAAATCGGCGTTTTTAGGCGAACCTCCACACCTTCAGCAAGCATGCGCGCCTCAAGCCTCCGTACATATTCAATTGAACCACCCTTAACAGTGTACCATTGGTGTTGACCTTTGACTCCCAGCAATGCGTGGTTTTCGAAAAACTGCATCATTGACGCAGCAGGAAAGTCCATTATTTTTTCTTTTGGCGTTGACCATATGGCACCCGAAAGAGGCAAAAGATAATAATCTTTAAACCAGTCTCCTGTACCCAGTGCTTTTAAAAATTCACCGATGCTTAAATCACAACCACGCGCAATGTCCAATCCTTTGGAATTGAATTTCAATATGTCGCGGCACATCTTCAAAAATCGAGGGTCCAAAAGGTTGCGCCTTTGTGCGAACATAGAATCGAAAGATGCAAGCGCATACTCAACGCGACCGCCTCGCACAGATGCTCCGAAACTCATGTTGCTGCGTATTACTGGGACGTCGAGATCTTTGAAGAGTGCTGTCAGTTGGGGATAGTTGGGGTAATTAAAAACGATGAAACCCATGTCTACTGGTTGGTTATTTTCACGCCCCGCAATCACCGTTCGTGCATGTCCACCGAGCCGTGGTTCTGCCTCAAACAAAACGACGTTATTAGTTTGAGATAGAGTAAAGGCAGCGCCCATTCCAGATATTCCGCCTCCAATAATCGCTATTTTCCTCGGCGTGTGGAGGGGGGCTACCATTTTCATTCGCAATCTCCTTGTTTAGAAGATGTACGCTGAAAAAACCAAAGCGGATGAAAAGAAAAGAAAAACTATTTCTGATCCAACATTGTAACTTACTCGTATGAATTGTATGAACCTGCAAATCGATCAAACAACATATCGTAATGCCTCGCCATCTAGGGTGGTCTCTGTTATAAAAGACAAAAGGGCAAGACCGAACGATGAGTATCAATCTGTGACGAGTGAAAACACGAACGATGGTGCACGTTGGGCAAAGGAGCTTGATTTGGTGCACCGCAACAAAAGCACCGAGGCTTTTGAGCGCGTATTCAATCACTTTGCACCAAAAGTCAAAGGCTTTTTGATGAAGTCAGGAACCGATAACGCCATGGCAGAAGAATGTGTACAGGAAGTCATGGCTACTGTCTGGCACAAGGCCCATCTTTTTGATCCGTCGCGCGCAAGCGCTGCAACTTGGATATTTACTATTGCTCGCAACAAAAAGATTGATGCGCTGCGGAAACAAAAACGACCCGAACCAGAGGAGTTGGGATGGGGACCAGAGCATGAACCAGATCAAGAGGATGTGGTAGGCCTTCAACAGGAAACAGAACGTCTCGGGCAGGCGATTGCGAATTTACCGACGAAACAACGGCAACTACTTGAACGTGCTTATTTTAGCGATATGTCCCATAGTGAAATTGCCGCAGCGACAGGTTTGCCTTTAGGAACTATAAAGTCCCGAATTAGGTTGGCCTTAGATCGGCTGCGCCATGCGATGAAGTGATGAATGATGACAAAAAATATTAAACACCACCTGAGTGATGATCTTTTGATGGCTTACGCATCTGGGAACCTTGCTGAAGGTTTCTCGATCGCAGTTGCTGCACATGTTTCGATGTGTGATCACTGTAGAAGCAGGCTTGAAAGTTATGATGCATTGGGTGGAGCCCTGCTGGAACGAGATACAAATATTACCGTAGATCAGAATGCGTTTTCCAAAACATTAAAGCGTATAAAAATGACCCCAAAAGTGCCACAACCAAAGGAAAAGTTGCATTCCGATTTTCCAGATCCGCTGAGCGGTTATGTTGGTCGCAGAATAGCTGAAATTAAATGGCAGCCTTTAGGGATGGGTGTAAAGCAAGCGGTGTTGGAAACATCGGAAGATGCAACTGCACGGCTATTGTATATACCTGCAGGAGCGCAGATGCCGGATCATAGCCATAGGGGTCTTGAATTGACTCTAGTGCTTGATGGGGCCTTTGCAGATGAAAATGATTATTTCACAAAAGGTGATGTTGAAATTGCCGACGGGTCCACCAATCACACTCCGATTGCAATGGACGGCAAACCATGTATATGTCTTGCAGTGACAGAGGCTCCATTAAGATTCCGCAAGATGTTCCATAGGCTGATCCAACCTCTAATGCGTATTTGATTTATCAATTATGTCACGATGAAGCAGGGGGCCAGCGACAATAGCCCCTTCCGTCATGGGAAAGGCTTTGTTGAATTGAAGTGTTTTCCCCCAACGATCACTAACAACGCCACCCGCCTCAGCAGCGATAAGAGCACCAGCGCAGATATCCCATTCCCAACTGTCTCGAAAAGTAATCATGGCATCAAACTGACCCTGCGCCACTAAGGCTAAACGATAGGCCAGTGAAGGACGATGTTGCCGATCAAAATTAGGAACCTGCGAATTTTTCCAGAATTTGGGTAGTTGTGAGGGCCGCGCAGCAAGCACGCGCGCACCATTAAGCACATCTTGCGGACTGACGGCGAGAGGCTTACTATCCAGCGTTGCACCCTGCCTGATTTCTGCCACAAAAAGATGATCAAGCGCGGGTAAGTGAACAACAGCGGCGGTAGGAACACCATCGGTTGTAATTGCAAAGGAGTGCGCCCAACTCTTTTCCCCATTTATAAAGCTGCGCGTGCCATCAATCGGATCAATGACAAAACAGTGCCGTTTTTCCAGACGCACGTGATTGTCTTCGGTTTCTTCAGAAAGCCAACCATAATTTGGGCGCGCATTTCTCATAAATGTACAAAGCATATCATTAACTGCCAGATCTGCCTCGGTAACAGGGCCAGACCCATCTTCTTTTTCCCAATACTTTGCAGCACCATTTGCAAGGGGCAATGCAATTCGAGCTGCACGCTTAGCAGCCTCAATCAAAAGAGCAAGATCATTTCCCGGCAATCTGCATCCCTTCTATCAGAACAGAGGGCACACGTTTTGATAAATGTGGCTGAGCGTCATTGGCCGCAATCATTCTCAGTAGCATGTCTTTCAAATTTCCAGCAATAGTACATTCGCTCACTGCAGAAACGATTTGCCCGTTCTCCACCCAATGCCCTGCTGCACCACGTGAATAATCCCCTGTATTGGAATTGATCGTCGAACCTATCATAGAAGTAACAAGCAATCCTGTTCCCATATCCGACAAAAGCTCTTCACGCGTCTTTGTGCCACCAACCAGCGCGACATTGCCAACTTGCGGCCCGGGTCTAGAACTTGCGGATCGCGCTGCATTACCTGTCGAGGTCATTCCAAGTTTTCGTGCCGAGGAAAGATCCAAGGTCCATCCCTGCAAGACACCGTCCTTTACGATGTCTCTTGCGCGTTTCGGCAAACCTTCGCCATCAAACGGGCGGGATGCACTAACCCTTGACCGCGTGGGGTCTTCGTGTAACGACAGCGATGCAGGCAAAACGGATTGATACAGATGATCGCGCAACCAAGACGATCCACGCGCGATCGATGCCCCATTCACCGCATTTATCAAATGACCGATCAAACTGTATGCCACCCGTTCATCAAAAAGAACCGGAAACAGACCTGAGCGAGGTTTTTCAGGGTTCAGCCGGGATAATGCGCGTTCGGCTGCGCGTGCTCCGATGTCTTCAGCAGGGCGTAAATCTGCACCATAGATACGACTATCATAGTCATAATCGCGTTCCATTCCCAGACCCGTACCGGCTATGGCAACACAGCTTAATCCGCGCGATGTACGCTCATATCCGCCTGAAAATCCATTGCTTGTAGCCAAGAAAACATTACTTTTAGAATAACTCGCAGAAGCATCACTGGTATGTTCAATGCCCTTACATACCAGCGCGGCAGCTTCCATTTTGCACGCTTCTTCCTGAAGGTAATCCGCCTCAGGTTCGTCAGAAGGGTCATAGAGGTCATAGGCACTGAGATCCCAATCTTTCGCAAACTGTTCAGGGTCGGCCAAACCACAATAAGGATCATCCGGCGCCTCTCTCGCCATCGCGACAGCACGTTCTGCCATGGCAGTGATGGTGTCGGAACGACCGTCTGATCCAGACACAATCGCCTGCTTTTTCCCGATAAAGACACGCAGTCCTAGATCTATACCTTCAGATCTTTCCGCCAACTCAAGTGCTCCATTACGCACGTCCACATTTGTCGACATACCTACAGCGATTAAAACATCTGCGCTTTGCGCACCTGCTTTTTTCGCCTCAGACAAAAAGTGAGATGCAATATCTTCTGGAGACTTTTTCTGTGATGTTTTCATCATTTCTGGCCCATCAATTTTCCAAATACAGGTAATAAACACAGTGACAAAGCGCAAGCGCTGGCTTTATCATGATATAATGCATTGGGTCATAAGACAAAGCCCGCAAAAGGGAAAAAACATAGAATGTCAAAAATCGCGTTAATCACCGGGGCCGCGAGGGGCATTGGACTTACTTCGTCGAAAAAGTTTTCTTATCATGGATATGAGGTTCTGATGCTTGACAGGGATGAGGCGGAATTGGAAAACGCAGTAAAAGAAGTTGCCGGTGCAACCGCGCTTTGTTTTGACATCTCGTCAAAAGAAGCGGCAACTGAAATTGCTGCCTCACTGACCGCCTTTTGTGGAGAGCTTAATGCATTAGTCAATAACGCTGGTGTTGCAGAATTTGGAACAATCGAAACCTGTAGTGCGCGGAGTTGGCGGCGCATTATGGAGACAAATCTCGATGGTATGTTCTATCTTTCACAGGCGCTCATCCCGAATTTGAAAAAATCAAAAGGAAGTATCGTGAATATTGCCTCGATTTCTGGCATACGAGCCTCTACTCTGCGCGTCGCCTATGGCACGTCAAAAGCCGCTGTCATGCAGCTGAGCAGACAGCAAGCGGTGGAATTGGGTGAATATGGCATACGCGTCAATTGCGTGGCCCCAGGCCCCGTGCGAACAAAACTTGCTATGGCAGTCCATACACAGGATATTATCGACGCATACCACGACGCCATTCCGCTTAACCGCTACGGTCAAGAAGATGAAATCGCCAATGCAATCTATTTTCTTGCCTCTGATCAGGCATCTTACATTACGGGACAGGTTCTTGCAGTAGACGGAGGATTTGATGCGACTGGCGTAGGGCTTCCCGCTTTACGCAGATAAGCCTTTTTTTCCGGTTTTTACACGCAAGGTTGGTGTGTCGACACCCGCCTATTGGATTTGTTGTCCATTGGCGTAAACTCCGCCATTCCCATCAATCCAGAATTCAGCTTCAAGCTCGTCACGTCCCACAGGAACTGTAAACATTCCCATGACCATACGCGCGCCCATGACTTCCTCTGAACCGATTAGTCCGGAATTGCTTAGCTTGTCCAGCAAGGCATTGACACCTTTCATCGTCAGGCGCACGCTGCCTTCTGGGCGCGGTATTCCGTCAAAAGTATTATAATCACTGTTATCAAAACTGAACTCGCCCTGAACCTGAGCAGAAGCCCCTAAGGCCGATAGCATCAGAGATTTGATCATCAAAGAATTCATCTCTGCTGCTTCCTGGAAAGCGCCAATGTCATCTGCATCTTCTACATCAAAAGAGGTATAATCCGTTAAAAGCCGCATCAATCCACTCACGTCGAACTTTACCGTCATTAGGTCGCGGTCAAAAACGCGGATGGGGTCAAATATATCCCAGACGCTGTCAGATATACTGATATCTTCTAATTCGATCCTTAGTCCGAGTTTTTGCTCTTCCTCAGAAGCAACTATCGGCAGCGACATTCCATAGGCCAGCGCCCCAAGAGAGGCATCAAATGACATAGGAAAAAGGCTCCCCATAAAAGATATATCCCAATCTGACATTTCAGTTAAAAAATTCATGCCTAATTTTGAGAGGTCTACGCTGGTGCGTCCACCGTCCGAAGATGAGGAGATCACCGCGTCACCATCTTCCCCAGAAAACCTAAGCTCTGTCTGTCCTCTTCCATGCCTATAGGTCACAGCAGAATTCATACCTAAACGCATCGCTTTTTCCAAATCCTTTAATGAGGCATCGTCAAGGGTTTGAGATGTTGATGATAAAACTATGTCGTTCAAGCTTGATCGCCACGAGGCGCGAAAGTCTTCCTCTTTAGGGGCAACATTCAGGTCGATCCAAGCCGCTGAGATTTTGGTGCTTCCATTTGAAACATTAAAATCTGATTGGTGGAACGCGTTGCTACCGGAAATATCATTTAACGTTAGAGAAAATTGTAATTGATCCTTTCCAATCTCTTCGCCCTCATTGGTGACCTTCAGCAAGTCTAACCGTAACGAATCCCACTCATAGTCAGACCTGATTTCGTCACCTTCACGATCGAATATCACAAAACTATCTTTGTTAATTTGCGCCACGTCGATCTCAACGCGTTCGCCATCCGTATCCCTAAATTTCAAATCCCAACGTGCATCCTCAGCCATATTCAACCGAACGGATCCGTCAGATTGTGGAATAAAATGCCAATCGCCTACTTCAAACTTCAAAGAAAATCCCGCAACAGGGTCATCAATACCAAACACAATATCGGAAACGATCAACTCATCGCCGTCTTTCGATGTACTCGCGGAAACCAAATAATTTGAGGCCTCCACCTGCGATAAAATATGCGCCCAAGTGTCCTCTGGGCTCATTTCGGCCTGTGCTGCACCGGCCCACAGACCTACGCTGACAAAAGCGAATAAATGTGGGAATTTTCTATTAGTCATCACCCGGAGATCCTTTGTAATATCAACGTCTTTATAGTATAGCTTCGAATTCTCGTGAGTCACTGGTGAAACCATGATCCCCCTAGAGATGATCGACAAGTGTACCAATCTATCTCAAGTCAAGAGGAATTCGACAATTTAGAGCGTTCCACCGAGGAGTATTAAGAATGGATTTGACCGGGAAAACCGTTCTGATTACAGGAGCGAGCCGTGGAATAGGCGAAGCGGCGGCCAAAATATTTGCTGAAAACGGGGCAAATGTCGCCCTTATTGCGCGCAGCAGATCCGCTCTTGAAAAGATTGCAAAGGATATCGGGCCAAATGCCTTATCACTAGAAGGCGATGTTGCAAGCTACAAGGATGTTATTTCGGCCGTAGAAAAAACGCGCGCCGCTTTTGGCTCCATCGACATTTTGATCAATAACGCCGCTGCGCTTCAGCCCATTGTGCATCAGGCAGAGGCAGATCCGGCCGCCTGGGCTAGCTTAATAGATGTGAACATCAAAGGCGTGTTTTACGCTAACCATTGCGTTCTTCCGATCATGAAAGCTAAAGGAGCGGGTACGATCATCACCATTAGTTCTGGCGCTGCGCATAATGCCATTGAAGGCTGGAGCGCCTACTGCACATCCAAGGCTGGTGCTGCCATGCTGACCACATGCACGGACCATGAATATCGATCATCTGGCATCCGTTCCATGGGTCTATCTCCCGGGACGGTTGCTACCCAAATGCAAAGAGATATCAAAGCCAGCGGCATTAACCCTGTCAGCCAGCTAGACTGGTCAGATCATATCCCACCGGAATGGCCTGCAAAAGCACTTCTCTGGATGTGCACCAAAGCGGCTGATCCTTTCATCGGTCAAGAAATTCAGCTGAAAGACCCTAAAATTCTCGCAACACTGAGGCTTGCATGATCAATCTTCAAAAATCGGATAACCTTTGGATACTACGACTTAATCGTCCGGACAAAGCAAATGCGCTCACAGCAGAAATGCTAGAAGAAATATATGAAATTGCCAAAAATGCACGTTCTGCCCGCGGCCTTATTCTTACTGGCAGTGGTACAATTTTTAGCGCAGGTGCAGATTTAGTTGAGGCAAAGGCGGGCTTGGCCACTGCAGATGTCTGGGAACGGGTGTCCGATGCTTTTGCAACACTTCCTTGCCTGACCATAGCTGCCCTAAACGGCACCTTAGCGGGCGGTGCGTTTGGAATGGCCCTCGCATGTGATCTGCGTTTGGCTGTGCCCACTACAAAATTCTTTTATCCGGTAATGGCGCTTGGCTATCTTCCCCAACCAAGCGATCCGCTTCGCCTGTCTTCCCTCATCGGTCCTGCAAGGACAAAAATGATTCTCATGGCGGGTCAAAAGCTCACAGCAGATGAGGCGCTAACATACGGCCTCATTGATCAAATCTGCGCACCCGAAACGCTTATGGAAACGGCACTGAACCTGTGCGAAAACCCGCGCAGGGCATTGCCAGATCATGCTCATGCCATAAAGAAAATGTGCACGCCATCTTCTTAATCCAGTGAAAAAACTTATTCCAAGAGCCGCCATTCAAAATAGGAAACATACTTTTTTCTTTATCTTAATAGCCAAACTCCGGCCTTACAAAAACGCCAAAACTGCGGTGAAAAACACGCTGTCCGCCTTATGCCTTAACGCCTTTTCATTTTCGTGCGTGATAAAAAAGACGGCGGGCGTTTGCTTACCCACTTTATATACTTTGCAAGTCGCGGATGGGTTTTCAAAGCCTGAACTGTATTGAATTGACGCGCTAACTCCCCTTCATTCAAGGTCGCGTGAATTTCTTTATGACACTGATGATGCAGTAATACCGTTTCCCCACCTTTTCCACCCTTTGAGCGCGGGATCAAATGATGCAAACTCTGTGGAACGCCCTTAGGAATGCTTCTCTCACAAAATGGGCAAACGGGTTCAGACATTTCACACCTTTTGCCTGATGACGGACATGATGTCTTGTAGATGTCAAGGTGTCACAAGAAATCATTAAGGATACGGTCTTTGGGACCTGCGGTATTTGAGAAGGCTTGGAATTACGCCCAGCCGGTGTATGGATTTGTTTTAACTTGACCTCTGAACCTAGCAGCTCAGCCACAAGTTATGCTCCTGCTCTTTGCTCATTTTCCAGCGGTCATCCTAACGCGTAAAACCAACCCCATGATTGCAGAGTTTCTTGCACAGTCAGATCAAACAACGCTTCCTATTGGAAAGGCGGGCCGCTTTGCTATCTAATTTATGCCTTTGAAGTTACCGCTTTTGACTTACGCTAAGGCATTAAGCAAATTGTGACCCGCTCTATCTTTGGCTCGGGCGCTGTGATTGCTTTTGAAAAACGGGTCGTCCGGTTTTTGGCGATCCGCACTTTTGTAAAACCCATTCTGCAGGATCATATGCTTAAATTCATGGGTAACTTCGTTTTCATTTCTGTCAGCATACTTTGTGCTTGAATGGAGTCACAACGTAAAACTTAATGCGAAAGTCGTCGTACTTGGCAATCTCTCTTTCGGTTCAAAGTGGTTCATACGATTCATCATCGTCGGAAGGGTCATCTTCCAGCAAGATAGTTGGTCAATTGATCACTCATCAGGCTTCATTTAGAAAAAAAGGAAATGTGCCCTGCCAAAAGGCGACTACCCAGAAAAGCGACTGAGATAATGATCTTTGGGGCAGCCTTTCTCATTTTGATGAATATTATCGAGATTTCGCTAATCTCTGCGGCTTTACTTGGGGGCGCGGTGGGCGTAGGGCTTGGCTTTGGAATATACATCAAATTTTATTGCGGGTGACATCTGCTTCCTCAAAGGTCAAGCAACGTTAGAGGAATGTGTCAGACTACACGAAGCAGAGGCCGGAAAAATCGTCAAAATTACCGCGCGATCCATGATCCTAAAAACATCTGATGGTCGCTGAATCATTTTCCCCAACTAAATTTAATTACCACCAGCGTTGTGAATTATCCCGATAGAGAAATCGCCAATCGCTATGAAGCGACATTTTTGGCATCTTATAAAATAGAAATTAATCCGGTATCTGACATTATTGTGAAACAATTTCCAAACACCCATCGGTTCTGTATAAATCTTATCCGCCCGACCGTGAATAATGCAGGTCCCCCGACATTGATATTGATTTTTCGGTTGGTCACTGGGTCAACGGCATCGACGGCGGAAATCACAAGAAATATCCGGTGACTTGTTTTTAATCTGGAATGCAATCAAAGATCACAATATCAATATCCTGTATCCCGATGGGATCGTATAACTAAAGGCAGAAAAAAGGTCGGTCAATTTTGCACAAACAGGCTCTGGTGATAGGAAGTGGACCGTCGGGACTCATGGCGGCTGACATGCTCAGTGCGGCGGGTATCCCCGTTACAATTGCAGAAGCAAAACCCTCAGCAGGTCGTAAATTCCTGATGGCTGGAAAGTCCGGTTTAAACATTACAAAAGACGAAAATTTTGAGAGTTTTTTACAATCATTTTACGACAGACAGACCCCTTTACATCCAATATTGGAAGCCTTTCAGTCGAAGGATGTTATCGGATGGGCGCATGAACTTGGATTGAAAACCTTCATCGGATCAACAAAACGAGTATTTCCAGAGGCTATGAAAGCCTCCCCTCTGCTAAGGGCTTGGTTGTCAAAGCTTTCAAAACAGGAAGTACGGTTGCAGACCAAATGGCGATGGATCCACGGAGATGGACGTGCTTTTGTTTTTGACACGCCAGACGGTTTAAGGACACTTTACCCTGACGTGACGATCTTGGCACTAGGCGGCGCAAGCTGGCCCAAGCTTGGCTCTGATGGGGCTTGGACGTCGTGGTTTGCTGGCAAAAATATCCCAATTACACCCTTCACCCCTTGCAATGTGGCTATTGATGTCAATTGGTCACCCCACATGATCACCCAATTCGGCAAACCTCTCAAAGCCGTCGCCTTTCTCACCAGCAATCGCAAGGTACGCGGAGAAGCAGTGATTAGCGAAAAGGGGCTTGAAGGCGGTGGAATTTACGAAATCACCCGTGATTTACGTCAAAATCAGGATTTAAAAATTGACTTATTACCCGATTGGTCCGTCGAAAAAATTGCAAACGCTCTAAGCAAACCAAAAGGCAAATTAAGCCAAAGCAATTTCTGGCGCAAAGCCCTCAAACTTGGACCTGAAAAACAAGCACTTTTGCATGAATTCGGGCACCCGCTTCCTATTCAGGCATTAGACTTGGCAAAACTTATGAAGTCACTTTTCGTCCAAAATGAAGGCTTACGCCCCATTGAAGAGGCAATTTCAACAGGGGGTGGGATCCCCTTTGATGCAATGGACGCCGGATTGATGCTTAAATCTATGCCTGGCGTTTTTTGTGTCGGAGAGATGCTCGATTGGGAAGCCCCAACTGGAGGTTACCTGATTTCTGCTGCATTGGCGACGGGACGATGGGCAGGTGTCAACGCAATGGACTACCTAATGAAATAAAGTTCTCAATGCCGAGCCAAGTCGCTGGCGCGTTTGTAAGCAGGTCGCCCACGCATCGATTTAAGATACTCTTTGAAATCCACGTTGTCCGTTGGAAACTTCGCAACAAAAGCCCACCCTCCGCAATGGGTGAGCAATAGATCAGGGATCGTAATCTCTTCGCCCGTGAGGTAAGAACCCTTGATCTGCATCATAATCTTGTCAATGTTGCTTTTGTATTCCTTCTTAAAGGCTTCCCGTATGGCTTCTGCGTCTTTCATATTGGAAAGCCCAAGAGACCGCCTGAAGGCCGCCCATAATACGGCGTCGATCTCATCCAATATCTGATGTAACATTGCGTCTTGCTGCGCCCTTTCTAGGGTTCCGGCTTTTGCGGTCAATCGACCATGTTTATCAGCTAGATAGGTCATGATCGCTGTTGAGTCTGAAATCACCGCATCACCGTCGACCAGAACGGGCACTTTTCCATTTGGATTGTATCGCAGGACTTCTTCAGAATGGGGCCCGGCATTCACGTGTTCGTAAGGCACGCCCAATTCTTCGAGCAACCACAACACTCTGAAAGCTCTGCTTTTTACCGATCCAACGAGTTTATACATGGCCCTCTCCTATATCGCGGCAATTTCTTTCATACACATTCATTAAGTGCATTGAGTTTGAGATGAAAGATGACAATACGCTGGTGCCGTTTTGACGTTGGGGCATCAAACCGGTCACATTAAAATTCTCTAAGTTAGACATAGCAGAATCGCGGGTAAACATGCTAAACTTTGTGGTATGGTAGATGCTTTACCCCATATATCGGAAGATCTTCCGCGCATTCGTCAGTTGGATGAGGCCGCAATCAATCGTATCGCCGCTGGAGAAGTGGTTGAACGCCCAGCCTCAGCGGTCAAAGAGCTTGTTGAAAATGCCTTGGACGCGGGTGCGCGCAAAGTGCGCGTGGATATTGCCGATGGGGGCAAAACGCTTGTGCGTGTGATAGACGATGGATGCGGAATGCGTCCTGAAGATCTACCGCTTGCCTTGAGCCGACATGCCACCTCAAAAATTGATGGTTCCGACCTGACTGATATCCAAAGCTTTGGCTTTCGTGGCGAAGCTTTGCCTTCCCTTGGCGCTGTTGCCCGCCTGAATATCATCACGCGCGCCAACGGCTTTGAGGGAAGTGAAATTTCAGTCTCCAGTGGCACTCTGTCAGCGTCAAAACCCGCTGCTATTTCCAACGGGACGCAAATCGAATTGCGCGACCTCTTTTATGCCACGCCTGCACGTTTAAAATTTCTCAGAACAGATCGTGCCGAAACCCAAGCGATTTCGGATGTCATAAAACGTCTCGCCATAGCATCACCCGCTGTCGGATTCGAGTTGAACAATGTGTCCGGCGGGGCATCTCGCAGCCTATTCAAAGTGCTGCCAGAATCTGGTGATTTATTTGATGTATTACATCGCCGTTTGATGCAAATTCTAGGAAAGGAATTTGCAGAAAACGCTGTCGCCCTTCAGGCGGAGCGTGATGGCTTCACCTTGGCTGGCTATGCTGCTTTACCGACCTATTCACGTGGGGCAGCAGTGATGCAATATATATTTGTCAACAACCGACCCGTGCGCGACAAAGTCCTGATCGGAGCCCTGCGCGCGGCCTACAGTGACTTTTTAACCCGCGACAGACATCCTGCGGCGGTGCTGTTTGTGACCTGCCCACCGAAACTGGTAGATGTAAATGTCCACCCTGCGAAGTCCGAAGTCAGATTTCGCCAACCGGGGGTTTTACGTGGCTTGATCATCTCTGCCCTGCGTCATATGCTTGCAGAAGCTGGGCACCGTGCATCAAGCACAGTATCCGCCTTAATGCTTGGGGCAGCACGGCCAGAGGTGGTGCGGAAGCCTAGCGTTTCCTATCAGATGGACAGCTGCAACTTCGCTGGTAAGGCTGCCAATATACAATTTCAGGCTCCGCAATTCGCAGAAGTCGAAGCCGTTTTTGCACGCGTTGATGTCATGGAAGATCAGACGGCGGAACAATCCCAAACGGAGGCATCAGAACGATATCCTTTAGGGGCTGCGCGAGGGCAGGTACATGAAAACTACATCATAGCACAAACCAAGGACGGGATGGTAATCGTTGATCAACATGCAGCTCATGAACGACTTATCTACGAAAAGCTCAAAGATCAAATGGAGGCAAACACCGTGGCCTCTCAGGCCTTACTGGTCCCAGAAATTATTTCATTAAGCCAAGATGACTGTTCACGCTTGCTAGGCGTGCAAGACACATTGGCAAATCTTGGCCTTTCCATTGAGCCTTTTGGCAAAGGTGCAGTTGCCGTGCGATCAACACCTGCAATTTTAGGTGACAGTAACGTTAAGGTGCTTATCTTGGACGTGCTTGATGAATTGAATGATCAAGCACACACGCAGACAGTCAAAGACAAAATGGATGCAGTGCTAAGCCGCATGGCCTGTCACGGTTCGGTACGTTCAGGTAGACGTCTTCGCGTTGAGGAAATGAACGCTTTATTGCGCGAAATGGAGGCGACACCGCATTCTGGTCAGTGTAATCACGGCAGGCCAACCTATGTGGAACTAAAACTTTCTGATATTGAACGGTTGTTTGGCAGGCGATGACGGCAAATATCGATTTCAATAACCCCATAACGCAGATCGCGCTTCTAGTCGCTTTGATCGCCTTAGCACTTCTGTGGCTCAGTCTGCGGGCCTCCAACAGATCGGCCAAACTCGTAGGGCCTTTGGCACAACAAATCAATATTTTGGGCCAGCGGGTGCAGGATCTGGGCGCAGGGCAGGAACGTTTGGTTGGTGGCTTACATCACATTTCAGACGTACAAACAAAATCCCAAAACGGTATTATGCAGCTGATGGAACAACGACTGGCGCAGGTGCAGCAGCAAATGACCGAAAACCTTCAAGGATCCGCACGACGTACGGCGCATTCTTTGGGAGAATTGCAACAACGGTTGAGCACAATTGACAAGGCGCAAGACAATATCACGAAACTGTCCGGTGATGTGCTCAGCTTGCAAGATATTTTGTCTAACAAACAAACACGTGGGGCCTTTGGCGAAATCCAACTTAATGACATTGTCACAAAGGCGCTTCCTAGCGATAGTTATACTTTACAGGCAACACTTTCTAATGGCCGGCGCGCAGATTGTTTGATTAATCTTCCGAACCCGCCAGGGCCTATTGCCATCGATAGTAAATTTCCCCTCGAAGCTTACGAAGCGCTACATGCTGCTCAGAATGAGCGTGATCTGGCAGAGGCAGCCAAACTGATGCGGCAGGCCGTGAAAAAGCACATCCGCGATATTTCTGAAAAATATATTATTGAAGGCGAAACGGCTGACGGGGCTTTGATGTTCCTGCCTTCAGAGGCCGTTTATGCCGAACTTCATGCCAGTTTTTCCGATCTCGTGCGTGAAGGGTTTGAGGCACGTGTCTGGATTGTTTCCCCTACCACCTGCATGGCGACACTGAATACAATGCGTGCCATCTTGAAAGATGCGCGTATGCGCGAACAAGCAGGCGCCATCCGTAAAGAGCTAAGCCTTCTTTATCAGGATGTGGATCGTTTGGGGACGCGTGTTGAAAACCTTGACCGCCATTTCACGCAGGCAGCAAAGGATATTTCAGAGGTTAAGATCAGCGCAGATAAAGCTGGACGTCGCGCACGCAGGCTGGATACCTTTGATTTTGAAGAAATTGCCACAAATGCACCGACCCCCGCGCCCACTATCGGGGAGGAACTATGACACGGCGAAAAACATTTACTTTTTGAAAAGAAACATGACGTTTTTGTTAAAATTGAAATTTATGTTAATATAATCTTTCGAGTTAAATGTGGACAAAAAGCGAACTAGTCACTCAACGGCAGACCAACGAAAGTGACGCATAATTTTGGGTAATAACCTTCACCTTGGGAAAAGTGAAGCGTATAGACTAACAGTAACGAATTCATACTGGGATGATGCTGAATGGCACACATAATTGTGGTGGGAAATGAAAAAGGGGGCGCTGGTAAGTCCACCGTTACTATGCATGTTGCCACAGCGCTTGCGCGCATGGGCCACCATGTGGGTGCCGTAGACCTTGACCTTCGCCAGCAAACTTTTGGACGCTACTGCGTGAACCGGCGCCATCACTTAAGTGAAATTAGACTTGACCTGAAAAGCCCAGAATTTTTTCCACTTCCCGAAGTTGATAAAGCCAGCGTGCCTGAGGCTGAAAATATATTCGACCACAGATTATCCGCCTGTATCGCGACAATGGAAACACAGTGCGAGTTTATTCTGATAGACTGTCCGGGGTCTCACACACGGCTCAGCCAAGTTGCCCATTCACTGGCTGATACTTTGATCACCCCTCTCAATGATAGCTTTGTGGATTTTGACCTTTTGGCACGGATTGGAGCTGATGGAGAACGTATAGAGGGGCCTTCGGTCTATTCCGAAATGGTCTGGCATGCGCGCCAACTGCGCGCGCAGGCTGGGCTCACGCCAATCGATTGGATAATTTTGCGCAACCGGATGGGAGCTCAGCAGATGGTCAACAAACAAAAAATGGAACGCGCGCTTGTAAAACTGTCAAAGCGCATTGGATTTCGTATTGCCCCTGGCTTTAGCGAACGCGTCATTTTCCGCGAATTGTTTCCACGGGGTCTAACCCTTTTGGATCTGAAAGATATTGGGGTAAAGCAGCTCAATATTTCTAACATTGCCGCACGTCAGGAACTACGTGATTTGGTCAAAACGTTGGATTTGCCCAATGTATCAATTGAATTCTGACTAAAGCGAGACTACTAATATGGATGACCTAGTTGCACTAAAAGGCGTTTGAGGCCAGCAATATCACCGTCGGAAAAAGAGTCTGAAAGGACTGTGTCATAATCCTTTGCCGCGCGCCTTAGATCTTCATAAACAGTTCGACCAAGCGTCGTCAGTTGAAGCCATTCTTTACGCCGATCATTTTGATCTTTCACACGGCGCAGATACCCTTTGGCCTGCATTTTATGCACAGCCCTGCTTACCTTAGTTTTGTGAATGCGCGCGCGATCAGTGATATCTTTGGCGGTCATCCGATCATAAATACCAAGATGAAAAAGAACCCGCCACTCACCACGCAGCATACCATAGCGGTCTTTGTAAATATTCTGAAATGCAAGGCTGCTTTCCTCTGCCGCCTGGTTAAGCAGGTAGGGGATAAATTGCCTGATATCAAAGTCATTTTCTAAAGCCATGAGGCAAGAATATGGCTTGTTAGTTACATTTGCAACTGTTATAAATGTAACTAATAAAAGAGGTTTTTCCATGAAAGATCAATCGCAAACCACCGCATTTGTTCAGGCATCTCAAAAAACAGCCCTGACACCGGGGTATATGCCCGGATTTGGCAACGACTTTGAAACGGAAGCCTTGCCAGGCGCTTTGCCTCAGGGAAGTAATAGCCCGCAGAAATGTGAGTACGGGCTTTATGGCGAACAACTGTCCGGTACTGCCTTTACCGCACCCAGCCATCAAAACGAGCGCTCGTGGTGCTATCGCATCCGTCCTTCCGTCAAACATTCGCGCAGATATCGAAAAATAAATCTTCCCTTATGGCGAACAGCCCCGAATGTAATATCGGATGTTGTTTCTCTTGGGCAATATCGTTGGGACCCTGTTCCACATTCCGATACACCGCTCACTTGGCTTACCGGCATGCGCACCATGACCACAGCGGGTGACGTGAACACTCAAACCGGCATGGCAAGTCACATTTACCTGGTCACCGCCTCTATGGAAGACACATATTTTTATTCTGCGGATAGCGAATTATTGATCGTCCCGCAGGAAGGCCAACTACGGTTTTTCACAGAACTAGGCATAATCGAGCTTGCCCGACAGGAAATCGCAGTCATTCCCCGCGGCCTTTTATATAGGGTCGAAGTGCTGGAAGGTCCCGCCAGGGGGTTTATCTGTGAAAATTACGGACAAACCTTTGCCCTTCCTTCACGCGGGCCGATTGGGGCGAACTGTCTTGCCAATCGGCGTGACTTCAAAACACCAGTTGCCGCGTTTGAAGATCGTGAAACCCCATCACGTGTCGTGATCAAATGGTGTGGTCAGTTTCATGAAACGAGAATTGGTCATTCACCATTGGATGTGGTGGCATGGCACGGGAATTACGCGCCTTATAAATACAATTTGAATGATTATTGCCCTGTTGGGGCGGTTCTCTTTGATCATCCAGACCCGTCAATTTACACTGTACTGACTGCGCCCTCTGGGGTTCAAGGGACCGCCAACATAGACTTCGTCCTCTTTCGGGACCGTTGGAATGTAGCGGAGGAGACATTCCGTCCACCTTGGTATCACAAAAACATCATGTCTGAACTGATGGGTAATATTTACGGGCAGTATGATGCGAAACCTCAGGGTTTCGTTCCCGGAGGCATGAGTCTACACAACATGATGCTGCCCCATGGACCTGACAAAGACGCCTTTGAAAAAGCCTCCAATGCCGATCTTGAGCCTCAGAAACTAGCGCAAACAATGTCGTTCATGTTTGAAACCCGCTTCCCTCAACATCTTACAAAATTTGCGGCGACAGACGCACCGTTGCAAGATGATTACATCGACTGTTGGTCAGACATTGAAAAAAAGTTTGATGGAACCCCTGGCAAAAAATGACGACAAAAGTTCCACGCCGAAAAACACATGATCGAAAAAGGTTTTATTCCAATAAGAAAGGTCTTTTATGACGTTGCTTAAAAGCTGGGTCAGCTCAGCGAACTCACCCGAGACGGACTTTCCACTAAACAATCTCCCCTATGGTGTTTTTTCCTCCAAAGGAACGGATCCGCGCTGCGGTGTTGCTATTGGGGATATGATTTTTGACTGTCAGGCCGCAGAAGAAGCAGGCTTTATCGAATTTGATGAAGGTCCGATATTTGACGTTCCATTCTGGAACGAAGTTATGGAACTTGGCCCCAAGATCTGGGCACAATTGCGTGCGCGACTTGCGGAGCTTCTTGGGGAAAACGCAAAGGACCAAGAAATCCTTTGCAACATGCTGACCCCAATAGCCGATGCTCAGATGTACCTACCGTTCCTTGTTATGGAGTACACTGACTTTTATGCTGGACGTCATCACGCGACCAATGTAGGCACAATGTTCCGAGGTGCGGAACATGCTCTTCCACCCAACTGGCTGCATATTCCGATTGGGTACAATGGGCGCGCATCCTCGGTAGTCGTGTCTGGTACAGATGTACGCCGTCCATGGGGACAGTTGAAAAAACCCGAAGATAGTCTTCCACACTTTGCACCGTGTAGGCGCTTTGACTTTGAAATGGAAATAGGTGCGATTGTAGGAAGTGCAAGTCACGGTCCGGTAAGCGTTCGCGAAGCCGACGAGATGATTTTTGGGTACGTTCTTTTGAATGACTGGTCCGCACGCGATATTCAGGCATGGGAATACCAGCCTCTTGGCCCTTTTCAGGCCAAAGCCACGGCGACAACGATCAGTCCATGGATTGTCACCAAAGCAGCGCTTGACCCCTTTCGTTGTAACACTCCAAAGCGAGAAGTTAAGCTTTTGGATTATCTTAAAGATCAAGGGCCAATGCTCTATGATATAGACCTTGAGGTACGCCTAACCACCCAAGATAATCATAATCGCACGATCACCGAAACAAATTACCGCGAAATGTATTATTCCAGCGCCCAACAATTGGCCCACCACAGCACGAGCGGCTGCCCGATGAACCCAGGCGATCTTTTGGGCTCTGGGACCATTTCAGGCGAAAAACCACACGAGCGAGGTAGTCTTTTAGAGCTCAGCTGGGGTGGCAAAGACCCTGTGCGCATTGCAGAGGGGGTCACCCGCAGTTTTATTGAAGATGGGGACATCATAGAAATGACCGGTAGTGCCAAAGGCGAAGGGTATAAAATTGGATTTGGCCTTTGCTCTGGGCGCGTTCTGCCTGCGCTTGAAAATCCATACGCAAGATAAATGAACGTTATCACAGCCCCACTTCGGATGACATAAAACAATAAAACTCACGAGTTTAAGGAGAGAGTCGATGGCAAAAGCGTTCGCTTCACAAGGCGATATGACGGAAAAGAAAATTAGCTTTAGCGAGATTGGTAAAGGTATTTATGCCTTTACAGCAGAGGGTGATCCAAACAGCGGCGTGATCATCGGTGATGACAGCGTGATGATCATTGAAGCACAAGCAACCCCACGCTTGGCCCAAAAGGTCATCGATTGCGTGCGCTCTGTGACCGACAAACCGATCAGCCATCTTGTACTAACGCATTATCACGCAGTGCGCGTTCTTGGCGCCTCTGCCTTTGGTGCAGATCAGGTGATCATGTCAGACATGGCGCGCGCGATGGTTGTGGAACGCGGACAAGAGGATTGGGACAGCGAATTTCAACGCTTTCCAAGGCTTTTTGAAGGACATGAAAGCATACCCAGCCTGACATGGCCAACCACCACATTTGACAACACAACGACCGTCTATCTTGGAAACCGCCGAATAAACCTCATGCATCTCGGGCGAGCACATACGGCGGGCGATATTGTGATCGGTGTGCCTGATGAAAATGTAATGTTCACTGGTGATATCGTAGAATATCACTCTGCATGCTATTGCGGGGACGGACATTTTGCCGATTGGGGAAATACTTTGGATGCCATTCATCGTTTTCGACCAGACGCCATCGCTCCGGGACGGGGGGACGCTTTGATCGGGGAGGCAATGGTGGAGGAAGCAATTCGATTGACCCGTGATTTTGTTGAAAGCACCTATATCCCCGCCGCTCGTGTTGCTGCGCGCAATGGGACGCTGAAAGACGCATGGGACGCTGTGCGCGATTCCTGCGATCCAAAATTCAAATACTATGCAATCTATGAACATTGTCTACCTTTCAACGTCGCACGCGCCTTTGACGAAGCTCGTGGGATAGATACACCACGCATCTGGACGGCAGAGCGCGATCTACAGATGTGGGAGGCCTTACAAGCGTGAACAAGATATTTGAGCGTTCTCTTTATCCCTATCACCGTCATCCAGATCAGGATGCCGCGGACCCCGCACACCACCCAGTAGTTATTATTGGCGCAGGTCCTGTCGGGCTTTGCGCCGCAATTGATCTTGCCCAGCGGAATATACCCGTTGTGATCGTTGATGATAACGACAAGGTCAGCTTTGGAAGTCGCGCCATCTGTTTTGCAAAACGCACCTTAGAAATTTGCGATCGATTGGGCGTAGGTGACCAGCTCGTTGAAAAGGGTGTGCAATGGAACCTTGGTAAGGTTTTTTTCGACCAGCGCAAAGTATATGAATTCAACCTTCTAGCCGAAGACGGTCACCAAAGACCAGCCTTCATAAACCTTCAACAATACTATGTTGAAGTGTACCTTTTTGAGCGACTAAAAGCGTTGCAAGATGCCAGTGCACCTATTGATATTCGTGGCAAAACCAAAGTTACCGAGCTTAGGCAAACTGATAGTCACGCCACACTTTGCCTTAATACGCCGGACGGCAGCTATGAAATCCTTGTTGATTGGGTATTGGCATGCGATGGGGCCAATAGCCCTACACGTCAGATGTTGGGGCTCGATTTTGTGGGCCGAGTATTTGAGGACAATTTCCTAATTGCAGATGTGACGATGGAGGCTAATTTCCCAACAGAACGTTGGTTCTGGTTTGATCCTCCGTTTAACAAAGGCCAATCCGCCCTTTTACACAAGCAACCTGATGGGGTTTGGCGTATCGACCTGCAGCTGGGATGGGACATCGACAAAGAGGAAGAAAAGAAACCCGAAAATGTACTCCCGCGCCTAAAGGCCATGTTGGGCGAAGAGGTGAAATTTGATCTTGATTGGGTCAGCATTTACACCTTTCAATGCCGACGCATGGAACGTTTTGTGCACAACCGCGTGATCTTTGCCGGCGACAGTGCGCATCAAGTATCCCCTTTCGGTGCACGTGGTGCCAATTCCGGAATTCAAGATGTGGACAATTTATGTTGGAAATTAACAGCAGTGATAAAAGGAGAGGCTCCCAAAACCCTGTTAGAAAGCTACAATAGTGAGAGAGTGTTTGCAGCAGATGAAAATATTATGAACTCCACTCGCTCCACAGATTTCATTACCCCGAAATCTGATATCAGTCGTTTATTTCGGGACGCGGTTCTTGAATTATCTGAACATCACGCCTTTGCTCGTCCTTTGGTAAATTCTGGTCGATTATCGCTTCCATCCTATTACGCGCAAAGCGATTATTTTGGGACAGATATTGAAACGCTCCCAAATATATCACGTCCCGGTGCACCCTGCCCAGATGTGCGGTTGGACGATGGACGTTTTCTTTTGCAGACCCTTTCTGATGGATTTAGTCTCTTGCTGTTGAACCTCAGTGTCGAACAAATTGCGTCAAAAGGCAGTTTCGCTTTCAACCTCATTTTGCTGGACACGCGTATTGGTCACAACCAAAAACTTGGCGAACGCTATCTAGGAAATGCTCAGTCTGCCATTTACCTTATTCGCCCCGATCAATATATTGCAGCACGCTGGACAGAGTTTAAAAAGGCAACTATTAAAAACGCCTTGTCTGCTGCCCTGGGGCAAGAGTTATGAATACCTTGAACCTTCAGCCGAATTTCACCGATGGGGACGAATTTTACGAACGTTTGCTCAACGCCCATGAGGGATTGATCAAAGAAGAAAGCGATGCACTCAACGCCCGTTTGATCATTCTGTTGGCCAACCATATTGGGGACTTAAATGTGTTGGACCAAGCGATCATTCTTGCCAAAGGAAAGGGATCTTAATGAGCAAACCAAAGCTGTTTGATTACTGGCGATCTTCCGCAAGTTATCGGGTCCGGATCGTATTGAATCTTGCAAGCATCGAATATAACGTTGTGTCCATCAATCTTTTGAAAGGGGAGCACCATTCTGTAGCCCATCGCGCACGCCATCCGCAAGGACTGGTGCCAGCGCTGGAGATTGATGGCCACCTATTTACACAATCCTTAGCTATCATCGATTACTTGAATGACACGCGCGATTTAGGTCTTTTTTCCAAAGACCCTATTCTCCGTACAAAGGTAAAGGCTTTGGCCCAGACATTGGCGGTTGATGTGCATCCGGTATGTAACCTTTCAGTCGCAAAATTCGCTACAGACCTGTCTGGATCTGAAGAGACGCGGGTGCTTTGGATGAAACGTTTTATCGAACCTGGGCTTCAAGCCTTTGAAACCATGTTGGCTGAGTTTGAGCAAACACCGTATGCGACAGGAAGCTCTGTGTCTTTGGCGGATGTCTGTCTAATGCCACAAATCTATAATGCTCTAAGGTGGGGCGCTGATTTTTCTGAATGCATTAGAATCCAAAATGTAATGAAGGCCTGTGACACCCATCCTGCCTTCGTTAGAGCTCAACCTGATGCTGTAAAACCTGAGTAGGACGCCCTATGGATGCCCCTGAGAACAAGTTGAAATCGGCGCTTAAGGCAGGAAAGACGCAAATTGGATGTTGGTTCAATCTTTCCGATCCTATGGGTGCGGAAATCGTTGGACGAGCAGGCTTTGACTGGGTTTTGATCGACGGTGAGCATGGTCCTAACAGCATAAAAGATATCGCACACCAACTCCAAGCCCTAGAAGGCCTGCCCACATCCTCTGTCGTACGTGCACCTATAGGGGAACCAGCGATAATAAAACAAATCCTTGATGCGGGTGCACAGTCCTTGTTGATCCCAATGGTGGAAAGCGTGGAACAGGTGCATGAACTGGTCGCAGCGGTCCATTATCCACCAGTGGGAAAACGCGGTGTCGGCGCATTTGTGGCGCGTGCGGCGCAATTTGGGAACCTGTCGAACTACCTGCAAACTGCGGATAAACAAATCTGCCTTATCGTTCAGTTGGAAACCAAAGCTGGGCTTATAGCGCTCAACGACATTTTGGATGTGGACGGCATAGACGGGGTCTTTATCGGTCCGGCAGATCTTGCTGCAGATATGGGGTACCTCGGCAAACCTCATGAAGAGGAAGTTCAGGAAGCCATCCTCGATGCAATTCAGCGAATTTCC
This sequence comes from uncultured Alphaproteobacteria bacterium, assembly GCA_913051655.1. Lineage (GTDB taxonomy): Bacteria > Pseudomonadota > Alphaproteobacteria > Rhodobacterales > Rhodobacteraceae > LFER01. The sequence goes on from CAJXHI010000012.1 coordinate 67,284, forward strand.
GCTTCAAGCAAAGCAGCTGGCATCTTATCATTGGATGATCAGGACACAGCGATCTACCTCAGCGCGGGGGCGCGTTTTGTTGGCGTAGCCTCAGATGTTTTGACGCTTAATAAAGCGCTTTTTGCCAAAGCCAAAAAATGGCGTAAGAATTAAAGCGACACCAGAAACAAAAAAGGAAAATTGATTAAAGGTAACACATGCACATACAGGTTTGTAGTATTGGTAAGGTGCCTTCTGGGACTTTTTTGGGAAAATTTTGCACTAATAGGGCATCAGCACCAGAATTTTTGGAAACTAGAGCTTGTAAAATGTTGCACAAAGTCAGGTTTAACGACCGGCTCTTAGGTGAAGGCTTTGTCCATGAGGATAAACTCATCGCGGCCACAGGCCGTCAATTACGCATCAATTTTCAGTAACAATTTCCAAACATGAAGCCGTTAATGAAAAACAGAGGTCACCTCCGGGCTTCAAAATATCCGGGATAAAGCAGGCCAGATGACACTGGATTAAACACAAGGTGGTACAATTCATGATATCGCTACTGATGTACCTTTTGTGACCTATTTCGAAAAGGAAAAGAAACAGCATATTGACATTGATTTTAACGCCAGATGCAAAAGTTTTTCTCAAGCAGCCTAAAAAACCATTCCTAGTGATAAACGAAAAGAATTCGAAATAATTCATCCCTTTGGCTAACTCGATTTCCTATTCCAAACGCCCCCTGTCAGTGGTTATTTGATCTATGCCAACCATGCGTATGGCTTTGCACTATCTGAAAAACATAATGAAAACCTTAGCCATTATTATGTGCAGGTACACTGTAAGAGAAAGTAAAAAAATGGAATAATTAAAGGTACTGAAACGATCTAAGATATCACAGTCCTGAGCAGACCGCAGATAACTTTATAGCGAGAGAGCCGAGCTAAAAATCTATCGCTCCTTTCGAAGCTTTATTAGCGAGCCCATGAAATGGGAAAACCTTTTTCATGTCGGAGATGCAGCCCTCATCGTGCCACTGACCTGCGCAGGGCTTAAACCTTGCTATCTTTGACGTGCAATACCTATCTCAGCTTTTTGTATTCTTTTACGATGACCGCGACAAAGCGGGTGTTCAAACCTAGTCGTAAGGCACTTCAGCGAGTGCGGAAAGCATAACGGGTGTCATGGTGAATGACCACTATATTACACTATTCCTCAGAACAGGGTTATTTCGGTCAACATATGCAAGAAGCGAAAATTGCCTTAATCAATGGACCAGATGCGGCAAAAGCTGCGTTAGCTAAATATTATGTATGACTGCATTATTAGACCGCATCGCAGGTAGCTCGTCTAATTGGTTAATGTTTCTTCTGAGCTTTTCCTCGATAGGTGCGCGTGCCACCCCGTCCAGCGCTTGAACGTCCTTTTGAGCTGAAGACCTCACTCGCTGCCGCAACGGCGGCCTGACGAGCAAGTGGATCGTCGGCCACAGCCAAATCCACAGCTTCAAGCCGTTTTATTTCATCACGTAGACTCGCAGCTTCTTCAAACTCAAGGTTCTCTGCCGCTTTGCGCATATCATTGCGCAGTCCGTCAAGAACCGCCTGAAGATTGGCTCCCAACAGGGGTTTATCAATCGTCGCCGTGACGCGGGATTGATCCGTATCACCCTGATAGAGACCAGCGAGAATATCTTCGACGTTCTTTTTCACGGTGGTCGGTGTTATCCCGTGGGCTTCATTGTAGGCGATTTGCTTGCTCCGCCGCCGGTCAGTTTCCGCCAGCGCACGTTCCATGGAACCAGTGATGCGGTCAGCGTACATGATAACCCGTCCATCTGCGTTTCGCGCCGCACGTCCAATGGTTTGTACTAGAGATGTTTCAGAGCGCAAAAAACCTTCCTTGTCGGCATCAAGGATAGCGACCAATCCGCATTCTGGAATATCAAGTCCCTCTCGCAATAAGTTGATGCCAATCAAAACATCAAAAGCCCCAAGGCGCAGGTCACGAAGAATTTCAATCCGTTCAAGCGTGTCGATGTCCGAATGCATGTAGCGCACTCGAATGCCCTGTTCATGCATATATTCTGTCAAATCCTCCGCCATCCGCTTGGTCAACGTGGTCACCAGCGTGCGAAATCCGTCTTGAGCCACTTTTCGCACTTCGTCCAAAAGGTCATCAACCTGCATTTCAACAGGGCGAATTTCCACATTCGGATCTAAAAGGCCAGTTGGACGAATGACTTGTTCTGTAAACACGCCGCCTGATTGCTCCATTTCCCAATTTGCAGGCGTAGCACTGACATAAACCGACTGAGGACGCATAGCGTTCCATTCCTCGAACTTAAGTGGACGGTTGTCCATGCAAGAGGGAAGTCTGAACCCATGTTCTGCCAACGTGAATTTCCGCCGATGGTCGCCGCGATACATCCCACCTATTTGAGGAATTGTGACATGGCTTTCATCCGCAAAAACAATGGCGTTATCGGGAATAAATTCAAATAATGTAGGCGGCGGTTCACCTGGCGCACGGCCTGTGAGGTAACGGGAATAGTTTTCAATCCCGTTACAAATGCCTGTGGCCTCAAGCATTTCGATATCGAAATTTGTGCGTTGCTCCAAACGCTGCGCTTCGAGAAGTTTGCTTTCATTCACCAATTGATCGAGCCTCTGTCGCAACTCTGCCTTGATGTTGATAATCGCTTGCTGAATGGTAGGTTTGGGCGTCACATAATGCGAGTTTGCGTATACTCTAATGCGGTCAAAGCTTCCAGTCTTTTCTCCTGTCAGGGGGTCAAATTCCGTGATCGATTCTAAATCATTTCCAAAGAATGACAACTTCCACGCCCGATCTTCAAGATGAGCTGGGAAAATCTCAAGACTATCGCCTCTCACCCGAAAAGATCCCCTTTGAAAGGCCTGATCATTGCGACGATATTGCTGGGCAACCAAATCTGCCATGACTTGACGTTGGTTGTAACTTTGTCCGGCACTCAGTTCCTGGGTCATCGCGCCATAGGTTTCCACTGAACCAATTCCATAAATGCAGGACACAGAGGCTACTATAACTACATCGTCACGCTCCAACAATGCACGAGTTGCAGAATGACGCATGCGATCAATCTGTTCATTTATCTGGCTTTCTTTTTCTATGAATGTGTCAGACCTTGGTACGTAAGCTTCGGGCTGATAATAATCATAAAAGCTAACAAAGTATTCGACGGAATTTTCAGGGAAGAACCCTTTGAACTCACCATAAAGTTGGGCAGCCAGAGTTTTGTTGGGGGCAAGGATAATCGCAGGGCGTTGGGTTTCCTCTATGATCTTTGCCATGGTGAAAGTTTTGCCCGTCCCAGTAGCACCTAAAAGCACCTGATCACGTTCACCTGACGTGATACCTCCGGCAAGCTCTTTGATTGCGGTGGGTTGGTCGCCTGCCGGTGAAAACTCTGTATGCAGCTTGAAATTGAGCCCTCCCTCAAGCTTAGCACGCTTACGAATATCTTTTTGTGCAGATTCTAAAGTGTCCTTTAGCATGCCTTACTCCTGAATAAGTGTTCAACATAAAGGCGCTAAGCGGAGTTTCAACGCCAAATCCACCAACAAAGTGGTGATCGTTGAAAAATTTGCCTCACTAGATCTGTTCTCAGAGATATTTACAAGTCACATCGACACAATCTATAAGTACGAAAAAGGATCTTTGTCATGCAGGCACGTATTTATCGACCAGCTCGTACAGCCATGTCTTCTGGTAGTGCTAAAACACGCGGATGGGTGCTGGAATTTGCACCAAGTTCTGCTCGTCATGTGGACCCGTTGATGGGTTGGACGTCAAGTGATGATACGCAAAGCCAGGTTAAGCTGCATTTTGACAGTAAAGAGGCTGCACTGAACTATGCCAAGGACAGAGGCATAGAAGCGATAGTGAGCGAACCCAAAGAGCGCAAGGTAAACATCCGCCAGCGCGGTTATGGCGAAAATTTTGCAACAGATCGCAAGGTTGTCTGGACCCATTAGGTCCTGATTAGTGAATTACAACGGCCGTATTTGACGGCTTAGGCGCATTCATGGCACTCGGTCTTGAATGCGCTGCCATAAAGGGTTTTTATAGAATCAGACGTTCTGCATAAAGGGCCCTTGTCTATGTCAAAACCTTGTATCATTTGTGTCGCCATCACAGGCTCTGTGCCTCAAAAGGCGGATAATCCTGCTGTCCCGATCACAATTACAGAACAAATCGAAAGCACCCATGCCGCTTTCGAAGCTGGCGCATCCATTGCTCATTGTCACGTACGTCTTGATGACGGTACCCCCACCTCAGACCCAGACCGCTTTGCCCGTCTGATTGAGGGGCTAAAACAGCATTGTCCAGATATGATCATTCAGCTCTCTACTGGAGGGCGGTCAGGTACGGGGTCTGAACGAGGGGGCATGTTACCCCTACAGCCCGATATGGCGTCGTTGACAGTGGGATCAAATAATTTTCCAACGCGGGTCTATGAAAATCCCCCCGATTTGGTGGATTGGCTCGCGCGTAAGATGATCACTTATGATATAAAGCCCGAGATAGAGGCATTTGATCTTTCCCACATTCATCAGGCAGCCCTGATGAGCAAAGATGGTCGCCTCAAAGGAAGGCTTTATATTCAATTTGTGATGGGCGTCAAAAATGCGATGCCTGTCGATAAAGACGTCTTTGATTACTACATCAAATCTGTTGAACGCTTGTTACCAAATGCAAATTGGTGCGCTGCTGGCATCGGAAAAAACCAGATCGTTGTGAATGAATGGTGCGTGGCCCAAGGCGGACATGTGCGCACAGGTTTAGAAGACAATGTGCGTTTGGACAAAGAGACGCTTGCACCGTCAAATGCAGCTTTGGTAGCGCGTGTTATAGCGCTTTGTGACAGATATGAACGCCAAGTTGCAACGCCGCAAGAGGCGCGGAAAATGCTTGATTTGCGTGCGGCATGAACAAGAATCACGGAAACTTTCTTTGAGGAAATTAAAAAATGCGACACGGCGGACAAATCCTAGTCGACCAACTTAAGATACAAGGCGTAAAGCGCGTGTTTTGTGTCCCCGGTGAAAGTTACCTCGCAGCGCTTGATGGCCTATATGAAAGCGGCATTGAAACGATCATTGGACGCCAAGAAGGTGGCGTTGCAATGATGGCAGAAGCACATGGAAAGCTCACCTCAAAACCTGGGGTGGCCTTTGTCACGCGAGGCCCCGGCGCAACCAATGCCTCTGCCGGTGTGCATATTGCGTTTCAGGACAGTACACCTATGGTGCTCTTTGTCGGCCAAGTAGCAAGTGATCAGCGCGACCGAGAAGCGTTTCAAGAAGTGGATTATCGGCATATGTTTGGCCCCCTTGCAAAATGGGTGGCTGAGATTGATCGTACGGACCGTATTCCTGAATACGTTTCACGTGCCTTTCATGTTACCGTTTCGGGGCGCCCTGGTCCTGTTGTGCTTGCCCTTCCGGAAGATATGCTGTCCGCCAGAGTAAAAGTCAAAGATGCCAAACCATGCCGCCCTGCCAAACAAATGGTGTCTCATGCAATTGTAAGCGGCATTATTGATCGTTTGAAAAACGCACAAGACCCATTTGTCATTGTGGGCGGTGGGGGATGGAGCCAAGAAGCCGCAAATCATCTTGGCAACTTCGCCTCTGCCCTTGGGTTGCCCGTAGGAGCATCATTTAGATGTCAGGATTATCTCGACAACCGTCATCCGAATTACGTCGGAGATGTTGGCATCGCACCCAATCCTGATTTGGCAGAACGGGTTAAAACATCTGACTGTGTTCTGGTTCTCGGCGCTAGACTGGGTGAAATGACGACTAGCGGCTATAGCCTTTTTGAAATTCCCAATCCCAGCCAATCCATTATTCATGTCAATTCTGACCCGAACGAAATCGGGCGCGTTTATCGCCCGCAGATTGGACTAGCCTGCAAAGCATCCGATTTTGTAGCCATTGCCGCAAAATTGACTGAAGGCATTGAAAAACCGGCACCTGTTGTTGCCAAAGAAAGTTATCAGAATTGGCAAATGCCCTTTGCCACACCTGGGGATGTCAAATTGGAAGAGGTTATATGTCACCTGCGTGACGTGTTGCCAGAAGATGCAATCATTACCAACGGTGCTGGCAATTATGCGGGCTGGCTCCATCGTTACTACAGCTACAAATCATACCGAACGCAGCTTGCCCCTACGTCTGGTTCCATGGGTTATGGGCTTCCTGCAGCGGTGGCTGCAAAATTGGAACATCCCAAAAGAGAGGTTATTTGCCTTGCGGGAGATGGCTGTTTTCAAATGACGATGCAGGAATTTGGCACTGCTCGCCAATATGGGTTAAAGGTGATTGTCATCGTTGTAAACAATGGAGTTTACGGCACAATTCGCATGCACCAGCAACGCGAATATCCCGGCCGTCCCTCAGGCACCACGATGGTAAACCCTGATTTTGCTGCCTTGGCCGCATCATATGGCTGCCTAGGAGAGACCATCACAAAAACCGAAGATTTTGCGCTGGTGCTTGAACGTGCGCGCAAGGCAAAGACCTCAACATTGATTGAACTACGCACCGATCCCTCTGCAGCGACGCCTAGAACCCCAGCGCTCTGCATGGAATAAGCGATCGTCAGGAGGAAAGGTTCATTTCTGTTGACAAGCACTGGTATGATCCGTGAACTGACTGTGCAAAGGCAAAGGATAAAATTTTTATGATAGCACAAAATATTTTGGACTTAGGTGAAATATCAGATAAAGGCATTGTGATGCCAGATGGCTATCGCTTACCAGCGCGCATTTGGCGACCTGAAAATGCCCACAGTTTTCTTGTTCCTGCTATTCCGGAATTTTCACCCTACAGAAAACGGGACGGCACAGCGGCAAGGATGCTTTAAGGAATTCCTCCTTCGCAAAGCGCGGCTATGCCTGTCTTCGCGTCGACATGCGCGGTAATGGCGATGACGAAGCAATGATGGAGGGCGAATACACCCAACAGGAATTAGGCGACGCATATGGTCCCATTTATTGGATCACAAAACAGCCGTGGTGCACGGGAAATGTTGCCATGATAGGGATCAGTTGGGATGGGTTTAATGCCCTACAAGTAACGGCTTTGCAACAAAAGGCTCTTAAGGCTATCATCACCCTCTGCTCTGAGGTCGATCGATATGCAGAGGATATTAATTGTAAAGGTGGATGCTTTTTGAACGAAAATATGGGATGGGGATCAGCCATATGGGCCTATTAGTCGAGACCACCCGATCCAACACTTTTGGAAGATAGCTAGCGTGAAATTTGGCCGGCACGATTGGAAAATGAATCGTATCTGCTAATAACTTGGCTCAAACATCAGACGCGGGACGCATATTGGCAGCATGGTTCGGTTGGATCTCGAAGAAATCGCCCTCGTCCAGCGTTTTCCGGATCACCTCGTGCATGTCGTAAGGCTGGTTGGCGTTGTCGGGGATCAGCGTGTCGAGGCTCGGCTCCTCGCGGTCCCATGCGTCGCTGGTCGGGCGCTCGGGCACCTCCTCGCGGTTCGACAGCGGCAGGTAATCGACGAAATCGCGCGTGGCGAGCAGTGTCTCGATATCGTTTTCGAAGCTGTTGTCGGCGACGCTGGTCTTGGTGGTGTGCGTCTTCGCCCCGCCCAGCTCCTCCTGCGTAACGACCTCGTTGGTCACCGTCTTCACCACGTCGGGGCCGGTGACGAACATGTAGCTGCTGTCCTCAACCATGAAGATGAAGTCGGTCATGGCGGGGGAATAGACCGCGCCGCCCGCGCACGGCCCCATGATAAGGCTGATCTGCGGCACCACGCCGCTGGCCAGCACATTGCGCTGGAACACTTCGGCATAGCCGCCGAGGCTGGCGACGCCTTCCTGGATGCGCGCGCCGCCACTGTCGTTGAGGCCGAGCACGGGCGCGCCAACCTTCATCGCGGTATCCATGACCTTGCAGATCTTTTCTGCATGGCGTTTGGAAAGAGAGCCACCGAAGACTGTGAAATCCTGAGAGAAAACATAGACGAGGCGGCCGTTGATCGTGCCCGATCCGGTGACCACGCCATCTCCGGGAATCTTCTGTTCCTGCATGCCGAAATCGGTGCAGTCATGTTCGACATAGGTGTCGAGTTCCTCGAAGCTGCCTTCGTCGAGCAGGACATCGAGCCGTTCGCGCGCGGTCAGCTTGCCCTTGGCGTGCTGGGCATCGATCCGCTTCTGTCCGCCACCCATGCGGGCAGCTTCGCGGCGGCGTTCCATCTCGGCGATATTGGCAGACATTGGCACTCCGGAGACTGTCTTGAAAACTCCGCGTTGCGGATCGAATGGTCAAGTGTCCAATGCAATCTTGCGAATTTGCAAATTCGGGGTTTGCAAACTATACGCAGCAGATGGCACCTCGACGCAGGCTATTCGCCGGATCCCAGCTGCGAAAGATCCGATCCGACCGCAATCTGCTGCAGGCCGAGCTCGCGCGAAGCCTGGGCATAAGCACGTCCTACCTCAGCCAGCTAGAAAACGACGACCGGCCTCTTTCGGCAAAGCTGATAGAGCGGCTGGCCGAACTTTATCCCATCGATTGGCAGGATTTTGAAGTCGATCAGACCGAGCATCTGGCCAATGCCCTGCGAGAAGCGGTAAGCGATCCTGTCTACGGAGAGCCCTTTCCCACTGATACGCTTGCAAAGCTGGCCGAACAACAGCCCGCGTTCGCCCGGCGGTTCGTTGAATTGCACGAGCGTTTTCAGCGGGCGAACCAGCGCCTGGAAATGGTCGACGAGGCCTTTACAGCCGACAATTCGACCGGCTCGCGCCTCCCCTGGGAGGAAGTGAGGGACTGGTTTCACCTGGCCGACAATTACATCGATTCCCTCGACCGTTCGGCAGAACAGCTTGCCGAGTCATTCCGCACGGACAAGCACAGGGTTTCCGGTAGTTCCATGCAGAGCCATCTGGCGCGCGCGCACAAGGTGGAAGTGGTCTTCGAACAGGCCTCCTCGCTTCGCCTCTACGACGAGAGCCGCAGGATCCTGACCATTGCCACGAACCAGTCACCCACGGGAATTCGCTTCCAGCTGGCCTATCAGATTGCCGCGATGACGCTTGGCGAGACCATCGAGAAAATTGCTGCATCAGCAGAGCTGCGCTCCTCCACCTCTCGCGAACTGCTCAAGGTTGGGCTTGCAAACTATGCTGCCGGCGCGGTGCTGATGCCATACGAGGATTTTCGCCGCTCAGCGCGCGCACTGAGGCATGACGTCGATCACCTGGCGAACGAATTTCAGACCAGCTTCGAACAGGCATGTCATCGCCTTTCCACCTTGCAGCGAGAAGGGTCACGCGGGTTGCCGGTGTTCTTTTGCCGCGTGGACATGGCTGGCAATATCACCAAGCGGCATTCCGCCACGCGCCTGCAGTTCGCCCGCTTCGGTGGAGCCTGTCCGCTATGGATTGTGCACGAAGCGGTGGCAATTCCAGATCGGGTGCTGGTGCAACTGGCAGAAACACCCGATGGCGTTCGCTATGTCTCAATGGCGAGAGGACTCGTAAAAGCATCGGGCCGATTTGACCGCGTTCCCCGTCGATATGCCGTGGCGCTAGGGTTTGAAATCCAGCATGCCAACGA
>CAJXHI010000013.1 GCA_913051655.1 uncultured Alphaproteobacteria bacterium
GATCGTTTCAAAGGTGATCAGCATAATTCGTCTAAACATCCTTACCCAGATACCTGTGAAGTTAAAAAAGCTATCATTGTTGGATCGAACAACTCTGCCCATAAAATTGCCAATCGTATTGGCAAAGTTTGGTGATTGGGATCAGAGATTACCAAAAGATGCTGGTCCATGAGAATAAGAGCAGTGCAATATGCGGAAGTCCACCCAACATAAAGCGTTTTGATACATGGTAGAAACCTCCATAAATCGCGATATTTTTCCCAATCCTCCGTTCTGCAGATCAAAGCGCTGATGTAAAACCTTCCAACAACCGTTCACGCCCTGCAAAAGCCATATCATCTTGGCTAGGCGAAAATTGGCCCACGTCTGGTAGCGGGCCGCATTTTCCAAAACTCAGAAATCGCTTGTGCGGTTTCCTGCGGATGAGTGATAGGAAGCATATGACCGGCACCATCTATCATACTGCGCGTGCTATCGGAAAGACGCCTGTCAAGCGCAGCATTCATCTGCGCTACGCTGAAATGGCTTTCGGCACCTTCCATCAAGAGAACCGGTACGGATATGACGTCCAACTTTCCCGGTTCGGCAAACCCGTATTCGTCACGGTAAACCTTTGAATCTGCGGCATATATCATTGGGATTTTCTCAATCATTTGGGCACGTACAAGTTCTGGGATGTCCAACCAATCCCGGCCATCCCCCCAAAGTAGGGAAAACTCACGTGCAGCTGTTTCATGGTCACCTGCCATATAGGCATCAAAATAGGCTTGATGATCCGCATCATATGTATGCTTGAAGGCAGGGTCGTCTGCAAAGGCGAGGTTCATCATCACCGGTTCAATCAACACCAGAGAACGTAACATTTCTGGAACCTCCAGCGCCAATCGTAACGCCACGCTGCCTCCAAAAGAATGCCCAATTAGATGCATCGGGCGGTCAAGAAATGTTTTGCCGATAGAGCAGCTCAGATCCTGAAAATCCCGCTCTCCGGTAAAGGCCCCAGATTTCCCATGACCCGGCAAATCAAAGGCTATGGATTGGTGGCCTTGCGGCAGGCACTGGGTGAGGCCACGCCACGCACCCAAGGTTCCCATCGTACAGTGAAAGAGCAAGACATCGCTCTCTCCTTCCCCAAAAGTTGTCCAATGAGTTTGAAAATCAGCCCGCTCTTCGATTGGCACTATAGCTCTCCTGCGAGGAAAGCGTCAAGATCAGTCAGGCGATCCTGCCCCCAGAATTTTTCGGAACCATCTACAACATAAAACGGCGCGCCAAACACATCATTATTCACGGCATCTTCTAAGTTTTTTGCATAAATTTCTGCTCCTGCCAGCAAACCGCTATCGGCCAACGTGGGGTCAAAACCTGCCGAAATCAAACAGTTTTTAATCACGCTATCCTCGGCGATATCTTTATCCTCTGCCCAACAAGAAGCCAACAAGGTGCGCACCAACGCACCTAAATCGCCCACCCCATCTCTTTGCGCAGCGATGACCGCATAAGAAGACGGGGCCGCATTGGTTGGAAAGTGCTTGGGCTTTATATTAAGCGTGATCTTGATCTTTTTTGCCTGCCGACGAAGATCTTGCAATCTGTAGGCTTGGCGTGACGGATGACGTTCTACTGGTGGTACTCCGCCAGTACGCGCAAATAACGAAATCACATCAACTGGCTTATAGGTGATGGTTGCACCATATTTTGCTGAAATTGTTTCCAATCTATTGCTAGCTAGGTAAGAAAATGGCGAAATGGTGGAGAAATAATAATCAATATGGGACATAAAGGTGCTCCGGAAGATAGGGTCGCTTTATTAAAACCCTAATGCCATGTTAAGCGGAGTCAATGTCACGAATCTCTTTCATTCTAATCTGGAGACAAAATACTAAATGCCCAGCGTTCAAGAACCCAAGCTCATCGCCGGAAATGCAAACCCAATCCTTGCACAGGCTATTTCACGTCGAATGTCGCTGCATCGCGGATTACATGTTGGACTTGTGGACGCACGGGTTGAACGATTTAATGACCAAGAGATTTTCGTAGAAGTTTTTGAAAATGTGCGTGGCGAGGATATGTTTATCATCCAGCCAACATCTAATCCGGCAAATGATAATTTGATGGAACTGCTGATTATGTCAGATGCATTGCGTCGTTCGTCAGCAAGCCGAATCACAGCTGTTATTCCATATTTCGGATATGCAAGACAAGATAGACGCTCAAAGGCGCGCACCCCTATAAGCGCAAAACTTGTAGCCAATATGATTGTAGAAGCCGGCATCGAACGGGTTCTAACAATGGATTTGCACGCCACACAAATCCAAGGATTCTTTGATATTCCAGTGGATAACCTTTATGCCTCTCCTATTTTTGAAATGGATATTAAACATCACTTCAAAGATGGCGTGAATGACATAATGGTTGTTTCCCCAGATGTGGGAGGAGTCGGGCGCGCGCGTGAATTGGCAAAGCGTGTTTCTGCGCCATTGTCCATCGTGGACAAACGTCGTGAAAAAGCTGGCGAAGTGGCAGAAATGACAGTCATTGGTAGCGTTGCAGACAAGAAATGCATTATCGTAGACGATATCGTCGATACTGCTGGAACGCTTTGTAAAGCAGCAGAGGTGCTGATGGAAAATGGTGCCTCAGAAGTTCATGCTTATATCACTCATGGCGTTTTGTCTGGTCCAGCAGTAGAACGGATTGGAAAATCTGTAATGAAATCATTAGTTGTCACAGACTCGATTCAAGCAAATGAAAATGTCAGCGCTGCTAAAAACATCCGTATCGTGCCAACCGCCCCAATGTTTGCTCAAGCAATATTGAATATATGGAACGGAACTTCTGTCTCTTCTCTTTTTGATGTGAAAACTTTGGGTCCCATTTACGATGGACATTACTAGAACTTGTGTAAATTTAAACAATTTATATTTTCCTTCGCTTAACCAAATGCTTGCCAAGTCACTCTGAGCCGAGCAATGCACGTATCACTCGACTTGCGAAAACCAATAATAAAATCGGTGTTATCCATATCTTTGTCAAAATCCCAAATTCCGATACTGGTATCAACAGAAGAAGGTTAGGCAAAGCCCTCGGTGGCTTAATGTCGTAGGGGATTGGGCGCTCTCCAGAACCTGACCAAATTTTGCCGCCATTATGTAAATTGGTGAACAGGTTGAAATTTTCCTCCTAGATATCGACCAAATTTAAATTTTTTTCCTTCGCTCACCAAATTTGATTTTTTCCATCTTAAAAAAAATTCCTCTGGTTTTCTAACAAATGACCAAATGAAGTAAAAAAGTCCCCGTGAGGGGACTTTTTTTGCTCCAACCTTTACCATTAGGCACTTTTGGAAAAATCTGGGTAAGCGTCCATGCCAAGCTCTGAAACGTCCAAACCGTTAATTTCGTCTTCCTCTGACACTCTGATGCCAATGGTTGCCTTGAGGATAGCCCACATTATGCCAGATGTGATGACAACGAATATAGCAACGACCATGATAGAATAGATCTGTGTCCCCAAAGAAGAAGCGGGGTTTGTGAGCACAACTGCCAGCGTGCCCCAGATACCTGCGAAGAGATGCACAGGAATGGCACCCACAACGTCATCAATTTTGAACTTGTCCAGCAAAGGTATGCCATAAACAACAATCGCGCCACCGATACCACCAATAATCAGGGCCCAGCCAAGCGTCGGTGTCAGCGGCTCTGCCGTGATGGACACCAAACCTGCCAAAGCACCATTGAGCACCATGGTCAGATCGACTTTTCCATAGCCTACCTGTGTAAGGAGCATCGCAACAATTGCGCCAGCTGCGGCTGCCATGTTAGTGTTCACAAAGATACGGGAGACATCTGCGATATCGCCGATAGATCCCATCGCCAACTGCGAGCCGCCGTTAAAGCCAAACCAACCCAACCAAAGGATGAACGTACCCAAAGTGGCAAGCGCAAGATTTGAGCCTTGGATCGGGTTCACTTTTCCGTCAGCAGCATATTTGCCGATGCGAGGACCAAGGATAATCGCACCCATCAACGCCGCCCAACCACCAACAGAATGAACAACGGTAGAACCTGCAAAGTCATGAAAGCCAGCTGCATCCAAAAACCCCTCACCCCACTTCCAGCTGGCCTGAATCGGATAGATGAGACCTGTCAAAACTACGGTGAAAATCAAAAATGGCCATAGTTTAATTCGTTCCGCTAACGCGCCAGAGACGATCGAAGCTGTCGCTGCACAGAACATTAATTGGAAAAAATAATCAGATCCTGTCGACGCATATACGTAGTTATCAACGCCATCTGCACTAACTCCCACCTCTTCCATGGTAGCAACATTCCATATCCCGGAAAGTACTTTATCGATAGCCCAAGTTTCACCAGGATACATAAGATTGTAGCCGACAACATAATAGGTAAGACAGGCAAGGCTAAAGAGCCCCATGTTTTTGGTGAGCTGCATCGTCACATTCTTCGAGCGCACGAGACCAGCTTCGAGCATAGCAAAACCGCTCGCCATGAAAAAAACTAAAAAACCACCGATAAGGAACAACAACGTGTTCATTATCCACACCATATCAGTGGGCACTACAGCAGACGCTTCCTCTGCAAATCCGGCAAACGGCACTAATAGCATTGCGGCCGTCAAAGTAAGAGTTTTTGCGCACTTCATAACGTATTTCCTTTATAACTAAATTTTAAACAGCATCTGGACCCGTTTCACCGGTGCGCACTCGTATCGCTTGCTCCACATCCAGAACAAAAACCTTGCCATCGCCAATTTTTCCACTTCGAGCGGTTTTTGTGATCGTATCTACGATTTGATCGACAGAATTGTCATCTGCGATGATTTCAATCTTGGCCTTTGGAACAAAGTTCACCGAATATTCGGCGCCGCGATAGATTTCTGTATGTCCGGACTGGGCGCCAAACCCTTTGATTTCCGTCACCATCATGCCGCGCACACCAATCTGAGTCAGTGCCTCACGCACTTCGTCCAGCTTAAAGGGCTTAATGGTCGCAATGATCAATTTCACGTTTGCTTCCTTTCTTTATTACAACAACCTTTTTCGCGTGTAGTGAGAAAGAAAGCGCCAAAATTGTGCGGATCATACCTTTCGAGCACAAGAAATAAGAAAAAAAATCATATAATTGTATAATTTTTGCACATTTTATAAATTTTGATTAATTTTTATGCATTTTTTGAATGGAAATCGCATTAAAATGCAGACTAAACAAACCAATGAAAACAGGATATTCTTATGGCCAAACAAAAGTCTCACAGAAGATCATTATGGCAGGCAAGCAAAAAACATACCCAAAACTGGTGGCCGACGACAGGTATGGTGCGGGAAAATCAAAACGTCGTGGATCCTTGCAAAATAAGCGCACGGTAGAGGCGTCAAAGTCCAAAGCGCGCAAAACTTCGGGCAATATATTCAAAAAAGCAATGTCTTGGGTAATCAAAGGTCTTCTCGGGCTTTTTTGGTCGGTATTCTGGCGCGCTAGTTTTGTGATATTTTTATTTCTCGTAACAGCAATCGGCTATTTTGCGGTAAATCTGCCGGATGTTGGCAAACTTCTTGATGCGCGCGCACGCGGATCTGTGACCTTAATGGATCGTAACGGAGATGTTTTTGCATGGCGCGGGGAACAATTTGGCGGTGCCGCGGATGCGAAGAGCGTGTCACAAGCCCTTAAAAACGCAATTATTGCGACTGAAGATAAACGGTTTTACAGCCATTTCGGCATTAGCCCGCGCGGTATTGCAAGCGCAATTCGTATTAATCTCAGCGAAGGACGCAGTGCGCTTTCTGGACATGGTGGATCAACGATAACACAGCAAACAGCAAAACTTTTGTGTCTGGGTGTTCCATTTGACAAAACGCTTTGGGACAGTGAAACAGCTTATGAAGCATATTGCCGGAAAGGATCGCTTTGGCGCAAAGTAAAAGAAGCTGCTTATGCAATTGCGCTTGAAACACGCTATTCAAAAGATGAAATTCTGACAATTTACATCAATCGAACCTTTTTAGGCGCTGGCTCAAGGGGTTTTCAAGCGGCGGCGAAGCGCTATTTTGGAAAATCCGCGGCGGACGTGAATGTTGCGGAATCTGCAATGCTCGCAGGGCTTTTAGTGGCACCAACACGGTATGCACCCACAAATAATCTTGATCGTTCGCGTGACAGAGCACGGCTTATTATTTCTCTGATGGAAGAACAGAATTACATTTCCAAATCAGAGGCTGATTTTGCACGAAACAATCCGGCCAAACTTTCCGCTGCAGCTCAGGCGCGTGCAGGGGGGTATTTCGCCGATTGGGTGATGCAATCAGGCCCTTCCTTTTTCACCGACAACACGACCGAAGATGTAATTATTAAAACGACGCTTGATCAATCCATTCAACACGCTGCAGAACAGGCGTTAAAAACCACATTTAACACACAAGTCAGAAAGGGATCAAAAGCACAAGCCGCCATCGTTGTAATGTCGGCTAATGGAGCAGTGCGAGCAATGGTCGGTGGAAGAAAAACCAAAGTTGATAGTGCATTTAATCGTGCAACGCAGGCGTTGCGTCAGACCGGATCTGTCTTCAAGCCTTTCGTCTATGCCACTGCGCTGGACCTTGGCTATGGACCAAATGATATTGTGGATGATAGCCCACTGACGCTTTCTATTCCAGGGTCCGGTCAATGGAGTCCTAAGAATTATACAGGTAAATATCTTGGTCCAGTAACCCTAAGCGAAGCATTTAGCCAATCTCTAAATATTCCTGCTGTAAGACTTTCCGAAGCCGTGGGACGCGAGAATGTCCGCACAGTCGCTGCCAGCTTTGGGTTAAGCACAGATTTGGCGCAGGGCCCCGCGATAGCCCTTGGCGCGTCTGAAGCAACATTGATCGAAATGACTGGAGCTTATGCAGGTATATTAAACGGAGGCTCCTCGGTAACACCGTACGGGCTTTTGGACTTACGTCTTTTGGGCGAAGATACGGAAATAATGGGGAAAAGCGGTGGGATTGGAGAACGCGTCATTAAGGAAGATGCCGCTAGGCAATTAATGTACATAATGTCAAAGACTGTCAGCGAAGGGACTGGAAAACGTGCGGCGATCAAGGGCTGGCAGATCGGCGCAAAGACCGGTACGACGCAGGCAGCAAGAGATGCATGGTTCATCGGGTTTACATCTGACTATGTTGTCGGTGTCTGGATGGGATATGATGACAACACACCGCTAAATGGAGTGACAGGCGGCGGTTTACCTGCATATATCTGGCGCGAGACTATGCTAGGCATTTATGGCTTAAAATCACCGGCACCGCTTCCGATAAGTGCATATAACATATCACCTGCAGGCGTATACAAGCTGCGTCAAAACCAGAGCGCGGCAACTAATCCGATCAAAAACCTACTTCACGGTATTTTGAGAAAGCCGCAGTCCAATTAGATGATATATTCGAAAAATGAAGAGGCTTTTTTCCATCTCAAAATTCTTGTTATCAAAACGCTTGAAAACAACCTATGCTGATCTTTCAAGATCCCGTATCAGCGCATCCATACTACCCTTGTTTCGGTCCAAAATTGCACCAATCTCACTCCGTTCTGTTAGCAGCAGATTCAGCCCCTCTACATACACATTAAAAAACAGAGGGTTCCCAGAACGATCTGAAACCAGAAAAATTACTTCGAAGTCTCCCTGATTTTTGAGCACAGCGTTAGTTTTGACCTCAAAGAACTTTCTCACCTTTCGAGACGATTTTACTTCAATCTTTCCACCAATAAATTCCCGAAACCGCGAACCATATTTCTTTGCAATATAAGATTTGAAAACTTTGGTAAAACGCTTCATCTCTGAGGGGGACGCTTTTTTTCCATCGCGACCAAGAGCATAACGCGCCATAGTATTCACGTCAGAATACGCGCTGAAGATTTTTTCAAAATCGCGGATCGTTGCTGCATCGCTCTTTTTAGATTCAATGACTTTGTTGATCTCGGCAACTACATTCATGACCAGTTGTTCTGCGTGGCCTGCAGTCATCGCAAACCCGGCCTGCCCCAATGCAAAATATGCACCAGTGGCTACCACAAATACTCGCCGATTAAACTTAGTCATCGTCAAAAAGTTCTTCATATGGGTCAAAATAATCATCATCCTGCGTTCCGTCCAGTTCAAAACGGCGCGCCTGTAAATAAATCAGCTTCATCTGCTCATAACTGTCCGCACTGTCGTAGAGGATCGAATCAAGAGAGGTGGAATAATTTCCACGTTTTCCCAAAACATCGGCAGCACGAATGCCGTAGGAATAAAGCTTTGCCTGCTCGCTCATCAAGGGCCCGAGTGGGTCAAGCGAAAGATCACCTACAACGCCTAAAGCATCCCGGCTTGTTGACGGACCAAATGCAGGAAGCACCACAAACGGTCCTTCTGGAACACGCCAAACATGAAGCGTTTGACCAAAGTCACCCGTTTCACCATTAATCCCAAATTGCTCCGAAGGCTTTGCAAGGCCACCTAGGCCAAATGTAGAATTTACTATGAATTTCAGTGAATTTCTAACTGCGCTTTCCAAGTCCCCCTGAAGAATATTGTTTGCAACATCTCCGGGCGTAGAAAGATTATCAGACAAATTTGCAACAACATTCTGAATATCCGGGTCTACGACAGAAACATAGGTCAAAGCCGCGGGTCTTATGATATTTCGATCCAATGCCAAATTGAAGCGATGTACTGTCCGATTTGCCGTCTCAAAAGGATCGTTGCCGCCTTGACCAAGCGGCATACTGCATCCAGCTACTCCCAGATAGACCGCCGAGATCATGCATTTTATATTCCAGAAATGAGCGATCCTGAGCCCCCTAAAGCCTGGCAGCTAACTGTATAGTTTACACCCGCAACTACTTCTCTGTCTAAGAATTTTAAAGCATCTTTACCACCCCAAAAAATTTAAACTTGTATGGAATGTGGTAAAATCATCGTATCATTAATGTGTTAAACTGGGCTTAAAGGGATTTGTTTTTGAAGGAACACAAAGGAGGAATGCACCTCAAAATTCACGCTGGCGCGATGAGGTGGGACACATTCGTCGTAAAACCAGACGCGTGTGCTGGCTTAACTGGTTGTCCTGTTTCTGGTTAACTAACCGTACTCAAATTATCGGGCCAGACTTTATAAATTTACGCGGATGCCATTAGGAAGACGCGCAACACATGTCATACTACACAGCTGAAATCCATTAAGAGATTGCAAAAGGAGTAAAATCCCGAAACTTGTCTTCGATCTACTATCCTCATGATGATCTAAGAGTTCTTAGCAAAACAACGGTCCGTGAGCCTCTCGGGTATCCAGTCGCAACTCCGACAGATTATTTTAACAAAGTCATGCGTGAAGTCTGATTATCCACTTTCGATGTGCCTTTTTTCCAGTTAGGTTTGGCAAATGGAAACAAAGGAGATTCATTGATGAGTGCGCATTTTGAAACAAAGCTCAAAGCGCTTGGCATCACGCTGCCAGAGGCACCCGCTCCAGCCGCAAATTATGTGCCATTCGTTCAGGTGGGGAACATTTTATACGTGTCCGGCCAGATTTCTGCAGATAAAGATGGGTTGATAAAAGGCAAAATCGGAGACGGTATGACCACCGAAGACGGGGCTGCAGCAGCCAGAGCCTGTGCAATCAACCTGCTTGCACAGGTCAAAGCCGCTTGCGGAGGCGACCTCGATCAGCTTGTGCGTGTTATAAAGTTGACCGGGTTTGTAAATTCCAGCGCCGATTTCACAGATCAGCCCAAGGTCGTCAATGGCGCCTCTGACCTGCTTGCAGAAGCGCTCGGCGATGCCGGCAAACACTCCCGTTCTGCGGTTTCTGCCGCCTCTCTTCCGTTAGGGGTTGCCGTAGAAGTCGAGGGCATTTTCCAAGTTTACTGATCTATGATGCACATGGTGCGATGAATGCTTGAACAGCCGCTCTCTGTAGAGGTAGTAACATCACTGAGCGAAATCAGCCCAGCCGTTTGGGACAGCCTTGCCTGTCCCGAAGCAGCAGATGGTGCTCCGCCGTTTGACCCCTTTACAACCTACCGCTTTCTCAAGGCGCTTGAAGATAGCGGTTCTGTTGGCTACGGAACGGGTTGGGACCCCTGCTACATGCTGGCCTATTCCGGCAAAGAGACTATCGGCGCTGCGCCGATGTACCTTAAATCCAACTCGCAGGGTGAGTATATTTTTGACCACAATTGGGCCCATGCGTACGAGCGCGCAGGCGGACGGTATTATCCGAAACTCCAAATTGCCGTACCCTTCACACCCGCAACTGGGCGGCGGTTTCTTACAAAGCAAGGCCATCACGACAAAGCCTTTAAAACACTTATTCAAGGTGCTATCGAGTTTGGATTACAAAACAAAATTTCATCCCTTCACATCACCTTCTGTACTAAAGAGGAAAAAAAAGCGGCTAAAAATATGCCCCTACTTGGGCGAGTGACACAGCAATTTCATTGGCAAAATGATAATTATCCCAACTTTGATAGCTTTCTATCCAATCTATCGTCACGCAAACGCAAAAACATACGTAAAGAACGCAGCACTGCAAATGATTTTGGTGGTACAATTTCTGTCTTGACAGGCGCAGACATCAGACCGGAACATTGGGACGCATTTTGGGTTTTTTATCAAGACACTGGTGCGCGCAAATGGGGACAGCCCTATCTAAGCCGTGCCTTTTTTGAAATAGCACAAGATGTGTTGAGAGATGACATCGCTCTCGTTTTAGCTGAGCGAAACGGGCGCTTTATCGCGGGGGCATTGAATTTCATTGGAAAAGAAGCGCTCTATGGTCGCTATTGGGGCTGCGTTGAACAGCATCCCTGTTTGCATTTCGAACTCTGTTATTATCGTGCAATTGATTTTGCAATATCGCGCGGCCTCAAAACAGTTGAGGCAGGTGCACAAGGAGAACATAAATTGGCCCGAGGATATTTGCCACGTCATACCTATTCACTCCATTGGCTTGCAGATGAAGGTTTTCATAGTGCGGTAGCGACCTATCTCAGAGAGGAAACCAAAGCCATCAACCAAGACATCGACATCTTGACTAGCTATGGTCCGTTTCGCAAAGCAAATGTGGAGGAAAAAGAATGAGCCAACCGTTAAGCGAGCATGAACGTCGACATGAACTAAGTACCCTTACTACTACTGGCTGGTCAATTGTTGAAGGGCGTGACGCAATCTCTAAAAGCTATAAATTCAGCTCGTTCATCGAGGCGTTTTCATGGATGAGTGCCGCGGCGCTTTGGGCTGAGAAGATGAACCACCACCCCGAATGGTTCAATGTTTATAATCGTGTAGAAGTCACGCTCAGCACCCATGATGTAGGCGGCCTTAGTGCTCTTGACATAAGGCTCGCCCAAAAATTGGACGAACTTGCAACCTGACTCTTAAATCCGCTCCAAAAGATGATTTGCACCAGATGAAAGAACTTTTGCACGAGCTTCTTCCAGAAGGAACTCGGCAACTATCCCGTCCTTGCTGAAAAGTGCGTAGCGTTGAGAGCGGTTAAAATAGCCAATAGATGGAACAGAAAAATCCATACCCAATGCAATTGTAAATTCGGCGCTGGCGTCGGCAATCATAGTCAATCCTGCATCGAATGCACCAGAGTGTTTTCCCCATTCACGTACAACAAAAGTATCGTTTACAACAAGGATGGCTATATCATCAACACTCTTAGCAAATAGCTCTTTTTTATACTTGATTATGTTAGGTAAATGCGAGGAGGAGCAAGTAGAAGTAAACGCACCGGGCATTGCAAATATGGCGACATTTTTTGATGCTAGGTAATCAGCCATGTGAAGCGTCTCTTGGCCATCTGCGGTGACCCGCATTACATCTGCATCCGGTAATTTTTGTCCAACACTTATCATTTTTTTGGAAACCCCATATTTATAAATCGATAAATTGTCATTATAGAGTCAAATTAACTGGCGACCAGTGCAATTGGATGTAACATGAAAAAAGTTGTAATCGTTGGTGGAGGACAAGCGGCAGCGTCTCTCGCAGCAAAACTCAGGAGCGAAGGATTCGAAGGATCTATCGCTATGATCTGTAAAGAAGAACATCCTCCCTATCAACGGCCACCACTTTCAAAGAAGTATCTTTTGGGTGAAATGTCACTCGATCGCCTGTATCTGCGCCCCCTCAGTTTTTACGACGACCAAAACATCACGTTGCATTTGGGAAAGGCCGTACATCGCATAGATCCGAAAAAGAAACAGATTATGTTCGGTGAAGATATACTTGGATATGATGATCTGGTACTCGCTTTGGGTTCAGAGCCACGCCAACTGCCGGTGCAGATTGGAGGACAACTTCGAAACGTATTTACGGTACGAGACCTTGCCGATGCAGACTCCTTGGCGCCCAAATTCAACGAAAGCAAACATGTTTTAATTATTGGCGGTGGCTATATCGGGTTAGAAGCTGCAGCGGTTGCTGCACAACGTGGACTAAACGTCACACTTGTCGAAATGGCAGATAGAATCCTCAAAAGGGTTGCTGCACCGCAAACGTCGGATTATTTCCGCGCTCTTCATATATCCCGAGGGGTTGCAATCAAAGAAGGGATAAACCTTGAGAAGCTTACCGGAAATGGTGGCGTTGCAAACGTTGCTAAGTTTTCAGATGGTACGGCACTTCAGATTGATTTCGTAATCGTCGGGGTTGGTATTTTTCCTGTCACCGATATCGCTGCAGAAGCTGGATTATCGATTTCAGATGGTATTACAGTGAATGCTTTGGGACAAACATCGGATCCGTCTATTTGGGCGGTGGGGGATTGTTGTTCTTTTCCTTACAAGGACGGCGAACTGCGCTTGGAAAGCGTACCCCATGCAATAGATCAAGCTGAATTGGTGGCACAAAATATTATGGGTGCAAAAGTAGATTATGTTCCCAAACCATGGTTTTGGTCTGATCAATATGAGGTCAAGCTTCAAATCACGGGGCTGAATACTGGCTTTGATGAGGTTATTACACGAAAAACAAGCGATGCGTCCGTGTCCTTTTGGTATTATAAATCGAACCACTTGATCGCAGTTGATGCTATGAACGATCCACGCGCTTATATGGTTGCAAAACGTTTGATTGAGTCTGGAAAAACTGCTGATGTATCACTTGTTGCAGACCCTGAAGCAGATCTTAAAGGGCTTTTGAAAGTGTGAGAATTATTACGGGTAAATACAAGGGCCGCAAGCTTACGGCAATTGGCAAAGTAGAGGCAGAATTATACCTCCGCCCCACAAGTGCGCAAGTGCGCGAGTCCTTGTTTAATATTTTGATAAACGGAAGTCTTGGCGATGTGGTCTCAAGCGCACGTGTACTGGATCTTTTTGCGGGGACAGGTGCCTTGGGAATAGAAGCCGTATCGCGTGGGGCAGACTGTGCATGTCTAATTGATGCAGGCCAATTTGCCAGCAAGCTCATCCAAAAAAACATAAATATTTTAGGTAAACCTAATAATATTTGCTTCGATCGATTAGATGCATGCGCATTGCCCCGTAATTCAGGGCTTCCCTATGGATTGGTCTTTCTGGATCCTCCCTATGGAAAGAATTTAGCACCAAAAGCATTGACATCTGCACTAAATCAAGGGTGGATTGCCGCCAACGGAATTTTGATATGCGAAGAAAACTGCAAGGTTCCTGTGCCTTTGGGATTTGAGTTTATCCAGACCCGCAAATATGGGGAAACCGTTATAACTGTAATGCGTGCAGAGCATCATCCAGATCGTGAAATGCCACAATACTTTTGCTTATGATTTAAGAAAGATCCTAAAGGGTCATTTTGTTTTCCAAGACACTCGCATAACGCAAACTTTAAAATCAACTTCAAGTTAAAATCTGAAAAACCCTGTGCATAATCTGACAGCATTCAGGTCATCTTTCGCCACATACTACTAACAACGTGCCCAAGAGATTTCTACAGCATAATTTAGGAATTTGATATTTATCGTCATATGAGGCTGAGACAACTGGCTAAATGTGAATTTCGTGAAGGTTTCTGTCGCAGATAATATGAAAAATGTTGGTTAGATGATACACCGTACATTAAATAATTTTCATTATTCCGCATTTATAACACTATCGTTAGGTTTAATAGGTGGGATGGAACCGATTGGCTTTTGAGAGTGTAAAAATCTCACATCCCTTTGAGGTCACACCAATAGAATGTTCAAACTGCGCTGAAAGAGATTTGTCGCGCGTCACGGCTGTCCAATCGTCTGCCAGAACTTTTGTTTCGGGCCGTCCTATATTCACCATCGGTTCAATTGTAAAAAACATTCCTTCCTCAAGAACGGGGCCCGTACCCGCACGCCCATAATGAAGCACATTCGGTGGCGCATGAAACACACGTCCCAAACCGTGTCCGCAGAAATCACGCACCACAGACATTCTTTCAGACTCGGCATAAGACTGTATCGCATGACCTATATCGCCAAATGTATTTCCGGGTTTGACCACCTCAATCGCCCGCATCAGCGATTCATATGTAACATCCATTAAGCGTTCTGCCTTGCGTGACGGCTTACCGGCCACATACATCCGTGATGTGTCTCCATACCAACCGTCCACAATTACTGTCACATCTATGTTCAATATATCACCGTCTTTGAGCCGTTTTTCACTTGGGATACCATGACACACCACATGATTGATACTAATGCAGCTAGCGTGTTGATACCCTTTGTACCCGATAGTGGCTGATACTGCGCCAGCAGCTTCGATCTGTTCCTTAATGAAATTGTCCAAAGCGGCTGTGGTTTGGCCAGGATAGACATGTTCTCCAATCTCATCAAGAATTTGAGACGCTAAACCGCCGGATTTATACATTCCCACAAAATCACTGGGATCAAACAAGTTTATCCCATCTCTGTTGCGTCGCGTTTTGTCAGGTTTGTTGAACATCAAATGCCTATGCCGTTTCAAGTTATCAGTCGTGCGGTCAACCGCATCAGGCTATAGCCCAAATGGAACAGGCTTGTCGATCTCAATTTCATCCTCGGAAAGGTGGCAAGCCATACAAAGGATTTCAACACCTCGCGCTACTGCCTCCTCAAGCCCCTCTGCGTATGCAGGATCAATATCACGGGCAATTTCGCAGATATGACAGTCACTGCGCTGAATAAGAAACAAAAGAACACCACGATGCCCCATTTGGACAACGCGAGCCAATTCTTGGAGATGCTTCAGACCCCGCGCGGTCACGCTATCAGGAAATTCCGCTACTCCCTGCTTACGCATTAACGTGACGCTTTTTACCTCCAAATAAAGGTCCTTTTGTCCGGTCTCTGTCAGCAAAAAATCCACACGACTTTTTGTGCCATATTTCACTTCTGCGCGAAGCGTTTTATAGGGTTTAAACAAAGCGATCTTGCGCGCGTCAAGAGCTTCTTTGACGATTTTATTCGCAGCCCCTGTATCAATGCCGGTCAAATGGCCGTTCTGATGATCAACAAGACGCCAAGCATATTTTAATTTTTTACGAGGATCAGAATTTGGTTCGACAAACATCCTTGTGCCCGGCTCACTTAGGCCCATCATTGAGCCAGGATTGGGGCAGTGGGCTGTCACTTCTTGTCCATCTTCGAGCGAAATATCAGTAAGAAATCTCTTGTAGCGACGCAAGAGCCGCGCGGGGACAAGTGGGGTTTGAAAGCGCATAAGAACCCTTTATATTTAAGGCAGAATTTTGGAAAGGACTAAGTATGACAAACCCCACCGCCGCAATCCTTGTGATCGGAGACGAGATTTTGTCAGGGCGTACGCGGGATGCAAATATGCATCATCTGGCCAACGTGCTTACTGAAATTGGGATTGATCTCAAAGAGGCGCGATTAGTCAGCGATAACGAAAGCGCGATTATTGACGCAGTCCACTTTTTGTCAAAAAGCTATGATCATGTCTTTACGTCAGGCGGGATCGGGCCGACGCATGATGACATCACAGCAGATGCCATTGCCAAGGCCTTTGATAGATCTATTGAGATGCGCGACGATGCGCTCAAAATTTTACAGTCGCATTATGATGGACAGGGCGTAGAACTAAATGAGGCGCGTCTCCGTATGGCACGTATCCCTGCCGGAGCAGAATTGATTGACAATCCTGTGTCGGCCGCACCAGGGTTTCGCATTGGTAATGTCCATGTAATGGCAGGTGTACCAGCTATTTTTCAGGCAATGGTGCAAAGCGTGGTTCCTTCCTTAACCGGAGGGTTGCCGATCCAAAGCGAAACAGTCCGCATCACCCGCGGCGAAGGAGATATTGCTGCAGATCTTGGCGCGCTAGCGCAAACCTATCCTGATGTGTCCATGGGATCTTACCCGTTTCAAAGAGATGGCGTATATGGCACGAACGTGGTATTACGTTCTTCTGATAAAGAACGATTGGCTGCTGCAAAAGTGGAACTCATTAAATGTGTGAAAAAATGATGCCTGAAGTGTCTGATCTATATGAGGTAGTTGATCATACTTGGCCTGCAAACCGCAAAATATCCCGCGTCCATTGGACTTTAAGCCAGGAACCCGATGGGGAAAAGCGAGTGACTGCGGCAACCTCGCGGGTCAAAAAAGATATCCCAGATATCTGTGTCGCGGAAAAAGGCATGTTTGAGCTTGATCAAAATCCGCTGTTTATGATCCGCGAAGGTGACAATAAACTGGATCAAATCTTGGATGAAGGCGCTTATAAGGTGATCGATGCAGTAAATATTTATTGCATATCCTGCGAAGAACTATCCCATCCTGCTCCTCCAATGCTCAGCGCGTTTGATATCTGGGAACCCCTTGAGATACAAAAAGATATCTGGGCGCAGCATGGCACTGATAGAAATCGCTTTGCAATCATGGAACGCGCAGAATGCATCAAAACCAGCCTTTTAATGCGGTGTGAAAGTCATCCTGCAGGAGCCGCATATATTGGTATATATAACGGTATTGCGATGGTCCATGCGCTGGAAATACTACCCTCACAACGCCGCAAAGGCGTTGGAGCAATCGCCTTGCGTCAAGCTGCAATTTGGGCGATTGCCCAGAATGCGCCCTTCATAAGTGGCATATGTACAAAGGAAAATAAGGCGGCAAATGCGCTTTATGCTTCACTCAAGATGCGTCTTATGGGAGGATATAACTACCGGATCAAAGAGGAGACCATATGAGCGACACATCCCGAATAATGGCCCTTGATTTGCCAATGCTCAACCCAATACCCGAAGAGGTTCAAAAGTATTTTAATATCTGTAATGAAAAACTTGGCATGGTGCCAAATGTGTTGCAGGCCTATGCCTTCGACGCAGCAAAACTAAATGCATTTTCAACCCTTTACAATGATCTCATGTTGGCCGCCAGCGGGTTAAGCAAACTTGAAAGGGAAATGATCGCAGTTACAGTATCTTCCATCAACAAATGCTTTTACTGCCTTGTCGCCCATGGCGCTGCGGTGCGTCAGCTTTCGGGTGATCCAAAGCTCGGGGAAATGATAGCCGTGAATTATAGGGTCGCCCCTTTGGATGCACGACAAAAAGCAATGCTTGCTTTTGCAGAAAAGATCACCAAAGAAAGTTTTGCGATCGAAGAGAGAGACCGTGATGCACTTCGCTCAGTGGGATTCAACGATCGTGATATTTGGGACATTGCGAATGTTGCAGGCTTTTTCAACATGAGCAACCGGGTGGCTAGCGCTGTGGATATGCGTCCTAACGATGATTATCACGCGCAATATCGTTAAGGCTGCGGCCTTCGGACTGATTTTTCCGGTTCTTGCCAATGCTGAGGCCTCGCAGAAAATGGCGTTTATGGTCCCTGACTATATGCGCCTGACCTTTGAAGACACTTCTGTATATAAGCAAACCGATATACCCACAGCTACTTTTCATAAAGGGCAAGTACCAAGCAAAAAAGTGATCGGGCCTCTGCGAAGGCGGGGTTGGATTTCAAAAGACGATACAACAACCATAGACCAGTTTGCTGACTTGTTGCTCAGCCAACTGGACCCAAACACATATGAAACATTACTTGATTGTCATGACGCGGTCTGCGGAGGCTTTAATTTTCGTTTTCAAATCGATGTTCTTGCTGCACCTCATGTCTATATCAACTTGGGCAATTTCAGATACATATCACTGAAGTTGGGTGCACATTACAAAACTATTTTAATCAGCAAATTAGCCGATACACTTTGGCTTCAAATTGTCGAAACCGCTGAAGCGGAAAAACTATCCGGTGCTGAATTGTTCCCAACGCGCCTATTATCAGGCGCTCCACACATATCAGTATCAGGAACGGTACCCAAGAATTTAGTCATGCATGGCCACGCCATATTGTCCGATCTTGAATACGGTTCTGGGTCATCAAACTTAGGAGAGGGACCTTTTAGTTCTGTTAGAGAGTTGGCAGAATATCTGTTAGAAAATCCTGATGCCTCCGTCATTCTTGTTGGCCACACGGATACTGTAGGTAAGTTGGAAGCAAATATAAAACTATCAAAGGACCGCGCCCAAGCTGTCGCAGAACGACTGATCAGAAAATATGGTATTGAGTCCGGCCAGCTATCTTCAGATGGTGTGGGATACCTGAGTCCCATCACATCTAATAACACAGAGATAGGGCGCGATATGAACCGTCGCGTCGAAGTCATACTGGATAAAGTCCCAAAATAGTGGCGGCACAGCCAGATTAGACACACCAATTTGATCTAAGTTTTCGCTTGTTTTTCCAAAAAACCGTTGGTTTTCAAAATTGTGAAACGTCTCAGCCCGTTTCCTTTTAACATACGCCCATTCGTTTGTTCACACTTTAAAGTCGATACCCATAGAACGTTTATATTTTCTTCAAATAAATCTCTTTTGTAATATTAAGTCAAAGGTCGCGCGCGAGGTCGTATTACAGTATCATAACCAGCTTCGCTCGGAACCATATCAACTTGCTTGTGATGAATGCTCTGTAACAAGCTACGGAGCCGTTTTTGCGCTGCTTCTTCTCCAATTGTCTCATACTGAGGTATATATAGCGTCAATACGCTCGTGTATCGATTGTCATTCACAATCAGTTGCCATCCGTCTTGTTGCATACCTATTATTTGCTCGTCAGAGCCATGTTTGACCGATCCAAAATGTTCGTAGCGACGAAAATTTTGCTGACCGACCGCAGCGAAATTTCGGTTTTCGTGAAATCCCGCTTTAGGATCATTTGACAAAACTGTCACAGTTACCAGTCCAGCCTGCACATCCCCTTTAGCATCCAAACATGGAAGGATCAAAACAAAACCAGCACTCTCCGTTTCCGCCACAAGTTTCTCGTCAAGGCAATAGTCCTTCGGTGGCGTGATTGTTACGCCAGATTTGAAATTAACGCTGCGCAGTTGATCGCTTTTTTGGTAGTTTGGCGTGACCATGCATGCGCTCAAGCACATAAGAGTGCACGCCAAAATTCCAATCTTAATTTTCCAAAGCATATCGAATCTCAAATTAGAGGTCCATGTATTGATGCTTTTCTGCCTGCCCACCAGGGTGAGTCACAGCACCCTTGTAGGTTTCTCCGACCTGCTGCGCGTATTTCCATAAAGCACCGGATGCATAAATTGTATCACGCGCACCTGCCCATTGTTTTTTTCGCTCTGCAAGCTCTTCATCCGTCAGATCCACGTGGATAGATCCTTCAATAGCATTAAGTGTAATAATATCACCGTCTTTCAACAAAGCGATGGGCCCTCCATGAGCCGCTTCTGGGCCGACATGGCCCACACAAAACCCTCGTGTTGCACCCGAAAAACGTCCATCTGTGATAAGTGCTACCTTCTTTCCCATGCCCTGGCCTGAAAGCGCGGCTGTGGTGGCTAGCATTTCTCGCATACCTGGACCACCGGATGGGCCTTCGTTACGGATGACAAAGACATCGCCTTCTTTATATGCGCGGGTTTGAACCGCCTCAAATGCATCCTGCTCACACTCAAATACGCGAGCAGGCCCAGTAAAAACCTGATGTTGACTAGGCATACCGGCAACCTTCACAATCGCTCCTTCAGGGGCAAGGTTGCCTTTCAGGCCAACAACGCCGCCTGTTTTTGTAAGCGGTGCATCAATGGGATAAATTACCCGTCCGTCCGCTTCGCGCGAAATCAAATCAAGCTCTTCTCCCATCGCGCGTCCTGACGCAGTCATACAATCTTCGTGAAGGAGGCCCACTTTGCGCAATTCTTTCATCACAACGGGCACTCCACCAACCTCATAAAGATCCTTGGCGACATATTGACCACCCGGTTTCAGATCGACAAAATAAGGTGTGTCACGGAAAATATCGCAGACATCATCCAGATAGAAATCCAAACCTGCTTCATGCGCAATTGCAGGCAAGTGTAACCCCGCATTTGTAGACCCTCCAGTGCAAGCCACAACGCGCGCAGAATTTTCAAGGGATTTGAGCGTTACAACATCGCGCGCTTTGATATTTTTTTCCAAGAGTGTCATTACGGCACGACCCGAAGCCTCTGCATACTGATCACGGCTTTCATAAGGGGCAGGCGCGCCCGCAGAATTCATCAGCGCCAAACCAATGGCTTCCGAGACACAAGCCATAGTATTGGCCGTAAACTGACCGCCACAGGCGCCAGCAGAGGGACATGCGACCGCTTCGAGTTTTTCCAAGTCACAAGTTGATAGATTGCCGGCCTGATGCTGTCCCACAGCTTCGAATACGTCCTGAACTGTAACATCTTTGCCATCCAGGCGGCCCGGTAAAATTGATCCACCGTAGAGAAAGACTGAAGGGACATTCAAACGCACCATCGCCATCATCATGCCAGGCAAAGATTTGTCACATCCCGCAAGGCCGACAAGCGCATCATAACAATGACCGCGCATCGTCAATTCGACCGTATCAGCAATTGCCTCGCGACTTGCCAAAGAACTGCGCATACCTTCGTGTCCCATTGCAATACCATCTGTGACTGTGATTGTTGTAAACTCACGTGGTGTACCAAGCGCCTGTTTGACCCCCATTTTAACCGATTGTGCCTGACGATTGAGCGCAATGTTACAAGGGGCGGCTTCGTTCCAACAAGTGGCTACACCAATTAACGGTTGATGAATTTCTTCTTCAGTCATTCCCATCGCATAGTAGTAGGATCGATGAGGCGCGCGCGCTGGTCCTTCAGTGACATGACGGCTTGGCAACTTGGATTTGTCGAATTTGCTCACGGGTTTACCCTTTCATTGGATCACGATACGTCTTACAAAACTGAACCTATTGAAACAAGCGGCTTTCATACCTATTTCTCCGCCGATTCCAAAGGTTAATTCAAATGTGCAATTTACAGGTCAGTTTCTTTCAACATGCCTTAGAGAGAAATCAGATCTGGCGTGTTTTTATGGGTCTTTTCATAATTGCGGTTACATATTTCGCAGTCAGTTATATAATCACCTACGCGTTGGCTCGGAATGAAATTGATCTTTATCAAGTCATGATGTCCAGATCACCCAGCGGACTCGCTTTGATTTTGTTGACCTTCTTTCCCATTTGGATCGGGGTGGCGCTTGTTAATTGGGTTTTACACAAACGGGGCCTAAGCGCTCTATATGGTCCAAGCCATAAACTGAATTGGACCCATTTTTTAAAAGCGGGCAGCTTTGTCGTGGCTGTGTTTCTTATCGTCGAAGCTATCACACAACTTTATCTCTTGAGCAGGGGACAAGATATTTACAGCCCTAATATGATTGATGATTTGTCTTGCTGGTTCGCTTGGATGTTGCCTATGCTGGGTCTGCTGATAATCCAGAGCGGGGCGGAGGAAATCCTCTTTCGCGGCTATCTTTTGCAAACAATCAGCGCAAGAGGCGGTAATTTCATTTGGGCAGCGATTCTCCCTTCTGTGTTGTTTGGAGCCTTGCATTTTGATTACGAAAGTTTTGGAAACAACGCTTTTGCCTATGTGATATCAACAGCTATTTTTGGAATGATATTATGTGCTGTCACCTTGCGACTTGGTAATCTTGGCGCTGCTTTCGGATTGCATTTTTTCAATAATCTCATTGCCATATTTATCTATGGATTGAACGATGAGCTTGGTGCGATGGCGTTGATCCACATCGACATTGATCCCAAATCCCCGCTGTTAGGGTCTGGAATGATCCTACAATCAATTATTTCCATTGTTGTTTTTGGTCTTTGGCATAAGCATTATATGAGGGTAAACTCTACCGCTTCGTAAGAGAATTAGGGACTGTTTAAAGCATCCTGAATTTTTATCACTGTCAGAAATAAATAGGATTTGCTCATGGCGTCCGGCAAGCAGTTTCTTTCTTCAGACGAAATCCGCCCTCTTGCGAAACGATCCGACCCGTGGGGATGTTTTTTGATTGCGCATTCTTCGGGCTTTACTATCACACCTTTGATTATCTTTGTAAACTGGACGTGACTGTTCACAGCAGAATTGGCAGTAATCATTATTGGATCACTTCAGCTCGGTTTAGCCATTTTGATGCATGAAGCAGCGCACAACGCCCTTTTCAAATCAACAAAACCGAATGCCACTCGGGGGGCTTGACTCTGCGGGAACCCTATTCTTTCAGCCCTGAACACCTATTGTAAATATCATTTGAAACATCATCGCTATTCGCAAACGCACGAAGACCCGGACCCACGCATGTCGCGTCATTTTCCGGCGACATGAGCCTCTATGATGCGCAAACTGATCCGAGATATAACTGGGCATGCAGGCATCAAACGGCGTGTGCAGCAATTCATGTTGGCATTGAAACTGG
This sequence comes from uncultured Alphaproteobacteria bacterium, assembly GCA_913051655.1. Taxonomy (GTDB): domain Bacteria; phylum Pseudomonadota; class Alphaproteobacteria; order Rhodobacterales; family Rhodobacteraceae; genus LFER01. Next base: position 22,797 of record CAJXHI010000013.1, read on the forward strand.
CCAGAGACTTTGATTGTGCGCCAGCGAAGCAAAGGTGGCGCAAGCCTTTTCCGGCACCAAATTGAAACACGCTGTTTTGGCAAAAGTCGTGATTTTTGTACTGATTGGGATCTTCGCGCATGATGGTGGTTTGTTTTTGGGCATTGCCTTTGCTTACATGGCATCAATTGATGCTTCGCTTTCGAAAAAATTGCCGAACATTTTGCAGTTGGATTTTCTAAAAACCCACTGAAAAATGTGTGTGCCACAAAAGTGGGGCCGGTAATGCGGCTACTTCTTCCACCATATTGGGTGGACTATCATCTGAAGCATCACCTTGTGATGCATGTTCCCTGACAAAATCTTCCCAAACTGCATAAGTTAATGCTCCAAAACAGTACGGGCCTGACCCTCGAGTTGCGCAAAATTGCTAGGACGTGATGTTTAAAGCTTCCACCGAAGTAGCCTAACATTCTCTCTGAAAACCTGACCTCGAATAGATCCAAAAACTGCGCTTTATCGGCCTACACTCGCGTAAGAAAGATTGCAATTTCGCATCAGCCATCTTATCTCTGAACCCGAGCAAGAGGGTAGATCTTTATAAATGAATTGGATTAATAATTACGTCCGTCCAAGGATAAATTCCATTTTCTCGCGCCGCGAGGTGCCCGAAAATCTTTGGTCAAAATGTGATAAGTGCGGTACGATGTTGTTTCATCGTGAGTTAAGCGATAACCTCAACGTCTGCACCCAATGCGGGCATCATATGAACATCACGCCTCGTGAGAGATTTAAAAACCTATTTGATGGGGGTGTATTTGTTGAGATCAAAGTGCCAAATCCAGTTGCAGATCCTCTTCAATTCCGCGACTCAAAGAAATATCCCGACCGCTTAAAATCTGCGCAGAAATCAACGGGCGAAGGCGAGGCGATGTTGGTTGCCGAGGGAGAGATTGGCCGCACACAGATTATTGCCGCTGCACAGGATTTTTCTTTCATGGGTGGCTCTATGGGCATGTATGTTGGCAATGCAATTATTGCCGCCGCGGAACGTGCAGTAGAAATGAAACGTCCATTACTTTTGTTTTCTGCCGCAGGTGGCGCACGCATGCAGGAAGGCATCCTGAGCCTAATGCAAATGCCACGCACCACAGTTGCAGTGCAAATGCTCAAAGAAGCCAAGCTGCCTTATATCGTAGTTTTAACCCACCCAACAACGGGGGGGGTCACTGCGTCCTATGCGATGTTGGGAGATGTGCATATCGCGGAACCGAATGCGCTTATCTGTTTTGCCGGCCCGCGCGTCATTGAACAAACTATTCGCGAAAAACTTCCCGAAGGTTTTCAAAGAGCGGAATATTTGTTAGATCATGGCATGCTGGACATGGTCGTGTCCCGTCTCAAGATGCGCGAGGAATTAATTAAAGTTGTGCGTCTTTTGCTAGGACTAAACCCAGCAGTAATAGCGGACTTGCCCAGCCCAATTGAGGCCGTCGAAGATGGTGCACCGCTTGCCCGACCAACTAAAATGGAAGCACATCCAAAATGAGCGCGCTTCAGTCTGATATTATCCTAGAAAGGATGATGGCACTGCACCCCAAGGTTATGGATCTGACATTGGGTCGGGTTTGGCGCCTGCTGGAACGCCTTGGTTCTCCAGAAAAAGTACTGCCGCCTGTCATACACATTGCGGGCACGAATGGAAAAGGTAGTACGCTTTCCATGCTCCGCGCAGGCATTGAAGAGTCAGGGCTTTCAGCGCATGCCTACACCTCCCCTCACCTCGAACGGTTCCACGAACGTATCCGCCTTGCAGGCACTTTGATTAGAGAAAACAGCTTATCATCTGTCTTAGACGAATGTTATAACGCCAACCGTCCAGACCAGATCACATATTTTGAAATCACGACTTGCGCTGCGATTTTAGCCATGGCACGTGTGCCTGCAGATTATACACTCCTTGAGGTTGGGCTCGGCGGCAGGCTTGACGCAACCAATGTGATTGATAAACCTAAACTCTGCGTGATCACTCCGATCTCCGTAGACCACGAAGCACTACTAGGCAATACGCTCGCTAAAATTGCTTTTGAAAAGGCAGGTATAATCAAAAAGGGCGTGCCAGTGGTTGTGGGGCCACAGCAGCAAGAGGCGATGGATGTTATCGAAGAGGTAGCCGAGAAGTGTAATGCACCTCTCATTGCTTATGGTCAACAGTGGCACGCATCCTGCGAAAAACATCGATTGTTATTTCAAGATGAAACAGGGCTTTGTGATCTTCCACTGCCGGTATTGCCTGGTGCACATCAAATTGCAAACGCAGGCATGGCTATTGCGGCCCTTCGACATCTCAACTTTAGGCAGGATACGCTAGAAGCCGCTATGACACAGGCATACTGGCCCGCCCGTATGCAGCGCCTATCATCGGGAAATTTGGTTGATCTTGCTGGAGCAGCAGAACTTTGGCTCGACGGTGGGCATAATCCTGCTGCAGGCGAAGCATTGGCAAGACATCTTGCAACACTTGCCCCTAAGCCAAACTACATGCTTTGCGGAATGCTTAATACAAAAGATATCGCTGGCTATCTCACACCTTTTGTTCCTCATGTAACAGAGCTGGTGGGTGTGTCCATTCCAAATGAAATCAACACACTCTCGGCAGAGCAAACGGTTGATTATTCACGCGGCGTAGGAATCACAGCACAAACTGCACAAACAGTGCGCGAAGCCATTGAAATCATAGTTCAGAAAGATCCCTTGGCGCGTATTCTCCTATGTGGATCGCTTTATCTCGCAGGTGAAGTTCTTCGGCAAAATAAAAGCAATAAGGGCGATAATTATTAATTCCCGAGATTTTTGGATGTACTCGTTAGTACTAGTTTTGACTAAAAATAGACTAACACGATAGATTTAAAGGGCTGATTAATAAACAGTTTACTTGTTGTTATAACCACCCACCCCTAGGTCTAAATTTCGTCATAAGGCAATAATTGAAACACTATTTAAGCGAGTTGAGCCTGATATGAGCCGTACTGATCACCATTAAGTTATTAGGTATTACAAGCACTTTTCGGACCTTTCAAGCAGGTCGGAAAAAACAGTGACTTCGTCAAGATATTTAAAGAAGCTGAGACGTCGCATCAAGTTCCAGAAAAAGAAATCAGCACATCTATAGCATTGATGATTGCGGCAGATATTGAAAGCGCGCCCTCCCCTACCTTTCAGAAAAGTGGATCCCGCGAATTATTGCTTACAACCAAAACAATTTCTTTAAATGCTCTGCAAAATAGTCCAACCCTTCACGTTAGTACGTCGCAATTAACAATCGGATTCAATCTAGCAGTTGCAGGGTTGCTTGACCTAATTTTCGCTGTCTTAGAACAAAAAAAGACAAAGGTGCAAATTGATTTGCTTCTAGAGCAGCCCGAAGCCGGCAGCGCAATTACTGCTTCCTTGCAATGGAGCACAGCTGAAGGAAAGTAGACATCAAAGTGCTACTGGCAACTCTGACGAATAATCAGAGATCACTTCTTTGATAGAGAAACGAACCCATAAAGTCCTTACGAAAATCTCGTATTATTTCTTTGCTTCTTCGGCATTCGAAGATATTTTTCAGGCAAATCAGGGCAAAATGCAAAATCCAGGCTCTGTTTCACGTAGTCTTCAGATTTATATCCGGGTGCTCTAGGATAGCCGCCATAACCTTCATATCTTTTAGGGATTCGGGAAACTTGGCATGCTCAATTCACCCAATCAGCTGATTGCATTTCCCTCAGTCGACTTGCTGTACGTTCAAATTCGAACAAGCCCTCCCCATCAAGGTATAACATTTCAGGCGAGGCTTCTGCGGAGCAGATAAGCCGCGTCTTCGCCTCGTATAGCGCATCGATCAATGTCACAAAACGTTTTGCCTCATTGAAATTATGCCGCCCCAATTGGGGAATTTCATCAATCACAAGGACTCTTAACGCCTCTGCGAGCGTAAGGTAATCCGCAGGGCCCAAGGGAGTGCCACAAAGATCATAAAAACTGAACCGCCCCACACCATTGTGATAACGTGGTATCAGCAAAGCACGCCCTTTGACCTGTAGCGAATGATTGGCATCATGTCCCCCAGTCAGACTCTGCCATAGAGCGTCCACGCCCTGAGAGGCTGCAGTATTCAGTGGATTAAAGTAGACCTGCTCGCCGGACATTCTATTCTGGCGGAAATCTGTATCGCTTTGCATATCATGCACAGTCAGATTCTCTTTCAAATAGGCGATAAAGGGCAGAAAAAGCTGACGATTAAGCCCTTCTTTATAAAGATCATCTGGCGGCCTGTTGGATGTGGTGACACAGACAACACCTTCCTCGCGCAGTAAGGTGAAGAGCCGCCCGACAATCATTGCATCCGCGATATCTTTGATTTGCATCTCATCTAACGCCAAAAGACGCAGCCCTTTGGACAAATTGCGTGCCACAAGATTTAAAGCGTCCTTTTCGCTGGTAGCACGCGCCGTATGCAGATCATTTTGCACCTCTTGCATAAAGGCATGGAAGTGTATGCGCCGTGTGGGAACATCAGTATTGGCGGCAAAGAGGTCCATCAAAAAGGATTTTCCCGATCCCACTCCGCCCCAGATATAAAGCCCTTTTGGGGGCGATGGCGCTTTCCGAAACAGTGATTTTTTAATTGGCTTTTCAAGCGCGGCTTTCAAGTGATCCAAATGTGGCAAGACTTCTACCTGAGCATTATTTCGCAAAATTTCGCCAGACGCCACCAAGTCATTGTAAATTTCTAAAATTTTGATCATACCCGCGATTACAGCCGAACGCAGGGAAAAGAAAGTCCTCGTCTTTCGTCAATTACCAACATTGGGCTCAATAAATCAGTCCACCTAATGCATGAGAAGATCGCGCAATGGCCACATCGAGCAAATTGTTTACACCTATTTTGATCGTTGGCTGCGTTATTATTCTGGTAAGCTTTGCAATCAGGACCTCCTTTGGACTTTTCCAAATTCCCATTTCAGTGGAATTTGATTGGCCCAGAGCAGAATTTTCTATGGCCTTGGCGATACAAAACCTTGCTTGGGGCATTGGACAGCCGATTTTCGGAGCCATCGCAGAAAAGCTAGGGGATAGACTTGCCATTGTTACAGGGGCTGTAACATATGCAATTGGCCTGCTACTTTCCGCGGGCGCCGTCACACCAATTGAACACCAAATTTACGAAGTTTTTATTGGCTTTGGCGTTGCTGGCACAGGATTTGGTGTGGTGCTTGCAATGGTTGGGCGCGCAAGCAGCGATGAAAACCGCAGTATGTCGCTGGCCATAGCAGCAGTTGCCGGAAGCGTCGGACAGGTTGTTGGCCCGCTATTGGCTGCTTGGCTTTTGTCTATGATGGCCTGGCAGGCCGTTTTCGTTATTTATGCTGCAATGATCCTTGCAGTCTTACTACTTTTGCCCTTCATGCGCGCGCCACAGCCCATTACAAAGACTACTCTAGAAGACTCACTCCACCAAAAATTAATGAATGCATGCCGCGATCCAAGTTTTGGTATGTTGTTTTTGGGCTTTTTCAGCTGTGGGTATTTTCTAGCCTTTATGACCAGCCATTTTCCAGCCTTTGTCACAGAGGCATGTGGCTCTATTCCGGTTGGTGGATTATTAGACGGTTTAGGAATCTCCTCAACTTCTACATTGGGGGCAGCAGCCATTGCTGTCGTAGGACTTTTTAATATTATCGGCACACTTGCTGCGGGATACCTTGGAAATCGCTACCCAAAAAAATATCTCCTTGCAACGATTTATCTAGCACGTACCGTGATGGCGATTGCCTTTATTATTTTACCCATGACGCCCCTGAGTGTTCTGATTTTTTCTGCGGGCCTTGGCGTTGTCTGGTTGGCCTCAGTTCCTCTCACCAGCGGGTTGATCGGATATGTCTATGGGTTGCGTTACATGGGTACGCTTTTTGGGATTGTTTTCTTTTCCCATCAGCTAGGTGGCTTTGTAGGGGTGTGGCTGGGCGGGCGACTATATGATGTTTATGGAAATTACGAATTGGTATGGTGGCTGGGCATCGCCGTAAGTGCGTTCAGCGCTCTTGTTCATTTGCCCATTCGGGAACGTCCCTTACGCGATGCTCAAACAGCCTGATCAATTGCGTCCATGACCGCAAAGACATGAGTGTAGGTTAATCCATGATCGGCACCGTCAATCACAACATGCCTGGCTTCTTTGTTCCAGCCCGCCATAACGTTTTTACAGGAAATGGGAATCACAATGTCATCCTGCCCCCATATCGCAAGAACATCCGTTTTCGCCTCTTCTAAGGTTCGGTGGTCGCGCTCGGTAGAAGCAGACAGCGCACCGCGCATAGAAGACAAAACAGAGGGTAGAAAACCCCGATAATTCAGCTCTCTTTGCTGACGTTCCACTACGTATTCGACATAAGAATGTCTGGCACGATCTTTCTCAGTCCTTTTGCGGTGCTGGGCCGCATATGTGGACATAAACACCCAAGGCCCGATTAATGGCACATAGCGCACCAATAAGTCAGACCATCCTAAGTTTGCACTAATGCCCGCTGGCGCCAAGAGGATGAGGCGATTCAACCGTTCTGGATGATCCGCACCATAGGCAGTGGCGATCCAGCCACCCATGGAGTATCCGATAAGATCAAAATTCCCGTCTTCGCCCAAAGCATCTAGCAACTCTTCAAGATGGTGCACAAAAAACGCGCGGTTCTGCAACACTGCTGGCCGGTCAGAATAGCCCCGCCCATAGTGATCGTATACCAATACACGATATCCGTTTTTAACATACGCTTCAGCAATGGCTTCAAAAATAAACGACGGCGTAGTAAGACCATGAACGCACACCACAAGCGGTCCTGTCTCTAGTCCAAATCGGCGGTAATGTGTCACTCCATTACGCAACATAACAAATCTACCTGGCGCATCCCCGCGTGCCTTGTCGTTCATCTTTAGTCTTGTATAATCAGCCAAAAACGGTAAAATCATAAAAAATATAGCAATTAAGAGCAGCAACCAGATCATGGCGTCCCATTCCACCTGTTTAAAATGAATTTCGACACCATCAGATCAAGATGTGCACCACCTCCATTTTTGAACAATGTAATCTCATCGTTCTCACGACGCTGAAACGCTCCCATGTCATAATAATCGGCAATAATATCCGCGCGTGAAATAATACCTTTCTCCAGGGGCGATTTGATCTCTCCGATATGATCCAGAGTGGTATCATAGCTATCCACAAAGATGCTTGCGCGAGCGATAGCGGCATCATCCACTTCACGCATGTCCGAACGGTAGGCTCCGATCAAATCGACATGCTGACCTGAGCGCAGCCATGCACCTTTGATAAGCGGTTCCGTCGACATGGTGGCAGAGGTAATAATGTCGGCGCGCTCAACTGCGTCTTGAAGGCTCTCTGCCACCTCCATGTAAGGATCATTTAGCGCCATCGCTTCTGCGGTTTCACGCGTCCGGTTCCAAATCTTGAACTTTGCGTCAGGGAAATAAGCGCCATAGGCCTCTCTGAGGGATCTACCAACAGTGCCCGCCCCTACGATAAGTATTGTTTTGCTATCACTTCGTGCAAGTAGGCTTGCAGCCAAAAGACTATCACCTGCGGTTTTCCATTTGGTCACCAGATGAAAATTAATCAGCGCTTGTAGCGTACCATCTTCATCTGAAAAAAGACTGACCGCACCGTTGATCATAGGTTTACCCTTATGCGAGTTTTGCGGAAAAACAGTCGCTGATTTCACCGCAATTCCAAGCCCATCTATAAAAGCGGCGCGCGACAAAAGCGTATCGGGATCACGATAGAGGAACGTGTCTCCAATTTCAGCTTTGGGACGTTCATGGCCCGATCTAATCGCATCGATCAGCCCATGCCAATCGAGGAGCGCTTCACCCTCTTTGAATGGAATTTGGGGAACAGTCATAACGGTCCTTTTATCGTCTAAGTTTCGGTCGGTTTCCGGTCAAATTTGGACGCAGCTGAATGTCACGAAACACCATATATAATCCAGAGGCAATAATCAGGATCATTCCAAGCCAACTGGCTGCGTCAGGAAGTTCATTAAAAATGAGATACCCCCATATAATTGCCATAATCATGGCAACATATTCAAAGGGTGCGACAAAAGCAGCTTCGCTACGCCTGTAAGCATAGGATATCAAGAAACCACCGCCTGTGCTTGTGACGCCAAGCAAGACCAATATCCATATATGTCCTAGTTCCGGAACCTGCCATGCGCGCAGTAAAAATGTCAGCGAAGCATTGCTTCCATCATCAAAACGCCCATCTCCAACGCCGATACCAATGCTGAGTGACACAACTATGAATGTGATCTGAATGTAAAAAGTCATCGTTGCAGCACTTTCCGTTCCGCCTATGCGCCGCGTTAAAATGTGCAAAAGCGCATAACCGACAGCCGCCATGATGGGGAGTAAATACACGATCTGAAATGAAGAGGTACCCGGACGCACAATTATCAGCACGCCAATCAAACCAATTATCGTTGCAGACCATCGCCTAGGTCCCACGGTTTCGCGCAGGAAAACAATAGAAAAAATAGTAATTAATAAGGGGCTTACGAAAAAAATAGCAACCGCATCAGCCAAAGGCATAGATGCCAATCCGATGAAAAAACACGTATTGGCGAAAACGACACAACTGCCACGTAGAAGATGCATTTCCAAGCGGTAGGTTTTTAACGTTTTCAACCCACCAGTAAATGGCAAAATGAAAATAAAAAAAGTGATCATTCCTATGACAGAACGCGCCAAGACCACTTCATGTAGAGGATAGGCATCGCTAAGAAACTTGATAAATACGTCATTGAGCGAAAAGAATAACATAGCAGCCATCGCGCTAACTGCTCCTGCCGCGTTTGAATTGGCGTCGCTCGCCTCCATTATATCACCGAAACTTTTTAGCCTGCCTTCAATTTTCGAAGGGTGTTTTCCATTGCGTTCAAGAAACGCGACCGATCTGCCTTTGTAAAGCCTTTTCCGCCACCCTGTCGAAAAGGGTCAGCCGCACGCAAATCGGTCATGAGATCGCGTGTGGCCAAGATATTTCCAATATTGGCTGCATTTAAAACTTCGCCGTTGTGTTTTAGAACCAATGCTTCCTTTTTAATGCACCTCGAAGCCAAGGGGATATCGGCCGTTATGACAACATCCCCAACACCCGCACGCTCTGCAATCCACATGTCAGCAACATCTGGCCCATCCGACACGATAATCGTTTGAACAAGTGGGTTTTGGGACAAACGCAAACCGCCATTGCTAACGACATACATCTGGACTTTGTGTCGCGTTGCGACCAGTTCAACCTCTGCTTTGACTGGGCAGGCATCCGCATCAACAAAAATAGAAGTCATGAAAATAGGGTCCGAAGCATTTTCGAGCGCGGTCGCATTTTACATTCTTTCTCTATGTGGCGCCTTGTTCAAAATCGTCCGAAAAAGTTGAGACGTTCGTAGAATGGAATAAAGCTGATATAGTCAAAAGCATTACGCTAAGCTCTCTTTTTTTATACGCCGTACAAGGCTTCGGCGTGGAAAGACACATGATCTTCCATAAATGTACTGACAAAGAAATAGGAATGATCATATCCAGGCTGAAGGCGCAGGGTGCTTTGCTGACGGCGCTTAGCAGCAGCTTCAGCCAAAGTTTCAGGGCGCAAGAGGTCTATGAATTGATCATTTGCCCCCGTATCCACCAGAACAGGACCGTCAAATCCAACCTCTGTCATCATAAAAGACGAATCATGTTTTTTCCATTTTTCTTCATTTTCACCAAGATAGGAGATCAATTGTTTTCGACCCCAATCGGCTCCTGTGGGATTACAGATCGGGGCAAAGGCAGATACAGAGCGATACCGCTCCTTAAGACCCATAGCCAAAGTCAAAGCGCCATGTCCCCCCATGGAATGGCCTGTTATGGATTGACGTTCCTGATTAAGCGCAAAGTTTTCAAAAACTAATGACGGCAATTCTTCGACAACATAGTCCCACATCTGAAAATGCGGCGCCCAAGGCGATTTTGTTGCATTGACATAAAACCCTGCCCCTTTACCGAGGTCATATGCGTCATCGTCTGCTACATCGTCCCCGCGGGGAGAAGTATCTGGAAAAATTAAAGCGATACCCTGCTCGGCGGCCCAAGCTTGTGCACCAGCTTTAACCATAGCATTCTCATGCGTACAGGTTAGCCCAGAAAGATACCAAAGAACCGGCACTGGTCCCTCTTTTGCTTCGGCTGGTAAAAAGAGGCCAAATGTCATGTCACATTTGCAGACCTCAGATCCATGGGTGTAAACACCCTGCACACCGTCAAAGCATTTATTTTCAAATACTACATCCATTTCGATCATCCTTGTTTATTATTTTTTACTTCGCTTTAAAACCAAACACGTGCCCCTATGTGCTATGCGAATTCCTTGTGCGAAACTGCGTTTGCATTTTAAAATGCAATCTTTGTTGTTACAAGACTTAGCACAATCGAGACACTTAAAACACTGGTCGCGGTCGATACCAGAATAGAGGCTGACACTCGCTGCGGTGCAACGCGATAATGTTGTGCCAGAATATAAATGTTCCCAGCCACCGGCAAAGCAGAGGTAACAATCATCACTGCTGCTGGATAGGGCGGTAAATCAAAAATCAGCAGTGCCGAGACTGCAACAGAGGCAGGATGTAAAACTAGTTTCCCAAAAGACAACCAAAATGCTGTCCCAACCCGTTCCGTGGTCTTTTCCGCAAGCGAAGCCCCAATCGCAAACAAAGCACAGGGTGTCGCTGCCGCCCCCAAAAGCGATACAAATTCAAAAAGGGTGGGCGGCATAGGGACATCCAATGCAGACCAGCTTAGGCCTGCGACAATGGCCACGATCATAGGGTTCTTTGCCAACCCCAACAGCAGTATTCCCAACACAGAAAACCGCATGCGCCCTTCGCGCGCACTGACGATTACCAAAACAATCAAAGACCCAAAGACAAGCAAATCGACCACCAAAGCTACCATAACATAGCCAACCGCCTCTGGCCCCATCAAAACAGCAAGCATAGGAATACCAAGGAAGCCAACATTTCCGACGGCCCAACATTGAGCCTCTATGGCGGCTTCCTCAACGGGAATTTTACGCAGTATCGCAAAGGTAAAACCAAAGGCGTAGGTAAGCGCTGTGGCCAAAAGATAGGCCGAAACAAAATCAGCACTCAGCACATCACCAAGATCCAAACTAGACGAAAATCGAAACAGCATTGCGGAAAGCGCGAAGTAAAAGACAAATTTGGTGAGATAGACCGTAGCCTCAATGGAAAAAAATCCGCGCTTACCCGCAAAATAGCCAAGACCGATAACGGCAAAAAACGGCAGTGTTTCAAGAAAAATCTCAACCATTAAAGTTGGCTTACCAGTAATGCGTGCAAGGTCAATATATTATCGCGCGTCTATCTAAGAACAGTCTACATTGACCGGCTACTTCGCGTCTATTTCTGCCTTATGCGCAGAGGCAAGGGCCGCCATCGAATGGAACATATAGTCGTATTTGGGCATCTTGCCTGGATTCATCGTGGCACCAAAACCGTCTTTGTCATGGCGTCTATAAATCCAACAATTAGACAGACCATGCTTATTTGCGGGTGCATGATCGTGGAACATGCTTTCCGCAGTGTGAAGGATGTCTGACTTTTCAATACCCTGCCGTTCTATCATTTCCAGCATATATTCGAAATTGCGGTCACTTGGTTTGTAACTGCCAATATCTTCAGCTGTATAGACACCGTCAAAGCAAATCCCGAGGCGCGCATTTGAACCTTGAAAACTAAGACTGTCCGTATTGGTGAGGACCACAACTTTATAGTGCTGTTTAAGATACGTCAGCGCCACATGACTATCACCAAATGCAGGCCATCGGGGCACTGACCGGCCATAGGCTTGACACTCTTCATATGTAACCTCGCTTCCCCATTCTTCGCCAAGGCGACGGTATACAACAGCCAGAAGATCAGAATACTTTTTATTAGGCGTCCAACGTTGTGAGGTAGATTCGTGATAGGCATGGGCCTCTAGAATATCATTTCGGGTTAAGTTGGGGCTGACACGATCTGTCAGCGGTTTTAATGCCGCGACAATTCCGCTTTCCCAATCAATTAGCGTTCCATACACATCAAATGCCAAAACTTTGTAGTCGCTAAGTTTTTTCATTGGATATACAGCCTAACTTATTTATCCCCATTTGGTGGACCGCGAGCGTGTACTTGCGACCAGCTCCAGCTATGGGAAATGCGTCCAGAGGTCAATTCAATATGCTTTTATCGCAGACTCCACTTCATCGACAGAGCATGCTTCAGGAATCTGATCCTGTTCCTTTTCTGCTTTATGCGTCTTTGGGATATACCATTTGCGATGCAGGTCTAATCCGCCTCAAAATTTGCAAATAGAAAAAGACATTTAAAGAATGTAAAATCTTAAAATTTTGATAATGGTACTGAGCCTTTGATACCATTTTTTGAGACTGGTAATGCCCCTATTTAAGCGATTTGATATAGACGATTACGTTTTCCATTTGCGATTGTTTTTTTAACCCTGCAAAAGACATTTTGGTGCCGGGAAGGTACTTTTTAGGATTACCCAAAAACCGGTAAGCGTCTCATCATCCCATATGAAATCCGAACCCGCCATTGGTTTGGAATATTTAAACCCATCCACTTTTCCAGCAACATTGCTGTAGGCGCCATAAAGCGTGGTTCTAACTTTCTTTTTCCAACGTCAAGAGCATGACAAGATTTACATTTTCCTAAAGTCTTTTTGCCTTTTTCCGGATCATCATGCACAAATGCAGCCATAGCGTAAATCTTCAGTACAAAAGGAAGGTTAAGTGATTTCATCTTTTGTTCCCGCCAACACTGGTAAAAACTTATCGGCACCTAAGGGATATCTGCAAATAAAATTAACACTGTCGTGGCAGGTATAGTCCATATGCACATGAATGACTGGAACATTTGTCGTGTGTTATATGCTTTTGGGCGGTTGACTCTATTTTCCAAATTTGAGAACAAAAAGTGAACAAATAATAAGAACAGATGTCAAAACGCCGTATATTATCACTCTGGTTTCCCCGTCTTGGTGCTGAACGTCTTTTGCGCCGACAGGGGCAATTGTGCGATCAGGTGTTTGCCGTGGTCGAAGATCTTGGTCAAATACAGGTGCTGTCTTCGCTTTCTGAACGGGCCAGTCAGGAAGGATTGCAAAAAGGTCAGCCGTGGCGCGATGCACAGGCCATGTGCCCACAGCTTTTGACGCGTTTACGCAACAAACAGGCCGAAGAGTTATTCCTAAAGGGGCTTGCACGCTGGGCGGGGAAATTTAGCCCTTGGATTTCTATAGAGCCGACAGCGAGTTTGATGTTGGATATCACAGGCTGTGCACATCTTTTTGGCGGCGAGGTGGGCATGGTCGAACAGATTCGTGAAGACGCGAGTAACCTTGGCTTGAGCCTGAGTACAGGTGTAGCAGATACTCCCGGAGCTGCTTGGGGATTAGCCCGTTATGGCGGACAGGGGCCACAGGCACAGCGCACTGGGGACGCAATTGACCAAGAGGCACGTGCCACACGCTCACGCGCGGCCAAACGACGCTATTGGGAACGCGGTGGTGCGGCTCCTAAGGCGATCAACTCTGCCATGCTCTCAAGCTATCTCGCCCCTCCGGGCCAAACCTACAGTGCGATCAAATCGCTTCCGGTTGCCGCACTGCGCCTTGAAGACACGGTGATTGAAAGTTTAAATCGCCTTGGTCTGCGACGCATCGGTGATCTGAGCGGTCAACCCCGTGCCGCAGTGGCGCGCCGTTTTGGCAAAGGGTTGGTTGAACAATTGGACAAAGCTTTAGGCAGCATACCCGAACCCATTTCCCCGCTGCGTCAAAATCCACATTTTGGTGTACGAATGAGCTTACCTGACCCGATCGGATTACAAGAAGATATGATCCTTGCGCTTGACCGGCTTCTGCCACGTTTATGCGCCCATCTGCGTGATCAAGGGCGTGGATTGCGCAAAGTCCAACTTCAGTGTTTTCATACAGATTACACCGTCTCTCATATCGACGCAGCGCTAGCCCGTCCCAGCGATGATAAAGAACGCATTCGCCCACTCTTAATCATGAAACTTGATGAAATTGATGCAGGATTTGGGATTGATGTGATCCGCATTGAAGCAACACAGACCGAGGCGCTGCATGCGACAGTCCCCGCAAGTCAGATGGCATTACAAAATACGTTGAAAAATGCCCCTCCGCCAACGGCAGCACTGGATGATTTGATCAGCCGGATTGGCGGGCGGATCGGGCTAGAAAACATCACCCGCTATCACCCCGCAGACAGCCATATTCCGGAAAAAGAATATCAAAATCTTGCCGCTGCTTGGTCTGATCCCGCACCAGAATGGCCCGAGCTTCCCCAAAGTCGACCCATATTGCTCTGGCCACCTGAGCCTGTGAATGCACCTAAAGAACGTACCATGCCAAGGGAATTTAAATGGCGCGGACGCACACTTCAGACTCGACGCGCAGATGGACCAGAACGCATCGCGCCAGAATGGTGGCTCGATGATCCAAACTGGCGCAGCGGCGTGCGCGATTACTGGAGGGTCACCTGCGAACAGGGTGATCTTTTGTGGCTTTTCTACGCCCATGGCGCAGGTCTACCCAAAGGGTGGTTTTGTCAGGGAAGCTTTACCTAAACAACAGATAACACACTATAAGCTGCGTTGCCAAAATAAGACTATTCCGATTAGACTGCCCAAGATATAAGTTCAAGGCAGCATGCACTTTAGAACACCAACGCGCCTAACATTTCATGCACAAAGCTTTGCGCATCTTGTGCCTCAGTCTTAGCCCCTTTGAATGTAACCTGTCTGGATTTACCTAGCCGTAGCTCTTTGTCAATTATGCACTTTTTTGAAAGTTGTTCCGCAAGATTGGCACCACTTTGAAAAGGTTTTTCCAAGAAAGACAAAATTTTTCTAATAACCAAGGGGTTGTTCGAAACAAGACGATTTCTTTTTGATGAACCGAATAACTTCCATAGGCCGGATGGGTCGTCTTATCTGTGTCGCCACATCCCACAACGACCATAAAAATCGAAAAACACAGTTATAAAAATATCGAATTTCTAATCCCTTACCCAGTACAAGCAACGATAATTAATTAGGTCAGAGCATCATGTGCTGTTTTTGGGTGTAACAAAAATTGCCAATGCAAAAGCACCGATGAAGATCTCAACATCAGCAAAATTGAACGCAAAGGGATTATTGATCCCGCAACAGGACATATTTAGAAAATCTGCCACTGCCCCGTAAATCAACCGATCAAAGGCATTACCAAGCGCACCACCAACCAAAAGCCCCGCACCAATAAGGCCAGTTTTTGTTGTTACCCCATGTTTTACCCAGATGAACACCGCCAGCGACGCCAATATAGCAAAGGCCGTCAGAACCCATTTTTGTAGCCCACTTTCATTTGCAAAAAGACCAAAGTTAATGCCGTAATTCCAAGCCATAGAAAAGTTCAAAAAAGGGGGGATCACCTCAATAAACAATATGTTTTTCAAGTCCAGGTAAAAGACCACAAAAATCTTGGTAACTTGATCAAACAAAAACGCGGCCAACGCAGTAATATATAGGGGACGCTGCATGCTCAGTGCCTAAAGTGACGCATGCTCGTAAACACCATCGCAATGCCCGCCGCATCCGCAGCAGAAATCACTTCATCATCGCGCATGGATCCACCAGGCTGAATGATCGCTAGTGCACCGGCTTCGACCACGCTCATCAAACCATCCGCAAATGGGAAAAAAGCGTCAGAGGCCACGACTGACCCCTCAGTCAAAGGCGCTATTAAACCCAACGTTTCTGCCATACCCTGCGCTTTGCGGGCAGCAATCCAGCTGCTATCGACTCGGCTCATTTGTCCTGCACCGATGCCGACCGTCGCCTCGTCTTTAACATACACGATCGCATTTGATTTCACATGTTTTGCCACATTCCATGCAAACAAAAGATCTTCCATTTCACGGGCATCCGGCGTCCGTTTCGTCACGACCTTTAGAGCGGCTTTATCAAGCGCCATTGAATCTCTATCTTGAACAAGGAAACCACCTGAAACATGTCGAATTCTGGCCAAATGCGCTGATGGATCTGCCATTGCGCCAGTGGTCAAAAGGCGTAAGTTCGGCTTTTTTGCAAAAAGCGCGCTCGCTTCGGGGGTTGCTGAGGGCGCAATAACCACTTCTGTAAAAATCTCAGTGATTTGTGCTGCGGTCTGTGCATCCACTTCCGTATTTAGAGCTACAATACCACCATAAGCGCTTTTCCTATCACAATCGAAGGCAGCTTTGTAGGCGCTTCGAGCACTATCACCCCGCGCAACACCACAAGGATTAGCATGTTTCATAATTGCGCAAACAGGCCCTTTTGCGGGGTCAAATTCACTTGCAAGTTCAAAGGCGGCATCTGTATCGTTAATGTTGTTATATGACAGTTCTTTTCCTTGATGAAGAGTGGCTGTTGCAACGCCCGCACGATCTGTCCCATCTCTATAAAACGCTGCCGATTGATGCGGGTTTTCGCCATAGCGCAGTGTGTGTAACAAAGTCCCTGCGAAGGATTTTCTTCGCGGTGTCATATCTTTTATTTCGGAAGTAAACCAATCCGATACAGCAACGTCATAAGCTGCCGTCCGGCTAAAGGCCCGCGCAGCCATTTTTTGGCGAAATGCAAAACAGGTCTGCCCGTTGTTATCTCCTAGCTCCTGAAGAAGTGCGCCATAGTCTTCGACATCGACAATCGTTGTGAGAAAGCGGTGATTTTTTGCGGCAGCACGGATCATAGCAGGTCCACCTATATCGATTTTTTCAATGCATGCCGCCGAACCTGCGCCTCGCGCTACAGTATCTTCAAACGGATAAAGGTTCACAACTAATAGATCGATCCCAACAATCCCATGTATTTCCATAGCTTGAATATGTTCGTCGTTATCGCGAAGCGCCAAAAGTCCTCCGTGAACATTTGGATGGAGCGTTTTAACGCGACCGTCCATAATCTCCGGAAATCGAGTAAGAGAGGACACACTGCGTACCTCCAGGCCAGCGTCACGCAAAGCCTTTGCACTTCCGCCTGTTGAAACAAGTTCCACCCCCACTCTGATCAAAGATGTCGCCAGTTCAATCAAACCCGTTTTATCGGATACGGAAAGCAATGCCCGGCGTACCGGAAACATGTCAGCCATAATGTTCAGCCCATTCGTATTTAAATTATACCAGCGATCGCATCCAAATTCTCGTCCGAAACAACATCCGTCACAACCATTTTTTTCAGCGACCAGCTTATGCGCGTTGCATACTCTATTGCGCGGTGAGATAAAACTATCTGATGCGTTTTTCTCGGTTTTAGCCGTGTTGAGTCGAAATATGTACTCATATGAATGCTAAGTTCTGCCTGAGAAGTATGTCGAAAGACCCACATCTCACCACTTAAAGGGCTCATGGAAACGGCTAATCCCCCCATATCAACGGTCGGTGTTATGTCTGGATGGAGGTGAAAACGAATATTGTATGCGAGGCCATGCAAATTGTTTTTCTCAAAAACGGCATCAAATTGCTTTTTGTCGTGCGGTGCGACAGCGATCAGTAGATCTTCGCCTTCTAGGGTTGTCCCATCAAAAGACAGTCGAATATTGCGAACGTGAGTCAGGCCTGTCGCAGACACAAAACCATCATGTCCTGCCTCGATCTGGTGTGCCCTTTTGCTTTCGGAAAACTCAAATGGTACGTGACTTGGCCCGTCAATCAGGCTTTCAGTCTTACTTATCGCATGGGCCATCGGCCTTCCAAGCCGCGCGATAGAGGTGCCTTCAATTGTCAGCGTTGAATGAGCTGGCCCCATGCGCCCCTCGCGCGTCCAATCTGCCCCAAAACGTGAACCTGAACCGGTGTTCACCACAATCGGACTGCGGCCGGAAGTTAATTCCAGTGCTAAGGTCGAGGCATGCGCATTCAGCGATTCCCGCCCACTCGGAGGCGGCGAAACATCCATTACAACGGTCGTTCTGCCTTCAGACAATCTCCCGAATCCCATGGCGAGGCGGTTGGCAGACAATCGTTTATTTCCCGATTTTGCCAATGCTTCATCAAGTCGCCCTTCCACGCCCTTGCCCCCACCATGAAACCGCGCAAGCGACCCATCTCCATGGCGCAAATGTCGTAGCGTGGGCGCGATCCGATCCAAAGCATCCACATGCGCCTGAGAAGGGATCCAATCAGCCTCTCGCAACGCCTCTACCACCCAAGTCAAAAGCGTGAAGACTTCCAAAAGTTCTTCCGGATTGCGGGTTGGTATCGCGCCATTTTCATCAATTTGCATACGGCACTCTCGGGCAAGGGCACTTGTCGCAGGACGAATATATTCCTCCATCCCTTGAAGGGTTAGGCCTGCGTAAATTAACCCGGCCAAAGCCTCAAAACGCGGTAAGCCCAGTGGGGCTGCCTCCCAACGGCGCGACAAAAAAACAGTTTGACGTCCCAAAGATTGAAAGAATGGTTCGGATTGGGCCGGTTCAAGACCGCGCAAGATCATAAAACCGTGATGTATCCAGCGCATGAGCCGCCGGCCTGTGATACCGGCAACCCATCCGGGACCTTGACCACGACCATAGCGTTCAATCCAGCTTTGAACCCATGCCTGTACGATGAGGCGGGCCTCTCTATCCCCAACGGCGGCAAGATCATCGATCCAGCCAAATCCGTGAGCCTCATGTACAAATCCGATATCTGGCGCGCGAATATCCCATAAATTTGTTGCAGGTGCTTCGATCAGATGACCGGCAAACATAATATTACCTGCTTTTAACTGAATTCCTCTTTGAAATCGCCCAATAGAGCGCGGCTCTGGTTGCCGCAAAAATCCTGTCGCAGGCTTGGAAAAACCAAGCATCTTTGCGTGAAAGCGGTTCTTCAGATTGCCGCAGGAAGAAGTCAGGTTATACACCCTCGTCATGAATGATTCCTTATGCATTACAGTGCAATCTAAGCGGTATTATTCATGTACTTAACGGGTGCCAGTGGCAATATCAACTTATACTGCGTTCAGCCTTTTTTGTGCAAGAGCGTGATAAAAAAACCATCCATCCCGCCCTGTTCTGCAAGGTAATCAGGGCGCAAGCGTAGGCCGAGGTCGTCCACAACCCATGTGGGATCAACATTTGGGTGTTGAAAGGTTCCAGGATCAATTTCGATTTGTACGTTTTCTGTGATTAGGGCTTCCACTTGTGCCTCACCCTCATCTGGTAGAAGCGAACAGGTGCAATAAACAAGCCGACCATTTGGCGCCAAGAGTCCTAGCGCGTGACGCAACATTTTGCGCTGCAATTCAATCAGGTTTAAAAATTCACTTCCATCTTTCGCGTATGGAAGATCAGGATGGCGTCGCATTGTGCCCGTAGCAGAACATGGCGCATCCAACACGATGACATCGAATTGTCCTTCTTGTAGTGCGAAGAGATCCATCACTTTGATATCTGCGTTTAATCCGGTTCTTTCCAGATTTTGCGTAAGCCGCTTCAAACGCCGTTCAGATACGTCAATTGCAGTTACAGTAGCACCCAGAGCAGCAAGCTGCAGCGTTTTACCACCCGGCGCTGCACATAGGTCGAGAGCGGTCCTACCACGGGTATCCCCAAGCAGACGCACCGGCAGCGCTGCGGCAGCATCTTGCACCCACCACTCCCCACGATCGAACCCATATAGTTTGCTTATTTGTCCTGGTGCATTGAGCCGTACAGATTGGCCGAGAACAACCTCACCACTCAAAAGAGACGCAATCTCTTCAGCTCTGTTCGGGTCTTTGGGCGTCAGGTCAACCGGCGGAATGTTGGACTGGACACGTTCAATTGCGCTTATGACCTCACCCCCATAAACCTCTTTCAATGGCCTACGAAGCCATATCGGGATGCGCGCCGCGCGCAGCTTGGCCCATTGCTCAGGACCTGATTTTGCAACTTTGCGCAAAACCGCATTCACCAACCCTTTAAACATCGCATGTTTTCTGTCCATCGCCGCAATCGTAACGGCGTCGTTGACAACCCCATGGGCATCGCCTCCAGTGGACAATTCAAAGGTTGCAAGACGCAAGATGTTCAAAATTCTGATGGGTGGCTTTTTCTGCAGATATGTATTTAAAATGCGATCCGCCCGCTCTATGGTCCGCAGACATTCCGTAGCAAGGCGTTGTGCGCGGGCACGTTCTGCGGAGGAAAGGGCGAGAAACTTTGGCCCAAAGGTAAGATCAGACAAGAGCTTTGCATTCTCCATTACATCCGTTATCAGTGCTACTGCAGTTGTTCGCGCTTTGTCAGGTTTTGCCATATGGCCTCACTTGTTTTTCATTGTGGCGCGCCAATCTGTCAGAATAGCTACGCTAAAGGATCGTATAATGTCGGAAAAAAAACAACTTCCCCCCGAAGCCGTGCGCGCCTTGGCCGAAGCCGAGGAACGGCGCAAAAAAGCGAAAATAGAAGTGTTAACCAAAGAGCTTGGGGGACGTGACGGGCCAGAGCCTGTGCGATACGGCGATTGGGAACGCAAAGGCATTGCCATCGATTTCTGATATTCAAACAAATCGTTCACCTTTTTCAATAGGAAATCCTCTTAGGCAATCCTCGATACATTGCACCGAACGGCCTACTCTTTGAATTTGAGTAATTTTTATACTGCCGTGACCGCAGGCAATTTCAAGCCCATCGCCGACGATTTCTCCTGCAACCCCTATCGTGCCTTCGTGACGGGAAACTGCACTGCAAATAAATTTAATACGCTCCTCATTTAAATCGCTCCATGCGCCTGGGAATGGGGATAGACCTCTTATCTTACGATCGATCACTTTAGCCGGTTCAGACCAATCAATCCGCGCTTCAGCCTTGTCGATCTTTGCGGCATAACAGATACCCGTATTAGGTTGGGTAGTGGCCGATAAAATATCGATATGCGCCAAAGCCTCAGCAATCAGATCTGCTCCTAGACGAGACAAAACGTCATGAAGCGTGCCTGTGGTGTCATTAAGGCCAATCTGAAGCGCTCGTTGCGATAAAACCGGCCCCGTATCCAATCCTGCTTCCATTTGCATGATGGATATACCTGTTTGCTTATCGCCCGCGATAATCGCCCTATGAATTGGCGCTGCGCCACGCCATCGCGGCAAAAGAGAGGCGTGGATGTTCAAACATCCATATTGTGGCATGTCCAAAACCGTTTGTGGCAGCAAAAGCCCGTAGGCCGCCACTACAACCGCTTCAGCTTGCAAATCCTCAAAATTTTGCTGCACCTCATCTGTTTTGAGACTTTGAGGATGACGGACTTCAAGCCCGGCAGAGACAGCAGACGCATGCACGGGAGAGGGGCGATCCTTTTTACCGCGGCCTGAGGGGCGTGGCGGTTGCGTGTATACTGCAGCAATCTCGTGCCCATCATTGATAAGCCGATCCAAGGCGGGCACGGAAAATTCTGGCGTCCCCATAAAAATGAGTCTCATTTTGCCTTCCTGGCTCTTTTCAACAGCATCCTCCCGCACAGTTGGAAAAGATTGTCAAAATACCTCTTCCGATTCAGATAATCAACTTGATGTTGTACCGAGTTTGTCCGACCAATAGTGAAATCCAGTGTGTCGGTCATACCCTGTTTGTTTATAAAGCTTGCAGATAAAGATTTAAGCCAGCTGAGTTTTGTGAAAATACCAGGCAGGTTCGGACTTGCCTCTTTACCTTCATAAAGTGCATTGGCATTTTGCAGGATTTCAAGATTAGACAAATAAATAAAAAGTCCGCTTGTTTGTGAGCCATCAACTACCTCGAGCCATAAAATTGCACCGATTTGAGGTACCTCCAAACCAATGCATGGCATTGCCTCCATTGCGTTGGCCATATCTTGCCAAATTACGCGAAGCGCATCTCTGATTGCGTCAACCGATACTGCGGCTGTGCCCAGACATGGCGCTGACGATGGATAGCATAGGCAGACTTCCACAGTTAAAAGTCTTTCTTGCGGGCAAGTTCACGCTTAAATTTTTGCATTTTACGCGTAATCATTTGACGCTTGATCACACCGATATAATCAATAAACAGTTTCCCATTTAGATGATCAATCTCATGTTGTACGCAGGTTGCCCAAAGCCCGTCAAACCCCTGTTTCTGGCAGGTTCCATTCATATCTACCCAAGCAACTTCAACCTCTCCTGGACGGGTGACCTCGGCAAAATGTTCAGGAATAGACAAACAGCCCTCTTCATAGACACTCGTCTCTTCGGAATGCGCAGTGATTTCTGGATTGAACATGATGATTGGATTTGGTTGTGCCTCGTCGCGCTTTTCACAATCCATAACGACGACGCGGCTGAACATACCAATCTGAGGCGCGGCCAACCCAATACCGGGGGCTGCGTACATGGTTTCCAACATGTCAACGGCAGTTTGGCGCAAATCATCCGTGATGTCGCTGATGGGCGCACAAAGCTTTTTTAACCTTAGATCTGGATGATATACGATTGACCGTTTCATGGTTCTGATCTAGGGCAAACTTTCTAAGGTTGCAACGCCCTTGCGCCTGTCCTCAAAAATACTAAGGTGCTTGCGACTTTGAGGGATGAGCAGCTATGAATTTTGATAAACCAATCAACCGCCGCGGAACAAACTGCGCTAAATGGGATAAAATGGAAGCGCTATATGGTGTTTGCAACGAAACGGGTATCGCAATGTGGGTGGCTGACATGGATTTTCATCCGCCTGCCTGCATAAGGGAAGCATTGCAAGCCTATACCGATCATGGTGTGTACGGATATTACGGAAACGACAAAGCCTATCGCGATGCGATTTGCTGGTGGCAGGAAAACAGACATGGTTGGACGATTGATCCCAGTTGGATTTTCAGCACGCACGGATTGGTGAACGGAACCGCTATGTGCATCGACGCATTCACTAGTCCTGGTGATGGTGTGGTCATGTTTACGCCTATTTATCATGCATTTTTCCGCGTTTTGAATGCAAGTCGTCGCTCAATTATCCAATGCCCTCTCCAAAATGAAAACAATAGGTTTGAATTGGATTTTGACCTTTACGACAGTTTGATGACAGGGAAAGAAAAAGCCCTTGTTTTCTGCTCTCCACACAATCCCAGCGGTCGAGTATGGACGCGCGAAGAATTACGCGGAGTGGCTGATTTCGCAGAGCGTCATAATCTTATTTTGATTAGCGATGAAATTCATCAAGATATCGTATATCCGGGTCAAAAACACATTCCCTTTGCGATTGCAGACGATAGCATCAGCGACCGCTTAGTGATAATGAACGCCCCAACTAAAACGTTCAACATTGCCGGAACGCATACCGGACATGTCATTATTCCCAATCCAGAATTACGCGCACGCTTTGAAAACCGCATGTTTGCGCTTGGGATTAGTCCAAACAGTTTTGGTATCATCATGACCCAAGCAGGCTACAGTACTGAGGGCGCAGAGTGGGTAGACGCGATGGTAGGCTATGTTGCTGAGAACCGACGCCTTTTTGAAGGTGCTATCGACGCCTTGCCGGGCATCACTTCTTTTCCACTCGAGGCAACTTACCTGAGCTGGGTTGACTTTTCGGGGACAGGCATGAGCCACAATGAAATTTGTGACCGCGTTCATAAACAGGCAGGACTTGCTACGAACCATGGCGGGACATTTGGTCTCGGTGGCGATGGGCATATGCGCTTCAATCTAGCAACACAGCGCTACAATATAACCAGCGCGATCGACCGATTGAACGCAGCATTTAACGATTTGCAGTAGCTTAATTCAACAAAGCAATCGGTGTATCCGGACGAAGTGCGAAATCAAGTGCCGCTTTGTCGCTTGTAGGAGTACTGCGTTTGAATTCGAATTTGACTTCGCCGTCTTGTCCGTCAGAGGCAATGATTAGGCACCGGGACACATGATTTGCCCCTTCAAATAAATCAACCAAGCCACGCATATTCGGGGCTGCTCCAGCCTGCAAGGAAAAGCCTGTATCCCAGAGTTTTAACACAGGATACATTGTCCCATCAAACCTTACGCGATGTCGCGCTTTTTTACGTTTGTGCTGTGCGCGTGCCTCATTCAGGCCCTGTTGTACTTCTTTGGATAGAAATGTCGTCATTGCATCGCTCCTAGGGTCGTAAGCGCGCAGCGTCACCCTTAAACTTCAAGTGAATTTTGGAGGTTCTTTTTCTATCTTTTCGGATTATGCGCAGACAAGGTGCGCATGATAAGTTGTTAAACAGATCTACTGCATAAACCCTGTATGACTAAGAGCTTAAAACTACCCAATGTAGATATTCCCACAAAATTTTCAGAAGACTATTACGGCAGGGCAGAATGATGAGGGATGTGTAAATACGCAACAGCCAATGAATTCCCAATTCAAATTAAACGATTTAATCCCAAAGTATATGTCGGCTTGGAACGGACCGATTATTCTTTTTACGAATCATACCACGCAAACGTGGAAGTTTCTTGCGCCAAATGTTCTGCCATAGCTGCGATATCTTCGGGGCGTGCCGAACTTTCTATCTACCCAAAAGCATGGAGTAATGCTGGAAAAATGATCCACCCACAAAAAAGTATGTGTTGTTACCAAAAACATACTCGGCCTGCGAAGTTTGTACGTTGCAAAATAAGTTATTGCAAACGCGTTGCCCTGTTTAAAAATTAAATCTAGCACGATAATTCAATATGATTGATCCATAAAGCACTTAAAGGCAGAACATTGCGTCTATACAAAGTCCACATCAGGCCCAAGCCGGTGCAATGCAAGCTGCCGTAAAAGTCCGAGCTTTTTGATACTGTCTACAGTCAGTACTTTTATGTCCAAACTTTTAAACTTTAATAAGAAGATGACAGTAACTAAAAACGGTAAAACTTACAAAAAACAATTAACGCGCGCGAGATGAATTTATAATTTTTAAATGACTTGCATAATTTGAAAAAATATACTCCATAGCCTTCGCATAACTAGACAAAACTGAGGCACTTTTTTGCGGAATTTTTTCAAGCTGGTCATACTAATGGGTATGATCTTTGGAAAATCCTGTGGATCGTTTGCAGATAGGTATTTGATGAACCGAACACCTGATTTTCTGAGAAGAAGTCGCGTTAGGCGATCCTTTCTTCGACACATCACCAAACAACAGAAATCTACAGACGGTCTGATGGATAATTTTTGTCTGAGTGATCCCCAAAGCACAGTAATGCTGCAAAGGTGCGGTGTATGATGGGACTTTTGGCAATTGGTATGATACTGGATGCACTATTCGGCGAACCTAATTGGCTATGGTCACGCATATCTCATCCGGTGGTCCTGATTGGAAGATTAATAACATTGGGAGACCAGTATCTAAACAGTCCGCCTGCGCAGAAAGCTAAGGGGCTCGCATTTTTAATTACACTCCTATCGATGGCTTGCTTACTCGGGATAGCACTCAACCAATTAGGGCCCATCGTCGAAACGCTGCTCATAGCGATTTTTATTGCACAGAAATCTTTAGGGGATCATGTTGAGGCAGTAGCAGTAGGACTAAGACAATCTCTCGTTGAGGGGAAAACAGCAGTGTCGCTAATTGTTGGTCGCGACACCAAAGAAATGGATGAAGCACAAGTCGCACGTGCCGCAATCGAATCCGCGGCTGAAAGTTTCTCTGATGGCGTGATTGCACCAATTTTTTGGTATATGCTTGCGGGACTGCCCGGGCTCATCATGTACAAGGCGATCAACACTGCAGACAGTATGATTGGCTACAAAACAGAAAACCATATCAATTTTGGATGGGCGGCTGCGCGCTGTGACGACCTTTTAAATTTTATCCCGGCGCGCCTTAGCGCAGTACTTCTCTGTTGTAGTACGGGTAATCTTTTCCTGCAGGAGTGGCGCGACATCGTAAGCGACACCAAACTGCACCGTTCGCTAAACGCCGGCTGGCCCGAAGCTGCGATGGCTAGAGCGCTTCAAATTGCGTTGGCCGGTCCGCGCAGTTACAATGGAACTCTACAAGAATTTGCTTGGGTGAATAAAAGAGGAAATAAACACGCAAATGCCAATGATATTGAGCGTGCAGTGCGTATGCTTTGGTCAGCGTGGGCATTAGGGTTGCTGATCGTCGTAGCCCTTTCTGTGATCTGATAAGATATACGGACAAAATCATCAAAGACTTCTGAAATTTAGAAGTATGGAGACAAATGTGAAGAATATATTGCTATCCAGTTTGATGCTGGCCCTTTCTATGACTTCCGCCAACGGAGAAACCTGCGGTGGTAAGTTTGACGATTTTGTTAGAGGTCTGAAGCGTGAGGCGCTTCAAAAAGGACACTCTAGGTTCGAAGTAGATCAGTTTTTTGCTTCTGCTAGACAAGAACCCAAAACGATTAAAGCAGATCGGGCACAGGGCGTGTTCCAACTACCATTTGTTGAGTTTTCAGGGCGTTTGATCAGCAAGCACCGCATGCAACACGGGACCAAGAACCTCAAAAAGTTTAAATCCGTATTTAATGACGTCGAGCGCCGTTTTGGTGTACCTCGTGGGATATTGACGGCATTCTGGGCGTTTGAGACCGACTTTGGAGCCGTGCAAGGAAACTTTAATACGTTTAATTCTTTAGTCACTTTGGCTCATGATTGTCGTAGACCGGATCTCTTTCGTCCGCAGATTTTTGCTGCATTGGAATTGTTCGAAAGAGGAGATTTCGATCCTCTCACCACCGAAGGCGCTTGGGCAGGCGAAATTGGAATGGTACAAATGTTGCCTGAAGACATTTTGATGAATGGTATAGATGGAGATGGGGATGGAAAAATTTCTTTGAAAACATCGCCACCCGATGCCTTACTTTCAGGCGCCAATATGTTGCGTTCCTTGGGGTGGCGCGCGAAAGAACCTTGGATACAAGAGGTCACGTTGCCAGCAAACTTTGATTGGGCGCTCACCGGTATTGGCACAGAAAAAACCGGAACAGAATGGCAAAAACTTGGAGTCCAAAGCCGTGAGGCTCCGCTTCATGGTCTTAATTTAGGTGCCTCTGTTATCCTGCCTCAGGGGCGGTTTGGACCCGCCTTTATGGTCTTTCCAAATTTCCATGTGCTGCTTAAGTGGAATAAAAGTTTTGTCTATGTGATGACAGCCGCATATTTCGCAACGCTACTTGAAGGCGCCGATAGTTACAAAAACACCTCCGCAGAAAACGGTCTAAGTGCTTCAGAAATGAAAAAGCTTCAAACCAAATTAGCAGCACGCGGATACGACGTAGGTGCCATCGACGGCATTCTTGGTGCAAAAACTCGGGCTGCAGTGCAAAATATCCAGCAAAAGCTTGGCATGCCGGCGGATGCATGGCCCAACATTGTACTTTTAAACGCCCTTTGAAATTCCAGAACCATCAAATTCGCAACTCTGATTGAGAGGCATTGGTTTTCACCGCACCAAGAGTACTGCAGGTAAAATGTAATCACGCAGAGAAATAATGATGACGAACGCAACCAGTGGTGCGAGATCGAGAGGACGAGTGTCCGGAAGAACGCGCCGGATTGGTGCATAAATTGGTTCAAGTAGCCTATTAAGCCCCGTCCAAATTTGACCAACAATGGGCTGACGCAAATTCAATACCTGAAAATTTATTAACCAGCTCATTATAATATGCACGACCATAAAGAAAAATGCGATATCCAAAATTAGCCGTATAGGTCCATAAATCGCCATCATGCGCTGTACTCTCCCTCGTCCGCGTTAGAAGTAAGCATTGGTTGAGAAAAGACAAGTGCTGATTTTAATCGTCTTTTCTATCGATAGACGTGGTTGAACGACCCCGGCCTGCCTTTATCGCAGCTCGGTGCTTTTTGGCGGCAACGCGACGGCGTTTGCTGGCCAAGGTGGGACGTGTGGCGATGCGCGCCTTTTGAGTAACGAGAGCTTTGAGGATCATTTCCTTAAGCCGCTCTCTAACAATTTCGCGGTTACGCGATTGATGGCGCGTCTCATCGCACTGCAAAATCAGCGCCCCATCTTTAGTCCATTTGCGCCCGGAAATCCGTTTCAGACGGGCTTTCACAGCATCACTCAAAGATGGAGATCGTGCCGCTTCAAAGCGCAATTCAACAGCTGAACTGACTTTATTAACATTCTGCCCCCCCGGACCAGAAGCGCGCATGAACTGTTCTTTCAGTTCCCAATCCTGCAAAGTGATATGCTCTGAAATATGTAACATCAGCCTGTGATTACAAGTGAAACGGAAAGGGCCGCCAGATTGAGGCGGCCCTTTGAGATTTACGGAGGTGGGGCCGGTTAGGCTCTCACCAATCATGTGGTACACTAACCAAGGATTGCCCTAGATTCGCGCCCCCACGACTGTTCCGACACCTCTCTCCAATACCTCTCTAGACACTGGATCACCTCCTTTCTTTATGTTTCCTATAATTTATATGTTGGCATAGATTTGGGATTTGTCAAAATGTTTATGCACTCTGGTCGAAAATTCTGTGAACCAAAATTCGAAATGGGATCAAAGCGATCAAAGCAACAGAGAGCTTGACCATCCAATCCGCCAATGCGAGCGATACCCATAGCGGGGCATCAGAGCCAACTGTCAGCAGCGGTGCGATATCCCAAGCCCAAGAAATGTCTCCATTGGCCGCCTCTGAAAAAAAAGGAATGCTCGCAGAAAAGGCAATTGTAAAAAACAATGCTGTATCAAGAATAGATCCAACTACCGTTGAAGCCAGAGGTGCACGCCACCACACACCTGCACGCAGGCGATCAAAGACGAGTACATCCACCAGCTGTGCGATAAGAAATGCGATGCCTGAACCAACAGCAATACGAAATGCTACCGCGGAATAGGTATAGCCGTCGCCTTCAAGGGTAATCTGACTTCCGATTAAGGAACAAACAACGCCCGTAACAAAGCCAAAATAAACTACGCGTCTTGCATCGGCTGCTCCGTAAACACGGTTCATTAGATCTGTCACTAAGAAGGCGAGAGGGTAGGTAAACGCCCCCCAAGTCAACAATCCATCAAGGATTAAAAATTGAACTAGGATATTGGAGGCGACAACAACAGTCGCCATCGCGGCGATACCGAGAAAAATTTTGTTCATAATATGGTCCGTTTTAACAAGGTTGCGGAGACTCGGCCCGCGACCATCGCAGACAGGTTCGGACGTATGCACTCATTACTTTGAGGTCAAGACCTTTGCGCACTGGCGAGGAAGATCAGACATCACATATTCACGACGCGGTTTAGGTTTTGGTGCGTTTGGATTTGGAGGGGGAGGATTGAGAATGCGATCCACCCAGCCTTGGGCTTCGTTACATCCATCCCCAGCGGGAGGGGGTGCTTGATCTTTACATCCAGTCATCCCTAAGGGACATTTCAGGCGCACATGAAAATGATAATGATGCCCCCACCAAGGGCGTACTTTGCGCAACCATGCGCGGTCGCCATTTTCATCCTTACACATCTGCACCTTTGCACCGGGAAACAGAAATATACGCGCAACGCGGCGGTCACTTGCGGCCGCTTTGATCAGATCATGATGGGACCGGGTCCATTTATCATTCACAAAGGCACCGTTATTGCGGCGCAAGGAGGTAGAGGAAATTTCTTCTCTTGTCTGGCGGGGCAGGGTCAAATCCTTTGCTATGCGTAACCATATATCAACATCCAACCCGATTTGGTGGCTGCGATGACCGCTCAGCATCGGCCCGCCACGCGGTTGCGAAATATCGCCAATGTAAAGCCCGTTCCATCCGGGCAGTTTGGCCGCTTTTTTAGAAAGACCTTTGATATAGTCTATTACCGCTGGATGGCCCCAATTGCGATTCCGGGAAAGCCGCATCGCTTGCCAGGTTTCGCCAGTTTGTGCTAGTTGCTCACCACCGGCAAGACAGCCTTTGGAATAGCTGCCATGCGCATAGCTGGTTTGATTAGAAGCATCTCTCTTTTTGCCAAAAAGCTGACGAGCCTCTGGTTCCCCAAGACTGACAACCGGCATCAAAAGAAAAATCACACAACCAATGACACTTTTTTTTAGTCGGTAGATTCCCATGTATCACTCTCTCCTACTGGGTTGACCCATAGTAACAAGATGATACCAACAATAAAGAGCGCGACCAGAGGAGAGATGCCAATACGCGCGTCTCCGCTGATAGCGGTGACAATCCCGATCAGAGTTGGTGCGAGAAAAGCTGTCGCACGACCAGAGAGCGCATAAAGCCCAAAGCCTTCGGTTGCGCGTTCCGTCGAAGTATGCCGCACCATCAAAGAGCGGCTGGCAGATTGAAGCGTGCCGCCCATACCGCCGATAAATACGCCGCAACCGTAAAAGACCAGATCTGGCAGATTTGATCCCTCTTCAACAGGAACACCAAAAACATGGGTGAGTGATGTGTTCACAATCACAAAACATACAATTGTCAAAATCAATGTTGTTACAACGATCACAGGTTTGGGGCCAAAACGGCGATCACAATAGCCCCCAAGCCAGCTAAAGAGAGCGGCAGAGATCGCCGCGATAATACCAAATTGCCCTAATTTTATAACGCTCCAGTTTAAGACCAGAACCGCATACGTCCCGCCGAAAGTATAAAGGCCATTCAAAGCGTCACGATAAAACATTGACGAACAAAGATACGCAAAAAGACTTTTCCTCGCAGGCAATGATACGATGGAGGCCCAGAGATTGGAAATCCCTTGCGCAATATTCATTTTTCGCCTGATTGTCCTATCCTCGTTCATCCACAAAAAGTAAGGAATCATAAAGATAGCGAACCATATGGCCACAAAAGGGCCGACGAAGCGCGTTCCTTCTTTTTGTACAGCATCTAGCCCAAAAAGAGGATCAAGGTTCAGGATCATGGTTTTGCCATTGTCCTGTTCGACGAACAAAAGAAGCATTATTAAAAGGGACAATACCCCACCAACATATCCAAAACCAAAACCTGATCCAGAAATTTTTCCGATTTCCTGAGCCGATCCAAGGCTTGGCAATTGAGCGTTAGTGAAGATGTAGGTATATTCTGCCATGACGAAACAAATGCCAAATACGCTAAGCATAAGCCACATGTTTGAACCGTCCGGATACGTATACCAGAGCGCAAGCGCCGTTACAGAATAAATAGTAGAAAAACCCCAAATCCAGCGCAGCCGCGTGCCCGTAGTATCGGCAATCGCACCGATGATCGGTCCACCAAATCCGATGATTAGCCCTGTAATGGCTAGACAATTTGACCAGACGATCTGAGCATTTGCATCCGCAAGTGTTTCATCTTGCCCCAATCCCATATAATATTGCGAAGCAACGATGGCGAAATAGGGTCCGAAGATAAAAGTCATCAATAGGGTATGAAATGGTTGGGCGGCCCAGTCATAAAAGAACCAACCCCAGATTGCTTTGCGCTGCGACATGTCCCATTCTCCCTTGGCTGCGAATACTAAAGCAGCCAAAGTCGCATAAGATCAAGGCGAAGTTTAAATTTCGCCTTTAAAATTTTGAATTTTTCAGCGCTTATTTCCCGGTCAGACCGCCATGCAAATATATTTCATTTCAAGGTAATCATCGATCCCATGATGGCTTCCTTCACGCCCTAGCCCAGATTGTTTCACACCACCAAATGGTGCCACCTCAGTCGAAATAATCCCTGTGTTTACACCTACAATGCCATACTCCAGTGCCTCAGCGACTTTGTAAACACGACTCAGGTCTTTGGCATAAAAATAGGACGCAAGACCAAAGATCGTATCATTAGCAAGTTCAATGACTTCGTTCTCATTTTCAAACTTAAACAAAGGCGCAAGCGGACCAAAGGTTTCTTCGGTGGAAACCACCATACTTTTTGTAGCACCTGCTAAAATAGTCGGATTGATAAAGTTTCCTGCCCCTTGTAACGCCTCCCCGCCGAGCACAATAGTAGCTCCCTTTGAAGTCGCATCTGCAATATGTTCCTGCACCTTTAAGATCGCATTAGTGTTGATCAATGGGCCTAATTCTGTTCCATCAATCAAACCATCACCCACCTTCATCTTACCAACTGCAGCTGCAAGCTTTTCAGCAAAGGCATCATAAACACCGGCTTGGACATAAATCCGGTTCGCGCAGACGCAAGTTTGCCCGTTGTTGCGGAATTTGCACATAATCGCGCCTTCAACAGCCGCATCAAGGTCTGCATCATCAAATACGATGAAAGGTGCATTGCCGCCCAATTCCATGGAACATTTCATGACGCTGTCAGCAGCCTGCCTGAGCAACACACGCCCCACCTCAGTAGAGCCCGTGAAAGTCAGCTTGCGTACAATTGGGTTTTCACAGAATTCTTTGCCGATGTCGGAAGACCGAGAGGATGGAATGATCGACAGAACCCCTTTTGGAATCCCTGCACGATCAGCCAATTCGCCCATGACGAGCGCCGAAAGTGGCGTTTCTGTAGCCGGACGCGCAACAAAAGCACAACCAGCTGCCAAAGCCGGACCTGCCTTGCGCGTTATCATTGCATTCGGAAAATTCCACGGTGTGATTGAGGCGGCAACGCCGATCGGTTGTTTTAAAACCGTGATACGCTTGTCGCGCTGGTGGCCGGGGATGGTTTCGCCATAAACCCGTTTGGCCTCTTCAGCGAAAAATTCGATAAAAGAAGCGCCATAGCCAATTTCTCCTCGCGCTTCAGCAAGCGGCTTTCCCTGCTCCGCTGTCAGAATAATTGCCAGATCATCCGCATTTTCCATCATAAGATCAAACCAGCGGCGCAGTATTACACTGCGTTCTTTAGCAGTCATTGCAGCCCATTCTTTTTGAGCTAGTTCCGCCCTAACGAGCGCCTCTCCCGCTTGTGCCCTGCTAAAGTCGGCAACCTGCGCAATTACATCACCACGCGCTGGATTGTAGACGTCAAAAGTGGCGCCACCTTCGCCATCCATCCATTCTCCTGCAAGATACCCTTTGGTAACAAACAGACTGGGATCTTTGAGCAGACTTGCCAGATTTGTCGTTTCGTCAAGCATATTTAAACTCCCAAAAAAATTAGCTGGTTTACTCAAAACGTTTCTGCAAGTGTTTGTCCAGATCAAGAAAGGTAAAACATGCAAAGCTTGGACGATGCCTACTCCAACGCCCACTACATTCCGAACGCAGATCGTTTTGTTTTGCAGTGGGAAAATGCAGCTCAGATATTTCGTGACAAGCTGAATGGAGAGGCCCGAGCAGATTGCGATATCCCCTACGGTCCAACGGAACGGCAAAAATTTGATTTCTTTTCACCGTTCTCACACTCCGACGATGTTTTTATCTTTATCCACGGTGGTTACTGGTTGCGCTTTAATAAATCCAACTGGTCTCATCTTGCCAAGGGCGCGTTGCAAAAGGGGTGGCATGTGGCAATACCCTCGTATGAACTCTGTCCAGATGTGCGGATTAGCGACATCAGCCGACAAATTGCCAAAGCCGTGACCGAAATTGCAAAACGCACAACTGGAAAGATTGTTCTGGCTGGCCATTCCGCCGGCGGTCACTTGGTGGCGCGTATGGCGGTTGGGGATCTTTTACCGGCGGAGACTATGGGCAGGGTCACCCATGTGATGCCCATATCACCATTGGGTGATCTGCGCCCATTGTGCCAGACTGCCATGAATGACGCCTTTCAAATGACCCAAGATGATGCCATCGACGAAAGCCCAACGTTTATGGCACGGCCAGATTGTCCCGTCACGGTATGGGTTGGCGCAGACGAAAGGCCTGTATTCATTGATCAGGCAAAATGGCTAGCAGACGCGTGGAAAGCCGATCTCGTCATTGAGGCTAAAAAACACCATTTTGATGTTATAGAGGGGCTCGAGGATGCGAAAAACAATATGTTAACGCAGTTGTTATGTAAATGAGCTTGTGCGTGCTCGGGAGGCAAAGGTCAGAAAAAAATTTCGCGCTTAATTCCTTACCCATTTTTATCTGTCACACACATGCTTTGTTAAATTATGACTCGGTAAGCATTCTTTGGATGCTATTTTACCTCATCGCCTTGATACGTATATGCTACAAGCGAGCGCCCTATTAGCCTACCGAGGACATACTATATAAATAGTTACGCGTTGAGTCCGTGCGGCACGGGTTCGTTCCCCTTCCAGACAGAGACTAGATTTTATCGCTGGCTACACAGTTCACATCTACGGTCACGAATTGCACTGATATTACCATCAACAAAGCGGTCCCATCCATTCTTAAGGGGCGCTTGCGGTGTGTGTTGCGTTAAGCGATTTTTCCATAAAAACCGATGCAGGATCATCGCGGTAATCACCAAATGGACCACGGCGAATAAATCCAAATTTTGTGTAAAGCGTGACAGCTTCTTTCAGCATTTCGCCGGTCTCAAGGCGCATAAGGTCAAAGCCTAGCGAAATAGCCTCTCGTTCCAAGGCCGTCATAAGCGCTTTGGCGACACCTTTACCGCGATGGTGAGGATCAGAAAACATCGATTTCAACTCCCCATAGCCCTCTTTCAACGCCAAAGCTACACAGCCAACATAGGCCCCGTGAATCTGTGCAGCGAAAAAACGAACATCTTTTTTACAAAGAGCCTCAAGCGACAAATAATGATTTTCTTCTTCGCTATATAGCGATTGCATCAGCGCATGGCTTTGCATCAACAAGGCCTTGATCTCCGGATGTCGTGGATCGGCGTAGTTAATTGCGATCATTAGAATTTCTTTCAAAAATGCCTAAATTCAGTGTTATTGCCTTTCACCCACCTGTACAAGCTGACGAATCAAAAAGTCGATATATAGTAGGGCAGGCGGATGGTTGCCACGATATCAGGTAGGGTGGATTTGACTTAAGAGAACGCGACAGGCAAACTATCCATAGTAAGAATCACGGGCAGCATAAAAGGGCAGTATATCAGTGCGTTTTTCGAAACTAAGGCTGACGGGCTTTAAAAGCTTTGTTGATCCTACAGAGTTATTGATCTCTGATGGATTGACCGGCGTTGTCGGTCCTAATGGCTGCGGAAAATCCAATCTACTTGAAGCGCTACGCTGGGTTATGGGCGAAAACCGCCCAACCGCAATGCGAGGCGACGGTATGGAGGACGTCATTTTTGCCGGCGCCTCCACACGCTCGGCGCGTAACTTTGCCGAAGTCAACCTCCTTTTGGATAATTCGGACCGTTTGGCACCCGCAGGTTTTAACGACAGTGATACCGTGGAAATTGTGCGTAGAATAACGCGCGATGCCGGAAGCGCCTTTAAAGCATCTGGAAAAGATGTGCGGGCCAAAGACGTTCAGATGCTTTTTGCGGATGCATCAACGGGGGCGCATTCACCCTCATTGGTGAGGCAGGGGCAAATTTCGGAACTTATTAATGCCAAACCGAAAAACCGTCGTCGCATTTTGGAGGAGGCTGCGGGTATTTCGGGGCTCTATCAGCGCCGCCATGAAGCAGAGCTGAAGCTCAACAGCACCGAAAGCAATCTGCTTCGTGTGGATGATGTGTTAGAACAACTTGCCCAGCAGTTATCACAACTCGCTCGACAGGCCCGTCATGCCGCCAGATACCGTGCCATAGCAGAAGAACTCAGAGTGTCTGAAAGCATGCTTTTGTTCTTGCGATGGCGGGACGCTGAGCAGGCTTGCCTCCGTGCCGACGAAGATCTGCGTGAGCGCACGTTGGCGACTTCTCGTGCGGAGGCCAGAGCGCGCGAAGCAGAAAAAGAACGCAGCGAAGCCGAAGAAAAATTGCCACCATTCCGCGAGGAGGAAGCAGTTGCTGGCTCCATTCTTCAACGACTTTTGGTAGAACGTGACACACTTGATCGAGAAAAAGATCGCGCGCGCGAACGTATCGAAACTCTGACCAACCGCCTTGAACAACTGGCGCTTGATATGGAACGCGAAAGAGGGTTGAAACGTGATGCCGTTGAAACCATTCGACAGTTGGAGACAGAAAAACAGACGCTGACAGAAGGACAACAGGGACACAGCACAAAGCTAAATACAGCCGAAGGAGATGCACGACAGGCGGCAGCTATTCTTCAGGCCCGCGAAAGCGATCTGTCCCAGAAAACTGAAGATGTTGCACGTCTGGCTGCACGCCATCAATCCGCGCACCGTTTACTATCCGATTGTCAAACAAACCTAGAGAAAAACGAAAAAGGCGCAGAAACGGCGCGTGCTTCGCTTAATGATGCCGAAAACGTACGTGCCACTGCGCATCATCGGCTTGAAGAGATCCAAAGCCTTGAGCAAGATGCGATAAGCGCATCTGAAAAAAGCGAATTAAATCTCCGTAATGCCGAAGCCCAACGCGCAACGGCACAGGCCGTTGAGGCAGAGGCACGCGCGCGCCGATCAGAGGCTGAAGGCGAGGCAAGCGCGCTGCGTGCTGAGGTCAGCGCACTTAAAAAACTTGTGGACCGTGAAACATCCGAAGTCACGCAAGTCATTGATCAGCTTCAGGTGCAAAGCGGTTATGAAAAGGCAATCGGAGCAGCCTTATCGGATGATCTGAGAACAGCTGAGGTTAATCAGTCTGATACCGCTACAGGTTGGGTAAACCTGCCCCCCTATGATAATACTGCCTCCTTGCCCCGAGGTGCCCACTCCTTATCCGAGTATGTATCAACGACGCCAGTGCTTATGCGCAGGATGTCCCAGATCGGTCTGGTCGACGCCACCACGGGCGCAACGCTTCAATCTGACCTTGCCCCCGGTCAAAGGCTTGTTAGCCAGCAAGGTGACCTATGGCGCTGGGACGGATATAAGGTTTTGTCCAGCGATGTGTCGTCCACTGCGGTAATGCGGTTGGAACAGATGAACAGGCTTTCCGATTTGAAAGAGACGCTTCAGACCGCTCAAAAAGGCGTCGATAGCGCTAGCGCTGCCCATGACAGTGCCTCTCAAGAGCTATCAGTCGCAACAGAAATCGATCGACAGGCACGAGAGGCGAGACGCGAAGCGGACAAAGCGATGGCAGAAGCAAGCCGTGCATTAAGCCGCGCAGAGGCCGACAGAAACCTCGCCGAGAGTAGATTGGAGAGTTTGGAATTAGGGGTAAAACGCCACGAAGATGAAGCTTTGGAAGCCCGCACACAACTTAATTCAGCGACCGAAGCAGTGGAAAAGCTTGGCGATTTGGACAACGCACGACGCGAAAGTGAAGACATTAAAACAACTGTCGAAGCCTCTCGTATGACAATGATGACAAAACGCTCTTTGTGCGATGAATTGCGCCGCGAAGGTGAGGCACGCCTTAGGCGCCTGTCTGAGATTGATAAAGAGATGGATATATGGCGCCATCGTTTGCAAACAGCGGAACAGCGGAGCTTAGAGCTTTTGCAGCGCCAGACTGAAACAAACCAAGCCCTTAAAGAGGCCAATTTAAAACCTGTAGAAATTGCGCACAACAAAACAAAGATTGGCGCCTCCATTGAGACTGCGCAAGCGCGCCTAAAAGAGGCCGGTGATGCGCTGGCCCAGGGGGAAACAACCCTGCGCAAATGCGTTCAAAACGAACGAGACGCGGAAAGAGCCGCCTCAGAGGAACGAGAGGAACGCGCCGTATCACAGGCCAAATCCGACGCTGCACAGGATCAACGGGCCAGAGCGTCCGCCAGAATAAAAGAAGAGCTTGGTCAAACTCCGCAACTTCTTTTAGCAAAGCTCAATCGTGATGCGAATAAAATGCCCCCAGCCGGGGATGTAGAGGTCGAAGTGGGACGGCTGAAACGACAGAGAGATGCGCTTGGCGCTGTAAACTTGCGCGCTGAAGACGATGCAAGAGAGATCGAAACCGAATACAAATCTCTTGCCATCGAAAAAGCAGATCTGGAGGATGCCGTCAAAGCGTTGCGTAGTGGAATTTCCAACCTAAACCGAGAGGGCCGAGAAAGGCTTCTGACTGCATTTGAACAAGTAAATAGCAACTTCAGCATGTTGTTCAAACATCTCTTTGGCGGTGGCGAAGCCGACCTCGTAATGGTCGAAAGCGATGATCCGCTGGAAGCTGGCCTTGAAATCATGTGCCAACCACCCGGCAAAAAACTCAGCACAATGTCACTTCTATCCGGTGGGGAGCAGACCCTGACAGCTTTAGCCTTGATATTCGCCGTCTTTCTGGCAAATCCCGCCCCAATTTGTGTGCTTGACGAGGTCGACGCACCTTTGGATGATGCCAATGTTAACCGCTTCTGCGATATGCTCGACGAAATGTGCCGACGCACCGACACGAGGTTTTTGATTATCACACACCATGCGGTTACGATGGCACGCATGGACAGACTGTTCGGTGTCACTATGCAAGAGCAGGGCGTGAGTCAACTGGTCTCCGTTGATTTGAAACGCGCAGAATCCTTGGTTGCCTAACTGGATTTCAACATAAATAGTGCTGCGCTTACTTTACAGTTGCATATGATCAGCAATCGCAACGATGCGGTGCATCTCGCGCAAAACGGGCTTTTCAATTAACTTACCATCGATGACGACAAGACCGGTATCAGCCTTTTCAAATTCGGCTATGATGCGGCGCGCGCGCGCAATCTGAAACTCGCTCGGCGTAAATACCTCATTTAGGGCGGTAATTTGTTTTGGGTGCACTGATCCTTTACCAGAAAATCCCAAATCGCGAACTTTCTCGGCCTCAACGCGCATACCCTCTGGATCATCTAAATCAAGAAAAGGTACATCAAGAACATCCAAACCTGCGGCCGCAGAAGCATGCACAACGCGGGACCTCGCATATAGAAGTGAACCAAAATTATTCTGACATCTTAGTTCAGCGGCCATGTCCACCCCGCCAAAAAACATTGCATCAATACGCGGCGAACATTTTGCGATCTCAAAAGCGGCCTCGAGGCCCTCATTGGTTTCGATGATCACGTGAAGCCTTGTGTCATGCCCAACTTCAGTCAATAACTGATCAAGGATAACAACTTCATCTGGTGTTCTGACCTTCGGCATCATGAGTGCCGGCGGTGGCGTTTTACTTGCAACAACAGCGTTCACATCTTCAATGCCAAAACGTTCGCGCATGGAATTGATCCTGATAATCCGTTCCACCCCATCATCCACCTGTGGAGCTTCAAACAAAGCCAATGCTTTTCGACGCGCCTCTGCCTTATCCTTTGGAGCAATCCCATCTTCAAGTTCGACACAGACAACATCTGCACCACTTGCAAGCGCTTTGGAATACATGTCAGGGCGCAAACCTGGAGTGAAAATAAAACTGCGGCGAGGACGAATGCTTGATTTAACCGTCATTACACAAATCCCTATTCTGGAAGTTTCGGAAGGTTACTATCCAAACCTTTGACCAAACGTTTTTCTTTATCAAAAAATGGAAGATCGACTATGGTGCCCTCATGGGTAGCGCCATCTGGCATCTGCATCGAAAGGGTTCGACCGATCCATTCCCCCGGTTCATAAAACCGAACATATCCTACACCAAGCCCCAACGTTGGCGATGGAACGCCCGCCGTGATATAGCCAACCCGGATCCCATTATCTATGACGGCACTCTCTGACAAAGGCGTGATTGTTTCACAAGTCAATCCTAATAAGCAGGATCTCGTATCTTTCCCCACCAGCGCATCTCGCCCAATAAAGTCAGGCTTATCCATATCAATAAACGGCGAGAGTCCTGCTTCAAACGGGGTCATATCCTGCGTAACATCGGTCAGATTTCCCAAGATGCCCCCTTCAATTCGCCGGATTGTCATCGCTCGAGTTGACGAAAACTCCATTCCATAGGGGGTGCCACAGTCCATTAAGTGATCCCAAAGAGCGATGTGATCGGTCTCTGCGGCGCTACAGTAAATCTCATAGCCCAATTCGTTTGTGAAACCTGTCCGTGAGACATAGAATCTCTGACCACCGATATTGAAAAAGCCTGCGCGAAAGTATTGTAAATTTTCATCAACCGCACCATCAGAAGCTTTTTTCATGATGTCCAAAGAAGCCGGTCCTTGGATTTGCAAAACCCGTACTTGAGGATCAGAAATGGTGACATCAAAGCCCGCTGAATGCGCCATCAGCCAATTTTCGAATGGACCGTCAGCCTGAACATACCAAAAGCGATTTCTTGCAAAACGAAACATTACACCATCCATAAAAACGCCACCCTTTGGTGTGCAGGCAATGGCGTAATAACCACGTTCTTCGTTCATCGTAGAAACTTTGCGGGCCAGCACATGATCGAGAAACGCCTCAGCGTCAGGACCTGAAATTTCAACGGGCTTTTCAGGGGTATCAAAAATCAATGCTTTTTGGCGGAGGCACCAATATTTTTTGATATAATCCTCATTTAGAGAGATCGCAAAATACCGACCAGCATATACACCGCGTACCATATCAGGATGCTGCGTGCGTTCGATGAAAGGGGATTCTTCGAACCTGCGGGCGCTAATCCCGACTGTATTTTCAAGATCTGATGCCTCCTGAAAATTTCCCATAATATTCACCTATTTGCTATGATTTCATTTAAGTTTTTGTCTTTTTATTTAAAATTACTGCATAAAACCGAACGCTCTTCAAGCGCCAAAGGATAATCTGACTGAAACTGAAGCTTTGCGCTTAGACAAATTTAGACCGGATTGCGTAAAAACATACGCAGTCAATCAATCAAAGTTAAATGGGAATAGTCGATTTTAAAATAGGTGTATTTTAAAACAAGCAAAGCAAAGTCACAAAAAGCGCTTAAGCTCCTAATTTTCTGATCAAGATCTACAAAAGCATCCATTTTGCGAAGATCATAAATCTATGTTTTACAAAGAGTAGTTCGCTGCGAATAATATTTGAAACGTTGTCTGATCATTTCTGTTAAATATCAAAAATAACCCCTGATGGCAGGGGTACCATAAGTATCATAGAAAATAAATAATATGCCACAATGGTAATTAAAACGGCCTGACCAACGGATGTAGACGCACTTCTCAAGGTAAAACTAGTTCCGGTAAGAAATGTTTGCATACTTACGATAAAAATCAGACTACTACCTAAAAATCCAATTATTGGTATTAATATTATAAATCCAAATATAAGTAAAAAACCTAAAAATACTCTATTTCTCTCGTTATGGTCCTCAAATAAGTCAATTTTATTTGGTTTAACAAAGCCTCTTAAAATGATTACCAGACCAAAAATAGCGCTGCAAAACATACAGAAGTTAACAAATATAACTCCGTAAAAACTCAAGCCGCGGGTTGACCAGAATACAACTGTGATCAGACATAAAGAAATTAACCCTACCAGAATATCTGAGTTGATCCTCCCCTTAGCGGTGGTGATTGCCGTTTGTGGTTTGAACTTTGATTGAGCTTGGAAAAAAATGGGCCAAAATGCGGTAATTGCACAAAGACCTATAAGGAATAAACTGATAGGGCTACTGATCATATACCATATAACACCTCCTTTTGCCCCTCCAATCATTGTTGATTGTACTAGACCTTCCTCTATGTATGGACCCAATATGAAACCGAGCACTAAAGGCGCTGGATGGTAAGATAGCTTTGTAAGAAAAAAGCCGATGCCACCAAACAAAAGCATCACCCATACATCAAGAAGATTATTTCTTATAGCATATGACCCTAACACCGTCATCAAGAGGATTACGGGGGCAAGAGATCTCGCGGGTATAGTAATCAAGCGACTAAAGAGAAATGACCCAAGAGATCCAAAAATCAATATTGCAAAAGCTGCAATAAACAGTCCCATCATAAATGTATAAGTAATACCACCATATGTTGAAAAAAGTTCAACACCAGGCTGCATCCCATGAAGCATAAGCGCTCCCAAAATTATTGCAGCCGGGGGAGATCCAGGTATTCCCAGTGTAAGTAATGGGATTAATGATCCAGGTGCCATTGCGCTATTTGCAGCCTCAGAAGCCGCTACACCCTTTATTGTTCCTT
This sequence comes from uncultured Alphaproteobacteria bacterium, assembly GCA_913051655.1. GTDB lineage: Bacteria > Pseudomonadota > Alphaproteobacteria > Rhodobacterales > Rhodobacteraceae > LFER01. The sequence continues at coordinate 64,787 of CAJXHI010000013.1, forward strand.
TGCCATAATCTTCAGGATTTTTATCCCATCGAGAAGCTTCGCCATAAGCAACCATGCTAGCTATATTACCACCAGCTCCGGGCGCAATTCCTACAAACAACCCAATCAGAGCTGATCGCAACAATAAAAAGGGCATCTTTGCTAGAGCAATATAAGTTTCGTATAGAACCTTGATGCTTGGTTTAATTTTTTCACCAGAGTAAGTTTCTTTCCCTTTTCCAATGATAGTGGACAAAATTTCTGGTAAACAGAAAAATCCGATCAATGCACCAGCCAAAGAAATCCCACTTTGCAATTCTGGGAAGCCAAAAGTAAGTCTGACATCGCCAGACAATGACGCCATGCCAACAGCTGAAAATATTAAACCAATAAAACCGGCTAAATAACCCTTAAGCAAACTTCCACTAGAGAGAACCGATATTATGGTTAAACCAAAAATGCCTAACCAAAAATACTCAGGTGGTCCAAATTTCAATGAAATCTCAGCTAATGGCTCTGCGAAGACCGCGAGGATTATATTCGCCACAATACTTCCAAAAAAAGAGGCAACCGCTGCTGTCACCAAAGCTTGTTGCGCCTTTCCTTTTTGGGCTAGAGGAAAACCATCAAACGTGGTTGCAATCGCCGCAGGCGTACCAGGAGTATTTATTAAAATTGCAGGAATCGCATCTGCATACATTGCTCCCACATATATGCCAGCGAGCATTATCAAGCCAGCAGCGGGCTCCATACCAAATGTAAATGGAACAAGAAGGGCTAAACCCATAGTCGCTGTAAGGCCAGGCATGGACCCAAATATGATGCCCATAAAAGTGCCAAAAATAATCAACAGCAGGTTCCAGCCTTCTAGAGCTTGGAACAAGCCGTTGATTATTCCCTCGTACATCAAAAACGCTTTCGCTCAAGTCGATGTAAACAAGACTAGTCTACAAACTTTTTCACTATTGGTTCCCATGCAACCTTTTTGTCTGCTATAAGTTTTTTAGCCGCCTCGGAGCCTAATGCAATTGGCATGATCCCAACTTTAAGCTTGACCTTTTTTGTCTCATCGAGACCGGCAATTTTAAGAAACGCCTTCTCTAGAACCTCAATGTGCTCCTTCGGTGTTCCCTTTGGCACACCTACGCCATGATATACCGATGAATAGAGTGGGTATCCATATGATGCGAATGTGGGCACTTCGGGATTTACTTGGATTGGATTTTCCGTAGCATAAGCAAGGGTCCTTACTTTATCACCATGCGGCATTTTCTCGTTTGGTCCAAACCAACTCGCCATAGTATGCCCACCCAACAATGATGTCTGTTTTGGTTTACCTCCTTTGTGTGGCACATAAGTCGTTTGAATGCCCGCCATCATTTCAAATTGCAAATTGGCTATGTGTGTTGCATCCCAAGTGCCTGATCCGCCTATGGTTAATGCGGCAGGATTCTTCTTCGCATAGTTAATAAGATCCTCCAATGTTTGAAAGGGCGAGTCTTGAAGAACAGTCAAACCAAAGGGTATTTGTTGAAACAGTGCAACGGGGACAATTTCTTCAGTTTCATAGCCAGGTTTGCGGGCCAATGGTTGCAATATTATGTGAGGAATGTTTATACCTGACATGAAATACCCGTCAGCTTTTTGCTTCACTAAATTGGCCCAGCCAATGGATCCGCCAGCACCAGGTTTGTATTGAATTACAATTTTTTTACCGAGTTCATCTTCCAAATAAGGTTGTTGATGGCGTGCTCTAACATCAGAACCGCCGCCTGGTGAAAAAGTAATTTGGTAAGTAACATTCTTCTCAGGGAAATCTGCGAACAACGGTCCACAAACAAACATTAGCGGCACTAGTAAAACAATCAGAAATCTTTGCATGATGTATCCTTATCTATAGTGAGTCTTTCTTTCACTTAATTCTCCTAAGTGACGCTAGTGTGACCTTTCTTGATCAAAAAATCAGTCAAAGCACAAACAGAGACCCCCAGTCATTTCCTGCGTCACAGGTAGAGTGAAGCTTAAAAGCAATATCATTTCAATTTTTTTTTGCGTTTTTTTTAACGTGCTTTTAAAGATGGAGTAGACGAAATTTTTGGGAATCATTAACAACGGTGTTACAAAGCACTTACTAAAATGCGGAACAAATAAGAAAACACTTTTTTGCGATCATTTTGCATGTGCCAAATAACACTACTTCTTGGATAAATATTTTTATAATTTTCTAAATATTTAAAACTGAAAACTTCATATGTTGATACGATAAAGTCGACTGAAATCGCAGATCTTGTGAACGATTACTACCTTTACGCTATATTCCAAACGACAATAGACTTCATTCTTTTAGCTCTTTTGTATGGCTCAGCCACATGTCCAAATAAATGGAAAATTAATTGCCGCAAATTCAAGATGGCGCACTAACTGGGCATTTAACTTTCTGAATTGTTGATCAAACCAACAGGACCAGTATATGATCAGAAAAATATAAGGCTTTAGGTAAACGGGCATCAGTTAAGAGCAGTTATGCGCGCAAAGGAGATTATAAATGGAAGTTTTTAATAGACTTCGTGGTGGTGCGCTTCTTGCACATGCACTCAAAGAGAAAGGGGTCGACCATGTATTTACCCTTTCCGGAGGCTTCTGCAACCCTGCCTTAGAAGGCTTTATGGAATGGCAGATACCTGTGGTAAATTCTCCGCATGAACAAATCGCAGGTCATCTTGCCGATGGACATACAAGAATTACAAGAAAGCCAACCGTCTGCCTCGTCGGTCCAGAAGGTTTTGCAAATGCGGTGCCGGCCATGCTTGAAGCCGCAGGTGAAAGAAGTCCAGTGATTTTTATCACAGGCTCATCTACTTTGAAACGCCAAGGCGCAGGCGGCTTTAAAGAAATAGACGACGTTGCCATCGCTGCACCTTTGGTCAAATATTCTATACAAATCACGGATGGGGAACGGATTAGTGAGTTTGTCAATCGCGCTTGGACGGCGGCAACATCTGGTTATCCCGGTCCCGTACATATTTCTCTGCCCGTAGACATCATGTTTTCCTCGTTTGAAGCCGATGCTGGATTGAATGAGCGCCCCTTCAATAGGAAAGAGCGAGCTGTCGCACGCGCATGGCCAGACCCAAACGCATTAAAACATATTATGACCCTCGTCGAAGGTGCAAAACGGCCCGTTATTATAGGAGGTCACGGAATTTGGTGGTCGAAGTCTGAAAAGCAGCTAGAAATTACAGGAAATGAGCGGCGTATTCCCATTTTCAATGTGCCTTATCATTCCAAACTGCTTGGAGGGGACTCAGAAGCTTATATGGGCCTTGCTGATTTTCACCAGTATCATCCGAGCAAAGAGGCTATTCACGAAGCCGATGTAGTTCTCATTATTGGCGGGCGCCTTGATAATCAAATGAATTTTGGAAACCCACCATTTTTCACCAATAATCAGACATTGATCTGCATCAATGGAAGCCATGAAGAACTTGCATATAATCAAGCTGCCGACGAAGTGCTATTATCCGATCCCGGCGCTTTTCTTGAGGCTTTGAATAAATTGAGTCACACATGGGATGACTGGTTTGATTTGCAGCGCGCAAAGCGCGCGCAGTGGGTGCAACACTGGTATGATCACATCGCCGAAGAAACGGCAAAGACCCCACAAATCCATCCGCTGCAGCTTTCGTTGGATGTTCAGGCAGAGATGGGCGATGAAGACTGGCTCATTTTTGACGGAGGCAACACCCATTTTTGGTCAGAAATCGCCGTTAACATGGCAGGATGGCGCGGCCAAAAATTCGGGGGAATTATGCATCCAGGAAGTTACTCCCTTTTAGGGGTGGGTGTCTCTTTTGGTATTTCAGCAAAATCGGTCCATCCGGATAAAAACGTAGTCGTTATTTCTGGTGATGGTGCTTTTTTGTCAGGCGGACTGTCAATCGAAGCGGCTTTTCAAGAGGCTAAGCCAATTACGATCGTTATTGACAATAACGGCGGGTTAGATTGTATCAGCCAGCAACAGGAACGGTTGTTTGCTAACGGCAAACATTTTGCGACTGATTTTCGCGATATTCCCTTCCATACCATGTGCGAGGGCTTGGGAGGCCATGGCGAATTGGTCGAGCATCGATCCAAGCTTGCTCCCGCTCTACGCCGTGCAATGGCTAGCAATAAGGTGGCGGTTGTGAACGTAAAGTGTCGCGGAGTTATCAGCCCAATCGTTGCTGCGACATCTGACAAACGGGATAAGGCGTCTATCGAATAATGGCAAAAATCACCTCACATACGCTAAATGGATTTGACGGCACCCATGCCTCGGGTATAACTGTTCAGCTAAGGAATACAAAGAATGGTTCCGTAATCTTTTCCGCAGAAATGGATACAGGAGGTCGTCTTTCGCAAGATGTTTCAGCTGATCATGTTGATCCTGGTGTCAGCTACGAACTGATTTTTGAAACGGGCCAATACTGGGCTAGACAAGGCATAAATGCTAAGACCAAAGAGATTGCGTTACGCTTTGAAATGAACGATCCAGATGGTGCCTATCATATGCCAGTGATCATTAATCCAAACGCCTATTCAACTTGGATGTCGTCTTGAGTGACGGGCTGAATATGTCCCGCCGGATCCGGCGGACGCCTTATACCGACAGGGTAGAAAAAGCAGGAGTGCGCGGCTATTCGGTAGTCAACCACATGTTGCTTCCTAAAGCTTACAGCACGACGGTAGAAGAGGATTATTGGCATCTGCGTGAACACGTTCAGATATGGGATGTTTCCTGTCAACGTCAGGTCCAGATAGAGGGCCCCTGTGCGGAAGAGCTTATTCAACTTATGACACCGCGCAATATTTCCAAGGCAACGATGGGTGATTGTCTTTATCTTCCCATAATTGATGGAAACGCCGGGCTTATCAATGATCCGGTCATGATCAAGCTCAGTGAAAACAAGTTCTGGCTATCAATCGCAGACAGTGACGTTTTGCTTTATGCTACTGGATTGGCCTTGGGACGTGAGCTCGATGTGGAGGTCAGCGAACCTGATGTTTCTCCTCTGGCCATTCAAGGACCAAAAGCCGAAGATCTTTTGGCCAATATATTTGGCAATCACATCAGAAATATTGGATTTTTCAAATATGGTTGGGTATCTTTTGAAGGTACAAAACAGTTGATTGCCCGCTCAGGTTACTCCCGACAGGGTGGATTTGAGATTTATTTGAACGGCAGTCATCTAGGCGCCGCACTTTGGGAAACGATTTGGGACGCAGGCCAGCGCTTTAATATAAAACCTGGCTGTCCCAATTTAATCGAAAGAATTGAAGGCGGCTTGTTGTCTTACGGTAATGAAATGACGCGCGAAAATAATCCATTCGAAATTGGCTTGGGTAAATTCTGTTCATTTGAGAATAATGTCGATTACATCGGCAAATCCGCATTGTCAAAGATTGCCAAACAGGGCGTGGACCGTGAAATTCGCGGAGTACTTTTTGACGGCAGCCCCTGTCCTACATGTGCAACGCCTTGGGCTGTTACAGTTGGGACTGCCGAAGTGGGCAAAATTACTTCTGCAATTTGGTCCCCGCGTTTACAGGGAAACGTGGCACAGGCTTTGATTTTGCTAAGCTTCGGAACCGTTGGACAGAGAGTAACGGTCAAACTGCCTGACGGCACCAAAAGAAGAGGGAAAATCTCCCTCCTCCCGTTTGATTGAAGTTCTAACAGCCAGTACTCATATCTTTAGATCCAATCTCGGTTTCCAGAAGGGGCGGAAAAGCTCAATCTTTGGACAACGATTCATAACAACTTGCATACCGGCTTTTTCAGCCAATTCGGCCGCCTTGTCATCGTAGACACCAATCTGTGCCCAAAGCACCTTTGCACCCACGGCAATGGCTTGCTCTGTGATGACGTAAAGTTCTTCTTTGGGGCGAAAGACATCCACCATATCTATGGTCTTTTCTATCTCATCAAGCGATCGATAGACTTTTAGTCCTCGGATCTCGGATATTTTCAGATTTGGATTGACCGGAAGTATATCATATCCAATCTCACTTAACTGGCGCAGAACACCGTAGCTGAATTTGGTTTTGTCGGCACTAGCCCCAACCATCGCAATCGTTTTGACGGATTTCAATAAGTCAGCAAGGTATTTTGGATCATAGTCATAGATACGGTCAATTTCAGCTTCAGGCATCAAAGCTCCTCCGGTGTGGCAATATCTGCCTTCAGTTCGTGTGGCTTGAGGGGATCCAGAAAAGGATTGCGATAAAGGTTGTCATGGCTTTCAACCCCGATCTCCAGCGTGATATCAGATGTTGCACGGGCAACGCATAGGATAACATATCCATTTGCGATCTGTCTGTTATTAAGTGCGATTTGGCGACGTTGATCAATATTACCTGCCACGAGCTTCGCGGCACATGTAATACATCCACCATATTCACAGCCATAAGGAAGATCGACTCCTTGACCTCTGAGTTGTTCTAATAAAGGACGACGTCCATTAACGGAGTAAGTCGCGCCATTCCTGTTTGAAAGGGTTACCCTATGCAACATCATAACCAGATATCGCTTGTGCAATCACCACCTGGATAGCGCGCTTCATGGCATCGGCTTGGCCCATTAGGTTCTTTGCCGAAGTCCACGATAAAGTCTGGACTGATTGTCATCCCCCCGTTTTCCGGATCACAGTCAATTTGCACCATAACCCCACCCTTTTCTCTGATCTCAGGATAAAACTGATTATCCCAAGTGGAAAAGAGCGAAGTGGTAACATAAAGCCGACGCCCATCCAGACTAAGCTGGAACATTTGCGGCCCGCCTGTAACCTCTACACCATTGACCGTTGGTGCCCTGCCCAGCAACCCTCCCATAAAGACCTGACCCGTCAGTTTGGGATTATGTGGGTCAGTGATATCATACTGGCGCATATCCCCGTGAAGCCAATTGTTCACATAAAGATATTTGTCATCCATTGAAACCAAAAGTGCGGACATAACGCCTGGTAACGGGATCGGCCATTCGGGATGTAATTCATTTTCCACGTCAATAATTTTTTCCCATTGCCACTTTCCATCATGATCTTTCCACCAATGAATCACATTAGTGGATAATGCGGCGCCACAGAAACCATGAGTACTGTCAGGGTCATGATGAAATTTAACTTCCAAAGGTAAAAGCCCGTCTTCCCCTAGATAGAAACTTTCAACAGGTTCTTTTTTCTCAAAATCCCAGAAATGTAGTTCACGACCGTATTTAAGATGGCCCACCTCTTCGAGGTCAAAACCTGGCATGAATGTATTTGGGGCTGCCCATTCGGAACTAACCATGATGTTATGGCGCGGTTGATACCAAAAGTCATAGCCAAACTTGATATTTCCCATGGAATTTTCCCAGCGCCCGACAATGTTGAAATCTTTATCTAGCTGTAGATATCCACCTGGTGCTTCGCCTTTGGCATTTCCAAGAAATGAGATGATAATTTCTGACCCCAAACAATGCACTGTATGCGGACCTGAAAGATCTGCCTTTGCTTTGATCTCTGCCCCGTCGATCACATTGTGTAAACGCGGCGCACGTGGATCAGTGGCAGTATCTACGATATGAAGATTATTGGACCGCACCCCGGGTAGGATCAGAAATTTACGTGACATAGAACTGTCACCATGACAGCTTGAGCAGGCATTCCAGCCCATGTGATGCAGTTCATCCCCTATCCCAGGCATATCCAGCCGGTGAATAACTTCAGAATATGTGGGGCTTTCTGGGTCTACATCCACAGTTGCCAGATAGTCCGGCTTTTGGATGCCCGTACCAGTATAGATCGCAATTGTATAAAGCAGTTTCTCGCGTGGAGCGTTTATCGCTTCTGCTGGGCTTGCATACCCCGGACCACAACAGTCTTTCATACCGCTCTCCCTTCGTATTGGTCTCGCGTCGACGGGCCAAGCGTCGCGCAACCGTCTTTATCAACGTGTCACTTAAGTGATCCTTATAGGATTGTTTGACATCTTAAAATAAGTGTTATCGCATAAATGATCACGTATCCATTGTTATTGTATTGGTCATGGTCGGTAGAGTTCCAAACGTCTTTCACGTGCCCTTAAAATAGTACAGAACTATCAAGCTTTTCGGGGAATAGTTTAGATTTGAGGAAGCAGAACGTGGGTATTCTGAACTGCGACAATCAAATCATAAGGTATAGCGCTTCAGGAGTTAAAGGACAGAGCAGATCAATTTGATTGTTGCACGCGCTGAGCTCGACGAAGCCAAATGCGCGAAAATGTATGTTGAGTGTCAACGTTTAGCCCAAGATGATAGCGGCACGATCTACTTGATGTTTACTAACTACATTCTGGCAAGCAGCAAAAGGGTGTCCCACTGGTCAGACGTCGCACCCAAATACGAACTTGACGCGCATAAAGCATAAGAATTCTGGTGGTTTGCTAAAACATAAACTGCGCTTAGGCTTCAAGGCCTAAGCGCATTAGCGTTCATCTAAAAGAGCTTTGGTGGGCCACCTCGAGACATGTCATGTCCTTTATAGTATTGCCCATTTTGTAGCTCATTTCCTGGCATACAAAACACCTGTGACTATATTAAAACCCATCCTTTTAAGATTGACATTTGATTTGAAAAACAGTGGCTTTTCTATTTAACATATGAACGTTTTCTTGAGAAGCTATACTAGCGCCCCTCAAGCCATGGTAAGATGACAGGAGGACAGACAAATTTCGCTTGGTGCGAAGTCTAACAAAATTATAAAGGTTCATTCGAAATAAGTAAAAGATGTTAAACTTATTTGGTATAATTTTTAAAAACAGAACAGGCATACCAATTTGTATCCCATGTTTCTGCACAGCCAACAAACATGTAATCAAAGCTTCCCTTTGCTATGCAGCCCAAAAAATGCAGTGATTGTGATTGAGGCAACGTGTAACCAAGTCAATCAAGAAGGCGGTTAAATCGGAATGACCACCGAAACCTTTATGCGCTGGGTCCGTGACCTTGCCCGCGACTTCGGTCTGAATGACGATCTGCTGATAATGGACGGTGACCAACTGGGCCCAAACCCCTGGCATCATTTACCGATTCACGAGGCCATGCAGAAGGCGCGCTGTTTGGTAAAAGAGTACGTTGAGGCCGGTTTCACAAAAATACACCTCGACGCAAGTATGGCCTGTGGTGGTGAGACAAATCCAACATTTGAACAAATCGCCCAACGCGCTACCGATTTATATGCTGCGGCCGAAACCTACGCACTAGATCCTGATAAACTAAGTTATAATATAGGAGCCGAAGTTCCTAGTCCTGGCGGAGAGACACACGAACCGGATACATTGAATGTTAAATCTTTGGACAGTTTTACCAACAAAATAACGACCCACCGAGCATCATGGAAAGATTTGGATTAGACAGCGTTTAGCCACGTATTGTGGGCGTGGTTGTACAACTCGGCGTCGGTTTTCTTATACCTCGGTCTATCCATATGACGCGGACAAAGCGCTTGCCCTTTCTAAAGCTATCTTAGAGCACCCAAACATCGTTTTCGAGGCACCTTCAACAGATTATCAAAAAATGGACGCATTAGCTGACCTCGTAAACCGCCATTTTATGTTTTTAAAAGTTGGTCCAGAATCAACTTTCAGGTTAAGAGAAGCCGTTTTCGCTTTAACAAAAATTCACACTGAATTAATGAGATCTTCTGAAGGGGATTTTTTAGGCATTTGTCGAAATAAAATGGTGATAATCCAGAACATTGGAAAGCTTATTACTCTAGTACAAAACAGGACAAGCGGCACTTAAGAAAATTCAGCTATAGCGATCGGATTCGATATTATTGGACTCATCCAGACATAGCGAAACGTTTAGAAATTTTGTTTAACAGCGCAGCACGTTAAAACATGCCTGAAACACTGGTCTCCCAATTTGTAATGAGGAATGAATTTGGTTACTTGCCAACAACACCTGCGCACTTGATCAAAAACCACATCACAAGATGCGTGTCACGATATTATCGGCCGCTGGAATTTCATAAGATACTGCAGCTATTACGCGGATGTAGCACCTTAAAGCATTTTGGTTATCCATCGCGAAGAGGTGATTTCATCCTCTTAAAAGCGTGAAGAGTGCGATTAAAGTTCGTAGCTCGTAAAAAATTTTCACAATCGGTGCTCCACATAAGGGTGAAATTGACAACATTTTCTAGTGTAATGCCGATGGGATCTTGGTGGTTGCAGAAGCAGTATTCTCTTAAAATTTTACACTTGAGGTTTTAATTAGATAAGCGACAGTGTTGGATGATGCATTATAAGCTTAAGCTGTCTGGCCAATATAAATCCAAATCGCGTTTCTAAGCCGGCATTGTTGCAAAATGGATGATCTATGGACCATTTTTGAAATAGCGGAATGCAACTTGATTGGACATAAAAGCATAGCTATGTGCCGAGGCTCGCCTCAGCGAAGAAATTGTTCTGACAGCGCACCTTCAATCAAGGGATCGGGAAGTTGCTCCATACTGGCCAGAGATCCAATTCTTTAGCCTGATCGTCGAACCAGACCTTGGACAGAGTGTCAGCAAGATTAGCAGAAACAATGTAATGGCCGTTGCGGCAGAACGCGTTAAAATGGGAAGAGCCAGTGTTTTCATCATGACGCGTCAATATCAGAAGCCCTATTGGAAAAAAATATGGCGGCGCGAAAACTGGGGGCGAGATAATTATGTAAACAAGATCAAAATCTCAGCTGAAATTCCAAACGGAACGCCTTTATCAAATTTTTTTTAACAAAACTTACCTTTAAATTTTTGCCGAGTAGAAACCTATGGAAAGCTCATCCGTCCTTACTAGCAACTGAGTTTCATTTAGATCAGTTATTTTCTTACCAAAAAAGGCGCCACTAGCTCTAAATTTATTTTTATATTATAAAAATCGAGCAAACAGCGAAGCCGGATAGGAGTGGAATAGATGAAATATAATGTCCTAGGAAATACCGGCCTGAAAGTCTCCGCAAT
>CAJXHI010000014.1 GCA_913051655.1 uncultured Alphaproteobacteria bacterium
CCGGCCTGTCACGCCGGGGGTCGCGGGTTCGAGCCCCGTCAACCGCGCCATTTATATACAAGATAGGATAAAAAAAATTCTGCAATGTATTGAAACTGGTGGGTTTGAGGCATGCTTTGCTAAGTTATTTGTTCCTTTCGCAAGATTGCCGAGTAAGCTCATAACCGCCGGCAGTGCAGTTGCTGCAAAACTGACGTTACATCTTTACAAGAGTTTGTTAAAATTTTGTCAGACGCCTAAAATAATCTTGCAAGCCCAATACTAGATTCGCCACCTCCAATGTAGATCATGTAAACTTTCTCATTATCTTCGAAGAGAAAAGGATCACGAAGAGCGTGTTCTTGCTGTTTAAGGCCTCCTACCGTTGATGTTGAGATTGGTAAATGCGCGCCCTCCCAGTGAAATTTGGGCTTCAAAATCGTCTTCCCATCACTTGCATACCAATAACGCCACGGGCGTGACATATCAATATTTGAATATAATATCTGTTCTGGAGCATCCCCAATACGTGTCCACACTACATGTAATTTATCTCCCTTTACCAAAACACCTGCATGGCGATGACCTTGATCCCCAAACGCCCAAGGTCCCATTTCGTATGTCTCTGACGACTTTTGTCTTAGGATTTGACCTCCCCAGCCAATAGCGTATTTTTTATGCTTATGGCTAAAGGCTCTAAGATAAGTTTGGCTTATACGACTTGGCTGAACTTGCCAAGTCAGCCCGTCATTTGATATTGCACGTAAACTACGTTGTTCTCCATCGTGGTCCAACCCGTGGAAAAACATTTCTAAACACTTTTCTGCCCCATTTATTTGCACGTCGGGTGAAGCTATATGTGGGTAGAGACCGTCGACGCCTTGTTCTTTTGCCCATAGCGGTTGTTCTATGTTGGGGCGTTCGTGTGTAAACGGGGTTTCTTTCAAATCAATGACCCCTCCCGTATAAATTTGCCAAGGCCCTGTTAGTTCGTTGGAAAAAGCCATTCGGATATTTCGGCCAAAGTGATTTGCAAAGTAAAGGTAATAGCGGCCCAAACACGTGGGTATCCAGCTTGGTGTCTTGATCAGAGACGGACCGTTTATATTATCCCCAATTTCTATATTGTCAGCCAGCAAAAGAGGTTGATCCATTAATCTTTTTGCGTTGATAATCAGTTATTATCCTTCTCGGCGGTTAATTTGTAACAGACGTGTAAAGGGTGCTATGCCTAAGCAGGTTTTGAACCAGTTTGATAATTAGACGCGCACTACGCTTGGTTTAACATACTAGTTTCTATGAAATTCTACAACATATTCTCGTCCGTCCATATCAAATGTAATGGTTGAATAGGAATAGATAATGGTATTTCGCGGATTTCTTTTGTATTTGGTTGTACAGATTGTTTTGTCTTCATAACCAACAATAGCTGTTTTGGTTTTTGCCTTCTGATTTTCATTGGCCAAAGCGCCTCCGATAATTGCGCCAAGCGCCGTCCCGCCATCTGTGTCACTGACAACTTTGCCGATGATACCACCAACAATCGCCCCGCCAACAACCGCACCTGGATCGGTACCACCCTGTATTTTTCCGTAGATCGGTTCTTTTTGGTTCGAACAAGACTTATAAGGGATATCCTCAAAAACAGTTTTGTCTTGATAGTAATCTGTCACGATTCCATCGCTAATAGGGTAGGTATCACTGGGGTAGCTGTATGAATTGCACTTACTGACAAGATCTTCAAAAGCTCTGTTGCTTCGTCTTCCCCATATGCCGTCAGCTCGTACTCCTACGATCTGCTGCAATCTTTTGATATCACTTTTCGATGCAGCGGATTGCGTTATCGATTTATACAAAGCATTGTTTTCGGAAATCCGATCGCAATTTGCGAATAGAACGCTTCCGCTTAAAGCAAATGCTGTTGTTAATACAAGCAAGGTTTTCATATTGCTCTCCTCCAGTACTGTATCTTTTCTTACTAGGCAGTCTAACAAAAAGCAGCATAAATCATGCTCCACTCATAGCTTTTTCCCATTATTATAAAAATAACATTTTATATCAAAATGCAAAAAATTCTGGAGGCTATTGGCAGAGACACGCCGACTACTTGATACTATCTTAACACGAGCCCTTGAAGTTTCTGTTTAACAAAAACCTCTTTGCATAAGAACGTAGCATTGCATGGATCAAAATTGCACTAGCGGTGGACGCGACATGCGACACAGCAATTCAACATGTGGTAGCACTGTTTGTCAGCATTTAATTATTTTTTAATCTCACTGCCTTTGAATACGGTTTTTACAGCAAAATTGCAGAAGGCATTGATGCGAATATTTTGTGCAAAACTATTCATCTTGTAAGTTCTTATTAATCTCTACAATGCGGCAGGCACAATACATAGCCAAGCCAAACAACAATGGAGAGTTCTCATAAAAGGTGAGGGTAAACGGATCCATAAAAGGGAACAAATCCATTTATAAGAAGTCGCTTTTTGAGTTACTCTGAGCGAACGCGAGTATGGCAGGATTAGCAGGCCGCTTGGAGCCTTAATTGTGGAGGTATTAGCACCATTACGTCAAAAGTATACAAAGCTTGGAGAAGGTTTTGCCGTTCAGAACAAGGACTGATCACTCAGCTGCATCAACCTGTGTTTCCGTGCTCTGTAATTCTTCAGCTTTCTTTTCGACAAGCTCAACAATATGCTCAACCATTTTTTCGTTGTCGATGCGGTGATCCTGTTTTCCGGCCCAATAGACCATTCCATGTCCAGCACCGCCACCGGTAAAGCCGACATCTGTCATTAAGGCTTCTCCAGGTCCGTTCACTACGCAACCAATAATCGATAAGCTCATCGGTGTTTTGATGTGCTCAAGGCGCTGTTCGAGCGTTTCTACTGTCTTTATCACATCAAATCCTTGTCGGGCGCAACTTGGGCACGAAATAATGTTAACGCCGCGATGCCTTAGCCCCAGAGATTTTAGGATTTCATATCCAACTTTGACTTCCTCTACTGGATCAGCAGACAAAGACACGCGAATAGTGTCGCCAATCCCCATCCACAAAAGATTGCCCAAGCCGATAGCCGATTTGATTGTGCCGCTCGTCAGCCCGCCAGCTTCGGTTATGCCAAGGTGGATGGGAGCATCTGTGGCATCTGCAAGCGCCTGATAGGCGGCAGCCGCAAGAAATACATCTGAGGCTTTGACACTGATCTTGAATTCGTGAAAATCGTTATCTTGAAGAATTTTTATATGATCCAAACCACTTTCCAGCATGGCCTCGGGGCAGGGCTCGCCGTACTTTTCCAAAAGATGTTTCTCAAGCGATCCAGCATTGACCCCAATGCGCATGGAACAATTGTGGTCGCGTGCGGCTTTGATTACTTCGCGCACCCGCTCTTTGTTGCCGATATTACCAGGATTGATCCTCAGACAGGCAGCGCCGGCTTCAGCTGCTTCGATGCCGCGTTTATAATGAAAGTGAATATCCGCAACTATTGGAACGGGGCTTTCTTTAACTATATTTCGCAATGCTTTTGCACTATCTTCATCGGGTACAGATACACGCACAATATCTGCGCCGGCCTCAGTTGCGGCCAAGACCTGCAAGATTGTGGCAGAGGCGTCGGTTGTTAGCGTATTTGTCATTGTCTGAACTGATATGGGGGCGTCCCCGCCTACTGGGACATTACCCACATATATTTTCCGAGATTTGCGGCGATATATGTTGCGCCACGGGCGCACTGAATTTAGCGACATCGCGGTGTTCCTTAAATCTGATCACTTTTAGCAGCAGGACTGCGCGCTAATGTGTCACTTTAATCTGACAGATCATCAATTGTAAAGCTTGAGACAGTCGAAGAAGTGGCAACGCGCAAAAGTTGCGGGTCTCCGTTCAAATCCGCCAAGGAATATGTGCTTTGCAATTCAGACTGCGATAAGGAGAGATCTTTGATAACCCGTGTACCTGTGCCCGCTGGTCCATATAATTCACCGTTTATGGCAAAATATATTGAACCCGACATGCCGGCATGTAGAGTGGCTGGAATATCGCTCGCGGGGATTACAAATTCTTCTCCTGCTTTCATCGTCTTTTGAAAAAGGCGCGTTCCATCAGCTGTTTTGATGCTGACCCAGGCATCACGCGTTGCAAAAAGCGCAATTTGAGCGGGTGTCTTTTCGAGTACTTGAGGCATATTCAGCGGCGTTTCTGCCGTCTGATCTCTGCTTTCTGAGACAGCAGAAAGCAATGCTTTTGTGGCTAGGTCAGCGCTTGTTGGGATTAACGGTTCCACAGGTTTAAAATTGCCGTAGTTTCTGGGATCAATAGAGGCGATTGGTGCCTCACGCGGGATCATGATAGGCATTTCCAATGCTTTGGGACTGTAAAGCCGGCCGACGGAACCGATTGTATTCACGTAAGTATTCAAAGTAATCCTTTCAAAATTATTAGACGATTGGGTCTCAAAATTTACCTTTGGATCCGCAGCAAGCGGATCAATTTGCGACAATGTGATCGGTGTCATTTCTGAGGGGATAACCCGAACCTGCTGAATTTCTTTTAGAACAGACCAGCCACCATAACCTAATGCACTCATCAAAAGCATCAGAATGGCCACTGATGCAACTGCACGGCCTTCGATTTTTTCAAAGATACTTTCTTGTGTAGGCAGGAAAGCTGTTGCAGAATTTATAATAAAGGTTTGTGTTAAATGCTCGGTGACCTTTTTCGCGCTTTTCGCTGGCAACTGTGTTTTGCGAACAGAAGCATTTTGGGACATACCATGTGCTAGGGAATAACCGCTTTCCGCGCAGAATTTGTCGTAGGCAATTTCCGGACACATCCCCAGATACTTGGCATAAGAACGCACGTAGCCCGCGATAAAACCAGGCGTTTCAAATGCCTGCGCATCGCAATTTTCTATAGCCGATATATAAGACGCCTTGATGCGTAGCTCGCGCTGCACGTCCAAAAGAGATCTGCCCAAAGTTGCACGTTCGCCGCGCATAATATCCCCAAGCGTTAAATCGTAGTCGTCAAATCCCTTTAGTTTCGTCTCATATTTCCGGCTATTACCTGCCAGATATCTATGATCCATACTGCTTTTTTGCCTCTTTCCTTACCAGCTTTTCGGCTACACCGAATCGGTTTAGCTCATAGACACCGATAAAACGTTAACACACCCAAAGGGGTAATGCATACACGAAAGGTATTAGGATGCTAAGTCAGCGCGATTTAGCGCACAATGTGACCAAAGTTCATCAATTGCATTGACGAGCTTGTTGATGTCGCTCATGCTATGCGTCGGTGATGGTGTAAACCGCAAACGCTCCGTCCCTCGAGGCACAGTTGGGTAATTTATAGGTTGGACGTAAATACCATAATCTTCTAATAATTTATCAGACAGTTTTTGAGTATGTATAGGGTTGCCCACGGTTAAGGGTACGATGTGGGTTTTATGGTCTATCACTGGTAGCCCAAGACCGCAAAAGCGCAGCTTAAGAATGTTAGCTTTTGCTTGGTGTTCTTCTCGGAGCTGCATATCGCTCTTTAAAAATGCAACCGATGCACTTGCTCCAGCCGCTAATGCGGGTGCAATTGATGTTGTAAAGATAAAACCGGGCGCGTAGGAGCGGATTACATCGCATATTTTCGCGCTAGCCGCGATGTAGCCACCCATTGCACCATAGGCTTTGGCAAGGGTTCCGTTGATAATGTCAACGCGCCCCATCAATCCATCACGCTCTGCAACACCGCCACCACGCGGTCCGTACATGCCAACAGCGTGAACTTCGTCGAGGTAGGTCACCGCATTAAATTCATCGGCGAGATCACAGATCTGTTTGATTGGGGCGAGGTCTCCGTCCATTGAATAAATCGACTCAAACGCAATCACTTTGGGTACTGCAGGATCATCCGCCGCGAGCAATTCGCGCAAATGCGCGAGATCGTTATGACGGAAGATGCGTTTCGTGCCTCCGTTGCGGCGCACACCTTCGATCATTGAGGCGTGGTTTAGTGCATCAGAATAAATGATCAGGCCGGGGAGGAGTTTGGGCAAGGTGCTGAGCGTAGCGTCGTTTGCGGTATAGGCGCTCGTGAATACGAGTGCATCTTCTTTGCCGTGTAAATCCGCAAGTTCCTCTTCAAGCGCTTTATGATAGATCGTTGTCCCGGATATATTTCGTGTTCCCCCTGAACCTGCACCAACTGCGTCTAAAGCGTCATGCATCGCGCTCAAAACGACCGGATGTTGACCCATCCCAAGGTAATCATTTCCACACCAAACGGTAACAGGTGCTTCGCTTCCGTCAGTTTTTTTCCAGATAGCGTGCGGAAAATTACCGTTTTCCCGCGCAATATCGATGAATGTTCTGTAACGGCCTTCTTCGTGCAATTTGTCCAATGCTGCAGTGAAATGGTCTTCATACTTCATAGGCTGTCAACCCCAACCGCCTTTTTATGCTTTTGCAATTCCTAACCCCTTGTTTCAAGCCGAGCGAGACAATCCCCCTTTGCCATGAACGCACCTAGACAAAATCAAAAAATTAGTTACGACTCATTTCGGCTTTATATCAGGAGTTTTTTATGTCACTAGCCCCCGTACTCGCGCGGATTGACGCAGACTTGGACAATGCAATAGAGAGATTGTGTAATTTCCTGCGTATTCCGTCGATTTCGACCGATCCAATTTTTGCAGAAGACTGTCAAAAAGCAGCAGATTGGCTGGTCGCAGATTTAACAACGCTTGGTGCTGAAGCCTCAAAGCGCCAAACACCTGGGCATCCTATGGTGGTTGGCCATATCACACCACTCTACAGCGATCAAAAACCCCATTTGCTGTTTTACGGTCATTACGACGTTCAACCAGTGGATCCGTTGGACTTGTGGAACAGGGACCCCTTTGACCCCGCGGTTGAAGAGACCGACAACGGAAAAGTGATCCGCGCACGGGGCGCCTGCGACGATAAGGGGCAATTGATGACTTTTATCGAAGCCTGTCGCTCTTGGATTGCAGAGCATGGTGAGTTGCCCTGCAAGATAACTTTTTTCTTTGAAGGCGAAGAGGAAAGTGGTTCTCCAAGCCTCATCCCCTTTATGAAAGAAAACAAAGATGAAATTACGGCAGATATCGCGCTAATATGTGACACAGGCCTCTTTGATAGTCGCGTCCCAGCGATAACTACGATGCTGCGCGGATTACTTGGAGACGAGATCACTATCACAGGTCCTAACAAAGACCTTCATTCGGGTCTATATGGCGGTGTGTCAATGAATCCTATACGGGTGCTTAGCCGTATCCTTGCAAGCCTCCATGATGAAAACGGACGAGTCACAATTCCGAGCTTTTATGACGGTGTGCCAGAGCTATCAGACACGTTGAAAGAACAATGGGCAGCACTTGAATTTGACCATGATGCCTTCCTTGGCGGCGTTGGGCTAAGCGCTTTGGCAGGGGAAAGGGGATACTCTGCGCTAGAAATGCTGTGGTCCCAGCCAACCTGTGAAATCAACGGCATTAAGGGAGGATACGCAGGCGATGGTTTCAAAACGGTTTTGCCAAGCCAAGCCAGCGCAAAAATAAGCTTCCGCCTTGTTGGGCATCAAGATCCCGAAGCGATCCGTAAGAATTTGCGCAGAATGATCGAAGGTATGTTGCCGGTTGATTGCTCTGTATCTTACAACGCCCATGGATCCTCGGGTGGAATTGTGATGTCCACAGAGGCTCCAGCATTTGAAGCAGCAAGGATTGCACTTAGCGATGAGTGGCCGGATGAGGCGGCCTTCATCGGATCCGGGGGATCCATCCCAATCGCTGGTTTTTTTCAAGAAATTACGGGCGTTGATCCGATCCTAATCGGGTTTGGCAAAGACGATGATCAGCTTCATTCGCCAAACGAAAAATATGATTTGGAAAGTTTCCACAAGGGCACGCGTAGCTGGGCACGCGTTTTAGATGCGCTTTCACGTCTGGAGGTTTAATGTTTGATGGCTTTGATACCGGTGTGGTTCAGCGAGATGGATGTGATGTGTTTTACCGGTGTAAGGGGCAGGGGCCAGCGGTCCTTTTGTTGCATGGTTTTCCGCAAACCCACGCGATGTGGGCAAATATAGCAGCTAAGCTCGCTCAAGATTACACGGTAGTTTGTGCGGACTTGCGCGGCTATGGTGCCTCTGCGAAACCCAAGGAGGTTGCACAGTATTCTTTTCGTGAGATGGGCGCGGATCAGTTTCATCTCATGGCGAAGTTGGGTTTTGAAAGTTTTCATTTGATGGGGCATGACCGAGGTGGGCGCACCGCGCACCGTATGGCGCTTGATGCGCCTGAGAGGATTGATAGCCTTACGGTAATGGATATTGTGCCGACGCATCTTTTGCTTGACGATCTGAGTAAAGAAGTGGCGCGTGTTTATTATCATTGGTTTTTCCTGGCTCAGCCTGCACCCTTTCCCGAAAACTTGATTTTGTCTGATCCAGATGGATTTTTTCAAAACAGCCTCACCGGTTGGGGATCTTCAGATTTGTCCCATTACGAGCCTGAACAGCTGCAAGCTTACCGCGCTTCATGGCGTAATTCTGACTGCGTACGCGCTATGTGTAATGATTATCGCGCCGCCATTGATTATGATTTTGTGCTGGATGCCGAGGACCTTGGGCGTAAACTCAGCATCCCATCACTTGTTATGTGGGGGTCAGATGGGGCCATGGCGAAAGCTTATGATATGGCGACCGTCTGGAGTGACCTTCTAAGTAATTTTAGCATAGCTATGGTCCGCGGTGGCCACTTCTTTCCAGATACGGCACCTGATGAAACCTACCAGGCTCTCAAAAAGTTTCTTCTCGATGTCGTCTCGCGACAATCATAAAATTCAAGGATCACGCGCTTCCTTTATTACTTCGCGCAAGGCGTCTAGTGGAAGGTACCCGCGCAGCAAAGCTGCACCAAGGATAAACGTCGGTGTGCCACTTATTTTCATCTTATCGGCTAACGCGCGGTTTAAGCCGATTTCCTCCATCACAGCCTCACTCATCATCTCCTCAATGATCGGGGTTGGCTCTAGACCGAATGCTATCGCAATCTCGGCCAGCGCCTCTGGCGCTGGGTCGCCAGAAAATGACATTAGGGTATCATGGATTAATTTATACACATCCGGTCCATGGAGGTTTTTGGCCGCAATCGCAAATTGCGCCATTGTCGTAGAGGCGTCTCCTAGGATTGGGTATTCTTTGATGATAAAGCGAATGTTGCCGTCTTCCGCTAGAAGCGCTTCAACGTCTTCATAGGCTTTGCGGCAGTATCCGCAGCGGTAATCGAGAAATTCAATCAAAGTGATGTCGCCTTCTAAATTCCCGCCTACGTAAGAACGTCCATCATCCTGCAATTCATCCCAGTTCTCATTGATCAAATCTGAATCACGTTTACTTTCTTCCTCAGCTTCGCGCGCACGCGCGATGGCAGCAGCTTCAAAAACAATATCCGGATTTTCGAGGATATAGGCGCGAATTTCTGCGTGTAGTGTTGCCTTGTTTATTATTTTGCCCAAGGGTTCTTCGGCCGCTTTTTCGGAGATGCGTATTGAGACACTTGTGCGAGTGTAAACCACAGCAAGAAGCGCAAAAAAAAGCAGGGCAAAAAAAGCTCCAGAAAGAAAACGCGATCTTTGTGTTTGATCCATTTGGAGTCCTTTGCAATAAATAATGACAATCGCTTTACTTTGTATTTAACATATCCTCGGCACTTTGCCACCCGGGTGATCCCCGCGGCAAAGTGTCAAGGGCACGGCGCGCGTGTAGTTTGGCGTCTTTTGTTTTGCCCTGAAGCGCAAAGCGTTCTGCTGTTATCAGAGATGCCATACCGTTTTGGTTGGTCTTGGAAAAGGCCACAGCAAGATCGCGCAGCATGCGAAGATTTCGAAAATCTCTCTGTCGGGATTGTTTCAACACCGACAGTGCCTTGCTTGTTTGTTCGGAGGCCAAAAGGGCGCGGCCATAGCCTGCTAGGATGAGGGCGTTATTTCCATCCAGATCAGTAGCTTTGCGATACTCATTTGCAGCACGCTTAAACTTCTTGTTCCGCATGTACAACTCGGCTTTCAAATCCTGAAGGTAGGCGTCGTTTGGACGTAAACTTTGGGCTTTAGAAATTTCGCGGATTGCGGCCACTAACTTGCCTTGACGGGACAAAGCAACCGCGCGGCGCAGATAATTTACGTCCTTATGTACAGAGGATTGAGCGTTTTTCAGCGTCCAATCAGGGCTGCGCATAAATGCTGAAAGTTTTCCAATAGCGCGATCATGCCAGTAACGCGCTGTTTTACTTTGTTTTGGTGGGGGTTGGGCTGCGACGCGGCCCATAACAACACGGCGTCTGTCACGGCTTAAGGGGTGACTGCGTAAGTAGGGATCCTGTCGACCAGGTGAAAGGTTTTCTTGACCTATAAAAATATCAAGCACATCTGCCATACCTTTGACATCGATGCGCGCCTTCGCCATGTAGGAGATGGCTGATTGATCCGCGGCACTTTCTTCTGCGCGGGTATGTGTGAGGAAGGCGCGACTTGCGCTGCTCGATGCGCCTAAAGCAAGAGACGTGCCTAGCTCTGCATTACCGCTAAATGCGCCTGTCATGATGCCGAGGGCGAGTCCAAAGGCTGCGACAGAACGAGCGTTCGAAATGTTTTGGCCGCGTCGGGTTACGTGTCCGTAAACGATATGAGCTGCTTCGTGGGCAATAATGGATTGGAACATTTCGGGCGTGCGCGTTCTTAGTGCAAGACCACTGGTGATAAAAATATGTTTGTTATCGATCACAAAAGCATTGGGGCGCATGTCATCGACAAGCATAATCTTCACACCATTCGGCGATAGACCTGCGGCCTGCAATATGGGTTTCGAAAGTTCAGAAAATGCGTTTTCAATATCTGCATCACGCAGCAGTGAACTCCCAAAAGACGGTAATGCGACGAGGACAAAAAAGAACCAAATTATGATTGTTTTAAGGAAGGACATTGACGCTGACAAAGAAACCTTGAAAAAAGAAGAAGCTCATCCTCAATGTGGAAGGTGTAAATGAAAAACTCAAGCCGTGGAAGTGTCGATCCGTTTATTGTAATGGATGTTATGGAGGCCGCGCGGCAATTAGAGGACTGCGGTCGAAACATAATTCATATGGAAGTTGGACAGCCCTCTACCTCTGCGCCAAAGGCGGCTCTGGATGTTCTTCGGCGGACGATGTCTGTGGATCCCATAGGGTATACAGTCGCATTAGGCTTGCCAGAGCTTCGGCGTAAAATCGCCGAGTTATACTATGAATGGTATGGCGTGTCGTTAAACCCTGACAGGGTCGTGGTGACCTCGGGTTCTTCGGCGGCCTTTTTGCTCAGTTTCACGTCCTTGTTTGATTCGGGCGATAAGGTCGGGATTGGGGCTCCGGGCTATCCGAGTTATCGGCAGATTTTGAAATCACTTGGGATTTGCCCTGTCGACATAGAGACAGCCGCAGAAAACGGTTACCAGCCTGTGAGCAATGATCTGAAAGGGCACGATTTAGCCGGGCTGTTGGTGGCTTCTCCAGCGAACCCGACGGGAACAATGTTATCAAAGAAAGCGCTGAGTGATCTGCTGGCAACATGCCAGAGCATGAATATCGCCTTCATCAGCGATGAAATTTACCACGGTATTGAATACGAAAAGAAAGCTGTCACCGCGCTTGAAATTTCAGATGAGTGCTACGTGATCAATTCTTTTTCGAAGTACTTTTCTATGACTGGATGGCGAGTCGGGTGGATGGTGGTGCCTGAGGACCATGTCCGTCGTATTGAACGTGTGGCGCAAAATATGTTCATATGTGCTCCCCATGCCAGTCAGATTGTAGCACTCGCTGCTTTGGAGTGTTCAAAGGAATTGGATGCTAATTTGGATGTTTACAGGCTAAATAGAGCGATCATGATAGAAGGGTTGCATGCCGCAGGCTTTGACACCATAACCCCTCCAGACGGCGCTTTTTACATTTACGCGGATGTCGGTAGCGTGACTGATGACAGTCTGGCCTTTGCACGTGATATTTTAAACGAGGCTTGGGTTGCTGTGACGCCAGGGCTTGATTTTGATCCTGTGCGGGGGGTAAAAACGCTTCGCTTTTCCTATGCCAGAAGTACTAAGGAAATTAGAGAAGGGCTAGAACGCTTACAAAAATTCATGCGAGGAAGAGGGCACATTTCTTGATCCCCTTCCGTTCGCTTTCCGTGGCTTTTGTATTCGTTGTTCTTGAACTTCTTGGTGGAGGAACAGCGGGCGCTAAGTCAAATGAGCTACCTAAGTCGACAGCGCAAACAGCTTGGGCAGACTTTCTACCCGAGCGGTCATTCATCAAAGATCGACTCTGGCGTCAAGTTGAAATCAAACTCAATCTCACAAAACAAGTGCCATATCGCGTTTATGTCCTGTCCTCTCCAAACCGAGTGATCCTCGAATTCGGAACTGTTGGATTTCAACGTTTTGATACTGAGCGATTACTGAGAAGCAAAAGCATTAAGAAGGCTGAGGTCAGCGGGTTACAAAGTGGTTGGAGTAGGATGTCGCTTGAGCTTGCTAAACCGTTGGGTTTGCAATCTGTCGAAATGCAAAGAGATTCTGCAACTGACGCAGCTTTACTGTCACTTTGGCTGGAACCAGTGAGCGAAAAAGAATTTAAAGCACTCACGCAGCTTTATTCTGAAACAGAAAATTTGGGTGTCTCAGGAGTAGCAAAAACAACGCTTGCAGATGGTTTGGACCGGGTACGCATAGTTTTGGACCCAGGCCATGGAGGAGAGGATCCGGGCGCTTTAGCAGGTGGATTGAAAGAATCCGACCTCATGCTGCGGCTTGCGATTGAATTAAAAGAGGCTTTGATGCGCGTTGAGCAGTTTGATGTCTTCTTGACGCGGACCGATGATCGATTTGTTTCTCTGTGGGAACGTTTGGCTTTTGTGAAAGAAAAGGAGGCGGATCTTTTCATTTCTTTGCATGCGGATGCAATAAGCAAAGGTATCGCTTATGGCACGACGGTTTATACCCTTTCTGAAACGGCGAGTGATGAATTAAGTGAAACATTAGCGCATGAGCATGATCGTGCTTCTATTCTGGTGGGATCGGATTTAAGCGGTGCTGATGATAGAATTGCTGATATCTTGATTGAAATGGCCTTTACCGAAACGATGCCACGTTCTGAGGCGCTTGCTAATGTGATGATCGAAGAGCTTCTGCATGAACTTGGATCCGTGAATACGAAGCCGCTGAGAAAAGCGGGTTTTACTGTCCTGAAGTCGCCTGATATCCCGTCAATTCTCATAGAGGCTGGATTTTTGTCGACCCAAAGTGACCTTGAAAATCTTATTGATCCGCTTTGGCGCGAAAAATTTGTCACTGGCGTGCAAAAAGCTGTTCAAAATTGGGTAAACAGCGATGCGGCCGATGAAATTAGGCGTAGACAATGAGCGAAAGAATGGCATTCTAGAATGACCGGCTTTTGACGTGGTTTCAATCCTTACCTAAATAAACATAATAGAAGGAGGGCGTCAGCGTGATTAGAGTAAGCTTATCCTTTTTGGGTAGCATCTTTACGTTTGTGACCTTGGGGATCGTTGGGGTCGCAATTGGCATCGGCGGGGTATTTTGGATTTACGGACGCGATCTGCCCTCATATACTTCTCTTGCGCAATATCAACCTCCGATTATCAGCCGGATTTACTCCTCCCGAGGTCAGCTGATTGACGAATTCGCCCGAGAGCGGCGCATGTTTACGGCAGCTGAGAACATCCCGGACTTGGTCAAACAGGCTTTCATTTCGGCAGAGGATAAAAATTTCTACACCCACCCTGGATACGATTTGCGCGGTATTGCGTCTAGCATTGTTGATGCTGTGCGCAGTGGTGGTATACGGTTGCGCGGGGCCTCCACCATTCCGCAGCAGGTCATAAAAAACTTTTTACTGGATGGATCAAGGCGTGCTGAACGGAAGGTCAAGGAAATAATTCTAGCCACCCGCATTGAGGGCGCTCTAAGTAAAGAAAAAATTCTTGAACTTTATCTTAACGAAATATTTCTCGGACAAAATTCTTACGGCGTAACCGCTGCGGCGCAGACCTATTTCAACAAAACGCTTGATGAGCTGGCTCCGAACGAGGCGGCGTTCCTCGCATCACTTCCCAAAGCGCCATCTGATTTTCATCCTGTGCGCCGCAAAGACCGGCTTCTGTCACGTCGTAATTATGTTCTGCAGGAAATGTTGCAGAATGGATATCTGGATCAGGCGACCTACAAACAGGAAATAGAAATGCCGCTCCTTTCTGTTCAAAATGGAGATTTTAACAGCTACCGTTCGGCTATACCAGACAGGGATTACTTTACCGATGAAATAAGACGCCAATTGAGCAAAGATTTTGGTGAAGAGACGTTTTTTTCCGGTGGTATGACTATTCGTGCCACCCTTGATCCTGCGCTACAAAGGACAGCACGTTTGGCGCTGCAAAGCGCATTAGAAGCCTACGACCGTAAACAGGGCGTCTGGCGGGGAACCGGTTTATCCCTGCCTGAAGATGTGTTGTCTGATGAGGGAAGCTGGCGCGCAGCTTTGAAAGCTGCCTCTGTTCCAAGGGATATTGACTTGGACGGACAATGGTATCCCGCTGCGGTTCTAGGCTTTACCAATACTTCCGCGCGCATTGGTATAGAAAGTGTTGAGGACGATGAAGATGGGCATTGGATATCCGAACAAGATGTGAGTTGGGCCGGAAAGGCAAACGAGACTGGTTCTGCTGGTCCTAAGGCTAAAAGCGCAAAAGATCTTTTATCGCTGGGCGATGTGGTTTTAGTGCGCCGTATTTTGAACGAAGATGGGAGTTTTAATCGTTGGTCATTGCGCCAAATATCCGATGTGCAGGGCGCGTTTATGGCGATGGATGTGAATAGTGGTCGTATCTTGGCAATGCAGGGTGGATTTGCATATAGCGATTCCGTATTTAATCGCGCAACACAGGCAGCCCGGCAGCCCGGCTCCTCTTTTAAGCCTTTTGTCTATGCGGCAGCTTTGGACAGCGGATATTCCCCTGCAACCATCATCGTGGATGCGCCGATTGAAATCGATACTCCTGCGGGGTTGTGGACACCTAAAAATGCGTCTCGGAAATTTTACGGCGCGACGCCCTTGCGCACAGGAATTGAACAGTCGCGCAATTTGATGACTATTCGCCTCGCTCAAGAGGTCGGTATAGACACTATCGGTAGATACGCAGAGCGATTTGGAGTCTACGATGATATGGGTCAATTCCTTGCAAATTCACTAGGATCCGAGGAAACGACACTGTTCAAAATAGTTGCCGCCTATGCAATGTTCGCCAATGGTGGAGAAAGGGTTGTTCCAACGCTCGTGGACCGTGTACAGAATAGATACGGAAAAACGGTCTATCAGCACGACCTTCGCAGCTGTGTGAATTGTGACAATGCCTATTTGACCAGTGGAACAGCACCGACCATCCTGTCTGAGCGTGAAAGGGTGATGGATGCCATCACAGCCTATCAACTTACCTCTATGATGCAGGGCGTTGTAGAGCGGGGAACAGCAAAGGATTATATTACACTTCCTGTTCCCGTAGCGGGCAAAACAGGGACCACAAATGATGCCAAAGATGTTTGGTTCGTTGGTTTTACAAGCAATATTGTTGCGGGCTGTTATATAGGTCATGATATTCCAAAAGCTCTTGGGGCTGGGTACTTTGGTGGCTCTGCCTGTGGGCCTGTTTTCACGAACTTCATGACGGCTGCAATCGAAAAATATGGAGGTGGCGAGTTTGTTGTGCCCGAGGGTGGACAATTTATCAATATCGACCGCTTCAGTGGATCGCGCCTCTCTGATGATGCAGAGGGAGAGAATGTTGTCGCAGAATATTTTCGTGAAGGCGATGAACCGGTATTTGGCGTTGCCTTTGATGGTGGTTTTTCCATGGGTAGCAATTTTGAGCTCATCGATCCGGAAGACGCCATTGGTCGTACGGTTGTCACCTCAACTGGGGAAACGGGTGTCGTCGGGGGTAACGCCAGCATTGGGTCAATTTCTTCAGGCGGTCTTTATTAGTTCATTTGTCTGCAATGGACTTGCGAGCTCACGTTGGCTGCGATAAATCAGTAACACAAAGACAAAACGAGATATCCAATGCGCGCTGAGATCCAAAATTTTGCTGCGGAGATTGAAAAATCGCTCGAACTTTTGCGCCAACGAATGGATTGGGCTTCTGTTCCCCATCGTTTAGATGAACTCAACGCGCGCGTTGAGGCTCCGGACCTTTGGGACAATCCGCAAAAGGCACAAAAGTTGATGCAGGAACGACAAGCACTCGTGGACGCGGTTGCGATTCATGATAGCATCAAGCAAGATTTAAAAGACATGATAGATCTCATTGAATTGGGCGAAAAAGAGGAGGATGCAGAGGTTGTCTCGGATGCGGAGCAGTCGCTCAAAACGCTTGCAAGAAAAGCTGCTGAAAAAGAGCTAGAAGCGCTGTTAAATGGCGAAGCAGACTCGAACGATACCTTTCTAGAGGTTCATTCTGGTGCAGGTGGTACAGAAAGCTGTGATTGGGCCTCAATGCTGGCACGGATGTATGTACGCTGGGCAGAAAAACGTGGCTATAAAGTTGAAATGCAATCCGAAACTCCGGGTGACGAAGCTGGGATCAAATCAGTGACGTATAAAGTCAGCGGGCATAATGCCTATGGCTGGCTAAAATCTGAAAGTGGCGTTCATCGTCTGGTGCGTATTTCTCCGTTTGATTCGGCCGCTAAGCGGCACACTTCGTTTTCCTCTGTCTGGATCTATCCTGTAGTGGATGACAATATCGAAGTGGAGGTCAATCCAGCTGATATTCGGATTGATACCTATCGATCATCAGGGGCTGGTGGACAGCACGTTAACACAACAGACTCTGCCGTAAGAATTACACACCATCCTACGGGTATTGTGGTAACAAGTTCGGAAAAATCCCAGCATCAGAACCGGGATATTGCTATGAAAGCTTTGAAATCGCGCCTTTATCAGATGGAGTTGGATCGCCGAAACGCAGCGATTAACGATGCCCATGAAACCAAAGGGGATGCTGGTTGGGGAAATCAGATCCGATCTTATGTATTGCAGCCCTATCAAATGGTGAAAGATCTGCGCACAAACCATGAAACATCTGATACCAAGGGTGTTCTTGATGGCGACCTTGATACCTTTATGGCGGCAACACTTGCTATGGATGTGTCTGGCAAATCACGGGCTGATGCGGCAGCCGAAGATTGATGTTAATTGTTTCGAATTTGATAATCTTCTTGATTTTCGTCTCGCACAGGTAAATGATCGTTAAAATTTACGAGGATGAAATGGCGTTTCACTTTACCCCCGCTTATGAGCTGATCGACGATCTTTCAACGAAAAAGCTTAGTTCTGTAGATATTTTGAAATCCACAATCGGACGGATTTGGGACGTTAATGAACATGTCAACGCCATTGTGTCTTTGCGAGAAGAACAAGATCTCTTGGAGGATGCCGCCGCCGCTGATGCAACACCGATGGATCAACGTGGTGCACTCCACGGCATTCCGATAGCTATTAAAGATCTCGCCAATGCCAAAGGAATTCTGACTACCGAAGGCTCCCCAATATATGCAAATCGTGTCGCTGTAGAAGACGATCTGATTGTTGAACGTATTCGCAAAGCAGGTGCTATCATCATTGGTAAAACAAATACCCCAGAATTTGGTCTGGGTAGCCACACATACAATCCCGTTTTTGGAACAACGCTGAACCCTTATGACCTTACGCGCTCTGCCGGGGGATCTTCTGGTGGCGCGGCCGTGTCTCTGGCAACTGGAATGCTTTCTATTGCGGATGGCTCTGATATGATGGGAAGCCTGCGCAACCCTGCGGCATGGAACAATGTCTATGGAATGCGGCCAAGCTGGGGGTTGGTGCCCTCGGATCCGGATGGTGATCTGTTTTTGCATTCTCTGGCCACCAGCGGCCCTATGGCGCGCAATCCTAGGGATCTTGCGCTTTTGCTCTCTGTGATAAGCGGTGAACACGCTAAAGTGCCTAATAGCTTTTCCAATCCAAATCTGATGCCGGTAAATGCAGCAGATTTGAAGGGAAAACGCATCGGTTGGCTTGGCGATTGGAGCGGCAATCTAAAATTTGAAGCTGGTCTTTTCGAGGCATCGGAGAAGGCTGTTTCACAATTTGTAGCCTTGGGCGCGACGGTTGATTTGGTGGCCCCTAATTTTTCCGCAGAAAATCTTTGGGAAAGCTGGACAAAGCTGCGCTCTTGGAAACTGGCCTCATCGCATCAACATTTTTTGGATGACCCAGTGTTCTCAAACCAATTGAAACCTGCGGTCATATGGGAAATCGAAAACGGAAGATCTTTGAGTACACAAGATGTAAATAATGCCAGCAAACATAGGTCGGATTGGTTCTTGTGTGCAGCTGAGATGTTTGAAACTTATGATCTTCTTGTGCTTCCTTCGACGCAAACTTGGCCTTTTGAAGCGGACAAGCCGCATCCAACAGAAATCGATGGCATAAAAATGGATACGTATCATCGCTGGATGGAGGTTGTAATCCCTGCAGGACTGTTGGGATTGCCCGTGGTGAATGTTCCTGCTGGATTTGGAGAAAATGATCTGCCATTCGGCCTGCAACTGATCGGTCCTAAGAAAAGCGATCACACGTTGCTTGCGTTCGCGGAAGCCTGGCATGAGCTTTTCAACTGGCCAGGAAGCCGCCCACCGACAATCTGACGCGCAATGCGGTTCTGAGATTTTGGGTAATATTGAAGTATCGTAAAACCATTGCGTGTAAGGGTGAGCTTGGATATCTGAAATAAAAACGTAAATCAGGAGTGATCAGTGGCACGAGCATTTATTTGTCCCGGGCAGGGCGCGCAGAGTGTTGGTATGGGCAAAGCGCTTGCAGAGGCCTATGCCGAATCAAAGCAAGTCTTTGAAGAAGTGGATGAAGCGCTGGGCGAATCCCTAAGTAGCTTAATTTGGGACGGCGATATTGATGCATTGACCCTCACAGAAAATGCGCAACCTGCTTTGATGACAACCTCTCTTGCTGCGGCACGAGCTTTGTCACGAGAAGGGATGGGAGTCGAAAGCGCCGATTATGTAGCGGGCCATTCTTTAGGTGAATATTCCGCGCTTGCTATTGCTGGGGCGTTTAGCGTTGCTGATGCAGCGCGATTACTGCGAACCCGCGGTAAGGCCATGCAAGCAGCGGTGCCTGTCGGAGTGGGCGCGATGGCAGCACTACTCGGGCTTGATTTTGAAACAGCAAGCAAAGTTGCCAAAGAAGCGGCAGGTGATGAGGTGTGCGAAGCAGCCAATGATAATGACCCAGCCCAAGTCGTTGTATCCGGTCACAAGGGAGCAGTTGAACGCGCGGTGGACCTTGCAAAAGCACATGGCGCAAAACGCGCTGTGCTGCTGCCAGTCAGTGCACCGTTTCATTGTTCGCTTATGGCGTCCGCAGCCGAGGTAATGAAAGAGGCGCTTTCCGAAGCTAAAATCATAGTGCCTTCAGTCCCAGTTGTTGCGAACGTCAAAGCAGAGGCGGTCAGTGACCCTGACGAAATCCGAAAATTATTGATCCAACAGGTCACGGGGTCTGTGCGTTGGCGAGAGTCGGTGATGTGGATGGCGCGACGTAACGTGACAGAAATTTGGGAAATTGGAGCTGGAAAAGCACTTAGCGGCATGGTTCGCCGCATTGATCGGGCAGTCGAGTGTAAAAACATTGGGTCGCCGGAAGATATCGTTGCACTGCTAAATTAATTGAAAAAAGGCTATGTTATGTATGATTTAAAAGGAAAAAACGCTCTCATCACAGGTGCCTCAGGTGGTATTGGCGGGGCGATTTCTAAAGCACTTCATAGTGCTGGAGCGATAGTTACGCTTAGTGGTACGCGCAGCGCGACACTTGAAGAATTGGCGCAGGATCTGGGCGGTAACGTCCATGTTTTACTCTGTAATCTTTCGGATATGGAGGCGGTCGACGCGCTACCAAAGCGAGCGACAGAAGCCATGGGAAGTGTTGATATTCTGATTAATAATGCCGGTGTTACTCGGGATAATCTATTCATGCGGATGTCTGACGATGAATGGCAGAACGTAATGGATGTTAACCTGACTGCGACGATGAAAATTTGCAAGGGTGTGCTGCGGGGCATGATGAAGGCTCGTTGGGGACGGATCATCAACATCAGTTCTATTGTTGGGGCGACTGGCAATCTGGGTCAGGCCAATTATGCGGCCTCTAAGGCGGGCATGGTTGGGATGTCAAAATCGCTTGCCTATGAGGTGGCGAAACGTGGTATTACTGTAAACGCGATTGCACCAGGTTTTATAAAAACAGCGATGACTGATAAGATGAATTTCGATCAGATAGCAAAGATTATGGAACAAATACCTATGGGGCGTATGGGACACGCCGAAGAAATCGCTGCAGCAGCCCTTTATCTTGCAAGTGAGCAAGCAGGTTACATCACCGGGACTACCCTGCATGTGAATGGCGGCATGGCGATGATTTGAGAATGGACGTAACGATAAGTCAAAAGGTGTGCCAATTTCTTCCTTCAAACCATTTGCCAAAACAGAAACCTGTGATATAGGCGGCGCAGACATCGTTTGAACCCTTCGGTGAAGACGGTTAGGCTTGTAGCAGACATGCCAGCGTTAAACTCTCTGGAGACCACCTTCTCCTCGGGGAGGGAAATTGGGTGGGTACCCGTCGAAGATGAGGAATTTAAAATGAGCGATACCGCAGAGCGCGTAAAAAAAATTGTTGTCGAACACTTGGGCGTAGAAGAAGACAAAGTTGTCGAAAATGCGTCTTTCATTGATGATCTTGGCGCAGACAGCCTTGATACAGTTGAATTAGTCATGGCTTTTGAAGAAGAGTTTGGTATCGAAATCCCAGATGATGCCGCAGAAAACATCCAAACTTTTGGCGATGCTGTCAAATTTATTGATAACGCTGGATAATTTAGCTCACACAAGAATGAAATATGAACCCTTGTCCGCGGACAAGGGTTTTGTTTTATTTAGGGACGCATGTTGTGAGCTCTACATTCTGAATGCTCTGGGACTTGCCCTTTGGGCGAGTGTCGCGATAGGAGTATTAATGTGATTTGATTTAAGAGAGAGGCAGTCATATGCGTCGAGTGGTCGTAACAGGACTTGGCTTAGTAACGCCTTTGGCGAGCGGAGTAGAGGAAAGTTGGTCGCGTATCTTGAACGGAGAATCAGGGGCGTCCGAGATTACAAGATTTGATAATTCCCGTGTCACAACGAAATACGCTTGCGAGGTGCCAATTGGGGACGGCTCAAATGGTACATTTTGCCCAGACGATTGGATGGAAGCCAAAGAACGGCGCAAGGTCGATGATTTCATCCTATATGGTATTGCAGCGGCTGAACAGGCGGTCAAAGACGCAGACTGGATGCCGCAAGATGAGCAAAGCCGCTTGCGCACCGGTGTAATGCTTGGATCAGGCATTGGTGGTTTGAATTCGATTGCTGAAA
Organism: uncultured Alphaproteobacteria bacterium; assembly: GCA_913051655.1. Lineage (GTDB taxonomy): Bacteria > Pseudomonadota > Alphaproteobacteria > Rhodobacterales > Rhodobacteraceae > LFER01. Next base: position 21,583 of record CAJXHI010000014.1, read on the forward strand.
CAGCGCTTCTTCTTCATCACAAAGGCCCACGCCGTGTTTCTCCGTTTTTCATTCCAGGTGCTTTGATTAACCTCATTTCAGGGCAGGTGAGCATACGGTATGGCTTTAAGGGCCCGAACCATGCTGTTGTAACAGCCTGTTCAACGGGTGCGCATGCCATCGGAGATGCCGCGCGTTTGATCATGACTGATGATGTGGATGTGATGGTCGCTGGCGGGGGTGAAGCTGCGATATCTGAAATTGGGATTGCTGGGTTCAATGCCTGCAAAGCTCTTTCTACCAAATGGACCAATGATCCCAAATCAGCTTCACGTCCCTATGATATTGCCCGCGATGGTTTTGTCATGGGCGAAGGTGCCGGCGTCGTAATTTTAGAGGAATATGAGCACGCGAAAGCACGGGGAGCACAAATCTACGCTGAGGTGATCGGATATGGGCTTTCTGGCGATGCGCATCATATCACTGCGCCATCAGAGGATGGGGAAGGTGGTGAGCGTGCTATGCGGGCGGCTCTGAAAAAAGCGGGTCTGGAGGCCTCAGCAGTGGATTATATAAATGCGCATGGCACATCAACAATGGCCGATGTAATTGAACTAGCTGCTGTAGAGCGAATGATGGGTGATGCGAGGGGCAAAGTGACCATGTCTTCTACTAAATCGGCCACAGGACATTTGTTGGGCGCGGCTGGTGCGATTGAAGCGATATTTTCCATCCTTTCGATCCGTGACCAAGTCGCACCTCCGACAATTAATTTAGACAACCCAGCCGTTGAAACGCCCGTTGATTTGGCGCCCAACACAAAGCGAGAAAGAGAGATAAAAGTAGCTCTTTCCAATTCCTTTGGGTTTGGGGGTACAAATGCCTGCCTTGCGTTCGGAAAAATTGACTGATGTGGAAAAGCGTTGCGTCCAATGGATTTAACATATTGGTGCTTTTATCGCTTTTGATTGGGGCTTTGGCGGTCTGGGGCAAGCGGCAATACTATAATAAAGGCCCTTTATTAACCGCAATTTGTTTGCAGGTAGATCGTGGTACTACGATGCGCAGTCTTTCCCAGACGCTCTATGAAAAAGATGCAATTTCCTCTGCCGCGATCTTTCGAATGGGGGCTGAATACACCGATAAAACCAGCGATTTAAAAGCTGGTAACTTCCTTTTGGATCAAGCCATTTCGATGGCTGATATCACAAAGATTATTACCAAAGGAGGGGCGAATACGTGTGGCGTTGAGGTTATCTATCGCATTGGTATTTCATCAACGCAGGTACAGGTCCGTGAAATGGACCCAAGCACGGCGCGTTTTGAAGAAAAACTAACGTTTAATCTCGGTCAGAATGTTCCCGAAGATTTTGCTGAGGTCCTTCAAGCATTAGGTATTCGATACAGGCTCGCAATCGCAGAAGGGACTACGTCGTACAAAATTGTCGAAGCGCTGAACGCAATTGACGTGTTTAGTGGTGAAATCCTTGAGCTTCCCTTTGAGGGTACGCTTGCCCCAGACAGCTTTGAGATCCTTCAAGGTGACGATCGACAGGTGCTTTTAACAAAGATGAAAGCGGCGCAAGAAGCCATTCTGAGTGAGGCTTGGGATGAGCGCGCTGCAGATTTACCGCTCACCAAAAAAGAGGACGCACTAATACTTGCTTCACTAATTGAAAAAGAAACAGGGCAGGCTGATGAACGCGGATTAGTCGCAAGCGTCTTTATAAACCGACTAAAGCAAGGGATACCACTGCAAACAGATCCATCTGTGATTTACGGTCTAACGCTTGGCAAAAAGAGTTTAGGCCGTGGATTGCGCAGAAGCGAATTGGATAAAGATACCCCTTGGAACACCTATCTCAACAAAGGTCTTCCCAAGACACCCATAGCCAACCCAGGGCGTGAGAGTATACTGGCCGCTTTGTCCCCCACAAAAAGTGATTTTTTATTTTTTGTTGCAGATGGAACTGGCGGTCATGCGTTTGCTGTCACGTATTCAGAGCATTTGCGTAATGTTGCTGATTGGCGCAAGATTGAAGGTCAACGGAAAAACGAACAGATTGATTAATATTGCACTTAAAGATTTACCTTGGAAAATATAAATATTTTCGACACAGCGTCACAAGTAGTGTAGTCTAGTGCTCTACAAAGTTTAAATTCATCCCCACATTTGTATTTGATTTTTTCAGTCTCAGTTAACATTTGAACAAAAATTTTTGGAGATACATTGTGGTCCAAATATTGAATTCGCTTGCAAACTGGTTTTGCAAAAATTGTTACAGCGAAATTTGATCTTTTTATAAGTACAAATGTGTGCTTTTGGAGCGATCTCCGGCCAGTTCAAGAAAGCTTGAGTGGTTGTTGATTTCGCTTATTGTGATGGACGACCCGCATGAATAGTTCTAAAATATTATCAAAAGTCTTGCTTCGGTCATGTTTTTGGCCGTGGCAAATAGGCAAGATTTTTGAAAAACCAATACTTACGATGTCTCAAAAATATCATGCACCCTATATTGAACGTCTTTTAATGCTAATTGACATTTAGATAAAAAGCGATTTTATCAAAATTTTCTTGAAATGTTCTATTTTTTTCCCCATAAAGAGAACAAGAGTAGAACAAAGCAGTCATTGTTTAAGTTGCACGGCTATGAAATAAGAAAGGCAAAACAGGATATGGCAGACCTTCTCAAGATGGATACAAAACGCAATGGTGATAAGCAAAAAGCGCTAGATAGCGCTTTAGCTCAGATAGAACGGCAATTTGGTAAAGGTTCAATTATGAAACTGGGTGGCGAAAATGCCATTCAGGAAATTGAAGCTACTCCGACCGGGTCCCTTGGGCTTGATATTGCTCTGGGCATAGGAGGATTACCCAAAGGACGCATTGTTGAAATTTTTGGTCCTGAAAGTTCAGGCAAAACTACATTGACCCTTCACTGCGTTGCAGAAGAGCAAAAAAAAGGTGGTGTCTGCGCATTTGTGGATGCGGAACACGCGCTTGATCCGCAATACGCCAAAAAGTTGGGAATTGATCTGGATGAGCTTTTGATAAGCCAGCCTGACACAGGCGAACAGGCGCTTGAAATAACCGATACTCTGGTTCGCTCTGGCGCTGTGAACATGATTATAGTCGATTCTGTTGCCGCTTTGACCCCCAAATCTGAACTTGAAGGTGATATGGGAGACAGCAATGTTGGTGTTCAGGCTAGATTGATGAGCCAAGCGATGCGTAAACTCACAGGCTCCATCAGCCGCAGCAATTGCATGGTTATTTTCATAAATCAGATTCGGATGAAAATCGGGGTTATGTTTGGCAGTCCCGAAACCACGACAGGAGGTAATGCACTCAAGTTTTATTCATCCGTGCGTTTGGATATTCGCCGCATTGGAGCAATTAAGGACCGTGACGAAGTGATTGGAAACGCCACACGAGTGAAAGTTGTTAAAAACAAAGTTGCGCCTCCTTTTAAGCAAGTTGAGTTTGACATAATTTATGGCGAAGGTATTTCCAAAACCGGTGAGCTCTTGGATCTGGGGAATAAAGTTGGGATCGTTGAAAAATCAGGTGCATGGTACAGCTACGGCGATGAACGCATTGGGCAAGGGCGTGAAAACGCAAAGTCGTTTTTGAAAGAAAATGAGGCGATAGCGCTAGAAATAGAAGACAAGATTCGGGCTGCGCATGGATTGGATTTTGATCTTGCTTGTGTAGCTGCGCAAGGAGGCCATGACGTCCTTGAGGCTTAAGGCCATTTTCGAATAAACAGTAAGGGGTCGTCTGAGAAGGCGGCCCTTTTAGTTTTATTTACAGCCTTACAAGACTTTGGGAGGTGAAACAGTGGACATAACCGCAAGGGGAGGCTACACGTCACCCAATTCACATTTATGATATGAGAAGACCGTAAAATGCCATCGTTGAACGATATCCGATCCAAATTTCTGAACTACTTTGGTAAGAATGATCATGAGATCGTCGCAGCTAGTCCTCTGGTTCCGAGAAATGATCCAACATTGATGTTTGTCAATTCTGGAATGGTACAATTTAAGAATCTTTTCACTGGGGTAGAAACACGCAATTATCAATGTGCCACGACCTCACAAAAATGCGTTCGTGCTGGTGGTAAACACAATGACCTCGACAATGTTGGCTACACTGCGCGCCATCACACGTTTTTTGAAATGCTTGGGAATTTCAGCTTTGGAGATTATTTCAAAACAGACGCTATTCACTTTGCCTGGGAATTGCTGACCAAAGAATTTGGCCTGAACAAAAATCGGCTTCTTGTCACCGTGTATCACACAGATGATGAGGCGGCGAAGATTTGGAAAAAAGTAGCAGGTCTTAGCGATGATAAAATTATCCGTATCGCAACGAATGATAACTTCTGGATGATGGGAGCAACGGGTCCATGTGGACCGTGTACGGAAATTTTTTACGATCATGGGGATCACATCTGGGGTGGACCTCCCGGAAGTGCAGAAGAAGATGGGGACAGGTTCATCGAAATTTGGAACCTCGTTTTTATGCAGAACCAGCAATTTGAAGATGGCAGTATGACCGATTTGGAAAGACAGTCGATTGATACGGGCATGGGGCTTGAGCGGATCGGTGCGCTTTTGCAAGGCAAACACGACAACTATGAAACTGATTTGATGCGTTCTCTGATAGAGGCGAGTGCGGATTTGTCTGATGGGGCGCCTGATGGTCCGAGCAAATTGCACCACCGCGTGATTGCTGATCATTTGCGCTCTACGTCGTTTTTGATCGCCGATGGGGTTATGCCGTCAAATGACGGACGCGGTTATGTTTTGAGGCGCATCATGCGTCGTTCAATGAGACATGCGCATTTATTGGGGGTTAAGGATCCGCTGATGCATCGCCTCGTTCCTGCATTGGTCGGCAAAATGGGTGCTGCTTACCCAGAATTGTCTCAGGCGCAGGCTCTGATTGAGGAAACACTGCGCCTTGAAGAAACTCGTTTCAAACAAACGCTTGATCGTGGCCTGAAACTATTGGACGACGAATTGCTCAATGTCGATGAAGGGGGAGAGTTGGATGGGGAAACCGCATTTAAGTTGTACGATACCTATGGATTTCCGCTTGACCTGACTCAGGATGTACTCCGCGAAAGGAGTCGGACGGTCGATATTGTGGGCTTTGATTCTGCAATGACGGCGCAAAAAGCCAAAGCGCGCTCTGCATGGAGCGGTAGCGGTGAAGCGGCGGATGCCGCGATTTGGTTTGATATGACAGACAAACATGGCAAGACGGAGTTTTTGGGATATGAAACGGAATGTGCAGAGGCAAAGTGCCTTGCCCTCGTGCAAGACGGTTCTGAAATTCCTTCTGCCTCAAAAGGAGATTGTGTGCAGATTGTGTTGAACCAGACACCTTTTTACGCGGAAAGTGGTGGTCAGGTCGGGGATAGCGGCACCCTTCAGGGAGAAGGCCTAGCAGCAAATGTGACAGATACAAAAAAGTTGTCTGGAGTTTTTGTCCATACGGCAGAAATCACTGAGGGCGCACTAGGCACGGGTGACAGCGTGTTGTTAAGTGTCGATCACACCCGACGTTCCAAAATACGCGCGAACCACTCCGCAACGCATCTTTTGCATGAGGCACTTCGGGGCGCCTTAGGCGAACATGTCTCGCAAAGGGGCTCTTTGAATGATGAGGATCGTTTGCGTTTTGATTTCAGCCACTCCAAAGCACTTAGCGCCGCAGAGCTTAAAACTGTTGAGGCGGAGGTAAACGCATTTATCCGACAAAATACGCCTGTCGCAACGCGAATTATGACCCCTAATGATGCACGTGAGATTGGCGCCCAGGCGCTTTTCGGGGAAAAATATGGCGAAGAGGTACGAGTAGTGTCTATGGGCCGTATGCACGGATCAGGAAAGGGCTGGAGTGGAGATCTATATTCCCTTGAACTCTGCGGCGGGACGCATGTGCGCCAAACGGGCGACATAGGAATATTCATCACCATCAGCGAAAGCGCGAGCAGTGCAGGTGTGCGCCGGATCGAAGCTTTAACGGGCGATGCGGCCTTTGCCCATCTATCTGGTCAGTCGTCAGCATTGGCCGAAGTGGCTCTCGAGCTTAAAAGCCAACCAAATGATGTGCCAGAGCGTGTGAAAAATCTCTTGGAAGAGCGTAAATCGCTTAGTGGTGAAGTGGCGCAATTGCGCCGGCAATTGGCCTTGGCAGGCGGTTACGGTCGTGTAGGCGGCTCGGAGGCGCGCAAAATCGGAAATACTTCGTTTGTAGCGCAGCTTTTAAAAGGCGTATCTGGCAAAGAACTCCCTTCACTCATCGATGAATATAAATCTCAACTGGGTAGTGGTGCGGTTTTGCTTTTGGCCGAAGCAAATGGAAAGGTTGCCATTTGTGCAGGCGTGACAGATGATTTGATAGACATCCTGTCTGCTGTGGACTTGGTACAAGCGGCTGTACCTCTCTTAGGGGGGGAAGGGGGAGGAGGGCGTCCGGATATGGCACGCGGAGGCGGCAGCGATTTAACGCGCGCCGATGACGCTATAAAGGCCGCCGAAGCTATCATAGAAGGAGTACAATAATGTCAGCACTTTGGATTGGGCATATCATCGTAAATGACGCAGAATCATACGGCAAATATGCAAAATTGGCAGGCCCGGCGATTGCCAACCATGGTGGGCACTTTATTGCCCGTGCCGGGCGCTATGTTCAACTGGAGGGCAAGGATCGACCACGTAATGTTGTGGCAAAGTTTCCAAGCCTTGAAGCGGCAGAGGCCTGTTATCATTCACCCGAATATCAAGCAGCGCTTGAGCATGCTCGCGGTGCAGCAGAGCGCGATTTGGTTATCGTTGAAATTTCGGAATAAACACTCGGCAGTAACAGTATTTCAGCTAGCTTTGTTCATGCGCTTTCTCTCATGCGTATCAAGGTAACGCTTGCGTAGGCGAATGGATTGCGGGGTAACTTCAACGAGCTCATCGTCGTTAATATAGGCAATAGCTTCTTCAAGTGAAAACTTTGTGTGGGGGGTCAGGCGGACGGCTTCATCTGTACCTGAGGCGCGTACATTGGTAAGCTTTTTGCCTTTAAGCGGGTTCACCTCAAGGTCATTTTCGCGACTGTGTTCGCCAATAATCATTCCCCGATAAACCTGTATTTGAGATCCGATAAACATCCGTCCGCGATCCTCTAGGTTCCAAAGTGCATAGGCTACTGACACCCCGTCTTCCATCGAGATCAATACGCCCGCGCGCCTTCCTGCAATAGTGCCTTTAAATGGCGCCCACGTATTGAACACGCGGTTCAAAACACCTGTACCGCGCGTATCTGTCATAAACTCTCCGTGATATCCGATCAATCCACGGGATGGCACATGCGCGATGATGCGTGTTTTTCCTGCACCTGCAGAGCGCATGTCGATCAATACGCCCTTTCGCGAGCCGGTGAGCTTGTCGATCACTGCACCAGTATAATCATCATCCACATCAATGGTAACTTCTTCAATCGGTTCTAGACGTGGGTGATTTTCATCTTCGCGAAATAAAACTTGGGGGCGCGAGATAGAAAGCTCAAAGCCTTCACGGCGCATACTTTCGATCAATACGCCCATTTGCAATTCGCCGCGCCCGGCGACCTCAAACGCTTCTCCACCGGCAGTATCTGTAACGCGAATTGCGACGTTGCTTTCTGCCTCTTTCATAAGCCGGTCACGGATGATACGGCTTTGGATCTTTTTACCCTCACGTCCTGCAAGAGGACCATCGTTGATTCCGAAGGTTACAGTGATTGTTGGAGGATCGATAGGTTGCGACTCAATTGCGGTATCAACGGCCAACGCACAAAGCGTATCTGACACTGTCGCTTTGCTCATGCCAGCAATTGAAACGATGTCGCCTGCAATTGCCTCGTCAATATCAGCTTGTGCTAGACCGCGAAATGCTTGAATCCGTGTAACACGGAATTGTTCAAATTTCTGACCTGTACGGGAGAGAGACTGTAATGTTGCGCCAACCTTCAGCCGCCCGCTTTCAACGCGGCCAGTTAGGATACGCCCAACAAAAGGGTCTGTGCCAAGTGTTGTAGCGAGCATGCGAAAATCGTCGTTTTGTTGCACAATTTGTTTCGGTGCCGGAACATGGTTGACGACAAGATCAAATAGGGCAGCAAGGTCTCGCCGGTGACCGTTTAATTCTGCGTCTGCCCAACCAGAGCGACCAGAAGCATAAAGATGAGGAAAATCAAGCTGATCTTCGTTGGCATCCAGTGCCGCAAAGAGATCAAAACATTCATCTAGCGCCCAGTCAGGCTCAGCTTCAGGTTTGTCCACTTTGTTCAAGACCACGATAGGGCGCAAACCAAGGGCGAGCGCTTTGGATGTCACAAATTTTGTTTGTGGCATGGGGCCTTCTGCTGCATCTACCAGAAGCACAACGCCATCTACCATGCTCAAAATCCGCTCGACCTCACCACCGAAATCCGCATGACCAGGGGTGTCAACGATATTGATGCGCGTGTCTTTCCACACGACTGAAGTCGCCTTGGCAAGAATGGTGATACCGCGCTCTCGTTCGAGATCATTGCTGTCCATGGCCCGTTCTTCCACCGCCTCATTTGCGCGAAACGCGCCAGACTGCTTTAACAGCTCATCGACGAGCGTAGTTTTTCCATGGTCGACATGGGCGATGATTGCGATGTTGCGCAAATCCATTGAAATCGTCCTATTCAAAAGAAGTTGAACGATGCCCTACAGCCTCTGTTTAGAAATGACCAGAGAGCAAAGAACTTTTTTCATAGCTCTATTATCTGCGGGGCAAAACTTAGGTATTAAGGTGGATCTTAAATGCATCCCGAATAGCCCGATCTACATCCGGCGCAAAGCGCGCAGAGGAAGGCTGAGATAAAATAGCATCTTTACGGGCGATCGCCTTTTGAATTAAATCCGGCCTTCCCAGTTCATCCCATTCTTTAGGTGAAGTTCTGTCGCTGAGCTCGGGATAGACATATTCCGTTTGCATGAGGGAAAGTGTTTGATTTGACCCGAGAAAATGGCCAGGTCCACCCATGCATGTTTGCCGGATTACTTCAGTGCTCACGGTGTCCTCCGTGACTTCGATGCCGCGCACGCAGCGCATTGCTTGTCCCAATAGATCATCTCCAAGCACTAGTGATTCGAGACAAAATCCGAGAAGTGAAGCATGCATGCCTGCCGCCTCATAGACCATGTTCAGCCCAGACAATCCTGCCATAACATTTGATGTCGCCTGCTCCCAACCAGCCTGCATATCTGGAATCTTTGCATCCGCGATGCCAGCCGCCGCACCGCCGGGAAAGTTGTAGAAATGGTGCATCTGCGCACAGCCTGCCGTCAAAAGTGCCTGTTCGCCGCTTCCACCAGACATCGCCCCTGTGCGCAAGTCTGATACAAAAGGCCATGTCCCAAAAATGGCAGGGTGGCCTGGTTTTATGGATTGGACATAAAAAAGCCCGGCAAGGCATTCAGCCACTGCCTGTACAATTGCACCGGCAATAGGGGCAGGGGCCGTAGCACCGGCCTGCCCTGCGCTCAAGAGTAGTACGGGCATGCCCTGATGAATGCATTCCTCCATTATGAGGCAGCTTTCCGTTGCAAATTTCATCGGTGGAACAACAAAACAGTTGGAATTGGACACAAACGGGCGTGCGCGCCATTTGTCTTCTCCGCCGGCAATCATGTGAAGCATTTTAAAGGCATCACGTGCAAAGTCCACTTCGGTAAAGGAAGTTCCCACATGTTTGGTAGTGCCAGCGCAACAGGCATAAACCGTGTTCAGGTCCATCTCTCGGTTGTCTAAGATATCGCGACATACCATGGGTCGCTGCAAAAAATGGATATTATTAAGCTTATCAGTCAGCCGCGCGGCATCAAAAAGGTCCTGCAAAGTGCTGTCGCGGTAATTTCGCCCTTCGACATCGACGATATGGACAGCCGCACCTGCCGTGCCAAAATGCACATTGCTTCCGCTGAGCTCCAAATCGTTTTTCCCATTCCGACTGGAAAGCCTGATGGAACGATTGGCAGAGGCGATTGTGTCCTCAATCAAACCCCGGGGAAATCGTAGGCGTCCATCGTCACCGAGAATAGCGCCCGCTTTGGTCATATAGTCAATTCCACTTTGGGGCGTATCTGCCAGACCGATGGTTTCCAGTACTTCTAGAACGGCCTCGTGAATTCGTTTAATTCCTTCATGGCTTAACGGTTGGTATCTCCCACCGGGGAGGCCTGCGCGAATCGGGCGCAGGTGTTCGGCAAGTGGCGCGGCGCGAGCGGTACGACGGGCTGTACGTCCACCGGCGCGGCGAGAAGGTTGTGCTGGCATTGATAACTCCGGGAAAAGGGCAAATAAAAAGGTGTCTGATGCTCATGCTCTTTTAGCAGGTGCGCCGCGCGCTGCCCGACCACGTACTGCCCCAATGGTAAGCACTACGATTTGAATAATCACCGCCTCTTGCTGCATTTAAAAACCCTTTAGCCTTGCAACCAAATACGATTCTGGAGGAAGTGCATCTATCCAAAACGCGACTTCAGGTCGCTATTAGACTATTAGTAAAGCAATAAAAAACGCCGCCCTCGGAGGCGACGCAATTTTCCGAAGTTACTTAAATATCAGTCCATGGCTTTGAAGTTGAACACTCCGCCTTCTTTGATACCAGATGGCCAGCGAGACGTGATGGTTTTCGTCCGTGTGTAAAATTTGAAGGCATCAGGCCCGTGTTGGTTTAGATCCCCAAAGACTGATTTTTTCCAGCCACCGAAGGTATGATAGGCGAGCGGAACAGGAATAGGAACGTTGATCCCGACCATGCCAATATTGATGCGATTTGCGAAGTCGCGCGCTGTGTCGCCGTCACGAGTAAAGATTGCTGTACCATTACCATATTCATGGTCGATGGCCAGATTGATCGCCTCCTCATAGTTTGCCGCACGTACTGTGCTGAGCACAGGGCCGAAGATTTCCTTTTTATAGATGTCCATATCCGGTTTTACTCGATCAAAGAGATGAGGTCCGACAAAAAACCCGTTTTCATAACCCTGCAATGAAAAGTCTCGTCCATCCACAACCAATTCAGCCCCTTGGTCCAGCCCGCTTTGGACAAGACCAAGGATGTTTTGCTTCGCGGTACCTGTCACGACAGGGCCGTAATCGATGTCATCCCCCGCAGTGAAAGGCCCGACCTTGAGTTTTTCGATACGTGGTATCAGTTTTTCAATGAGACGGTCAGCGGTCTCTTCCCCCACGGGCAGGGCCACCGAAATCGCCATGCAACGTTCTCCAGCCGCGCCATACCCCGCGCCTACTAAAGCGTCAGCTGCCTGATCAAGGTCTGCATCTGGCATGATAATCATATGGTTCTTCGCGCCGCCGAAACACTGTACGCGTTTGCCGTGGCTACATCCGCGTCCATAGATGTACTCCGCAATTGGAGTCGATCCAACAAAGCCGATGGATTGGATGACCGGATGTTCGATGATGGCGTCTACAGCCTCTTTATCACCGTTTACAACTTGTAAGATACCTTTAGGCAGACCCGCTTCTTCCATGAGTTCTGCCAGCATCAAAGGGACAGAGGGATCACGTTCTGACGGTTTTAGAATAAAGGCATTGCCACAGACAATCGCTGGGGCAAACATCCACATTGGGATCATCGCAGGAAAGTTAAAGGGTGTGATACCTGCCGTTACGCCAAGGGCTTGGCGCATGGAGTACATGTCGATGCCGGGCCCTGCGCTATCGGTGAATTCGCCTTTTAGCATTTGAGGTGCACCGATGCAATATTCTACGACTTCTAAGCCGCGCTGCACGTCGCCTTTTGCGTCGGGAATAGTTTTACCATGCTCGCGGCTTAAGGCTTCGGCAAGTTTGTCCATGTCGCGGTTTAGTAGGTCGACGAATTTCATCATAACACGTGCACGCCGCTGTGGGTTTACGGCGGCCCATTCGGGTTGTACTCGCGCCGCAACCTCGACCGCCTTTGCCAGTTCGGCAGTAGAGGCCAGAGGTACTACATACTGCACTTCTCCAGTTGCGGGATTAAATACATTAGCGAAACGACCAGACGTTCCTTTAACATGTTTACCGTCAATATAATGCGTTAGCTCGGTCATGATCGAGTCTCCTTTAGTGTTAGAGGCACAATACGCATCCTGACGCCCAACGGAAAGAGGCAAAAAATGTTCATTTACTGAATTTTGTAAAGTTATCGAAATTAGCCTTGTTCTATTTTCCAACAGCCGTCCAACAAGTATTAGTGCAAAATTTTGAAGGTATACCACAAATGCTTTCCATCATTATTTCTTTAAGGCTTGCATTCTTCGCTGCTATGATGTTGCGTTCGCTCAAATTCTGATAAAGGGGGCACCTGCGATGCGCATAGGACTTTACCCAGGAACTTTCGATCCCATTACTTTGGGACATGTGGATATTATACAGCGTGCGTCAATGTTGGTGGACCGTTTGGTGATTGGAGTTGCAATCAACCGTGATAAGGAGCCGTTATTTTCGCTTGAGGAGCGCGTGGAGATGATTGAACAGGAATGTGCGGTGCTTTCTGCAGATACTGGGACTGAGATTATTGCGCATCCTTTTGAAAATCTTTTGATTAATTGTGCGCACGATGTGGGCGCGCAGGTCATTGTTCGCGGATTGCGGGCAGTTTCGGATTTTGAGTATGAGTTCCAGATGGTTGGAATGAACCGTGCCTTGGATTCATCGATTGAAACTGTATTTTTGATGGCCGAAGCGCGTCATCAGGCGATTGCATCTAAACTGGTCAAAGAAATTGCTCGTATGGATGGAGATGTGGTAAAATTTGTGACACCACGCGTAAAAGAACGGTTAATAGGGAAATTGGAAAGGGCTGGGATCTAGTAGTATTTTGCCATTTCAGTGGCAGTATCTAACATGCGATTTGAAAATCTCCACTCGTTGTCATACCACGCCAAAACACGACAAAATGTTCCCGATATTACCCTTGTTTGATCGGCTGAAAAGATGCTGGAATGACTGTCATGGTTGAAATCCATCGATACCAATTTTTCGTCTGTAATGCCTAAAATACCTTTCAAATGGTTTTCAGATGCCGCTTGCATTGCATCGTTGATTTCCTTGGGATTTGTAGCTCGAGTGGTTTCAAAAGTGAAATCTACGCACGACACATTCGGCGCAGGGACATGTAGCGCCACACCGTCAAGCTTTCCATCTAGTTCAGGTAAAACTAGTCCAACAGCGCGTGCTGCACCCGTTGAAGTCGGTATCATATTCAGAGCAGCGGCGCGCGCGCGATAGAGATCGATATGATTCCTGTCCAGCGTTGGTTGATCACCAGTGTAACTATGGATCGTGGTCATGAATCCTTTTTCAATTCCAACAGTTGCATTTAAAACACTTGCCACGGGCGCTAAACAATTGGTGGTGCAAGAGGCATTGGAAACAACGCGATCCTTATTTGTCAACACGGAGTGATTGACCCCATAAACAATTGTCTGGTCCGCTCCGCTTGATGGAGCGGATACCAATACGCGTTTTGATCCATTTTTTAGGTGAACGGAGGCCGCGTCTTTGGAGGTGAATATTCCCGTACATTCCAAAACTATATCGACATCGCTCCAACTAAGTTCACTTGGATCACGCAGAGCGGAGACATTGATCGGGCCGCGCCCAATATCGAGCGTATTCTCCTTTACGGTGATATCGCCCGGAAATCTGCTGTGCACACTGTCGTATCGGAGTAGATGCGCATGTGTTTCAACTGGAGCCAAATCATTAATAGCAACAATTTCCACATCTGTGCGATTATTTTCCACGGCGCAGTGTAAGACATTGCGTCCAATACGACCAAATCCATTAATAGCTAGTTTCACTGACATTTCGCGATTGCTTTTCTTATTTTGTTAGCGCTAACGAAATTATTTAAAGAGTTTTGTCAAGCTCATATAGAGAGCTCTTCGTGTCAGCTTACTGCCAGAAAGCGAGCCTTACTGCCAAATCATTTATTTTCGGAAGAATAAAGAAATTGTCGGTTGATCTGTAATTTAACCAGTCTTTTAAATGAAAATTAATTATTAGTACCAAGAAGAATGCCCAGAACCGATGTGGTAAAACAGCGGACATAATTCACACTCGTGGGTCCAACGGACCGAGATATTGTCTTAAGGAACGCCTAATTCAGCAACGTAAGCAAAATTTTAAATTTAGCCGCAGATTCAAAGTAGGCGACCAATAGAGGACGCAACGTCCGCCATCCGACAAGAAAAGCCCCATTCATTGTCATACCATGCCAAAACACGCACCATACGTTTGCCTACCACCTTTGTTTGATCTGGCGCAAAAATAGAAGAATGCGTTGTGTGGTTGAAATCAACCGATACCTTTGGCTCAGGATCATATGCGAGTACTTTGCCAAGCTGCCCCTCTGAGGCCTCTAGCACAATTTCGTTCACGTCATTTGCTGTGACGTCTTTGCCTGCCTCAAACGTCAAATCTACAGCCGACACATTAGGTGTGGGTACACGCATTGCGGTTCCGTCAAGTTTGCAATTTAATTCAGGAAGAACTTCTCCAAGCGCCTTCGCAGCACCAGTTGAGGTTGGGATCATCGCCATCGCAGCTGCGCGCGCGCGATAAAGATCTTTGTGGCGACGATCTAATATAGTTTGATCACCTGTGTATGAATGGATAGTAGTCAAAATCCCACGTTCGATGATAATCGCGTCGTTCAAAACCTTGGCGAGTGGCGCAAGACAATTCGTGGTGCAAGACCCGTTGGAAATCATTGTATCACCGGGTATTAGGTCGCGATGATTGACACCGTAAACGATTGTCTTATCCACGTTTTTAGCGGGCGCAGATATCAATACCGCTCTAGCGCCCTGCTGAATATGCACCGCAGATTTTTTTCCATCATTAAATTTACCGGTACATTCCAGAACTACATCGCATCCGCTCCAGTCGAGTTCGCTTGGATCGTAAGTTGACACGACTTCAATCGGACCGCGTCCAAGGTCGATTGAGTTGTCATTCACGGCCACATTACCAGCGAAGCGGCCATGAACGCTGTCATACCGCAAAAGGTGAGCGTTGGTTTCGATTGGGCCGGTCGCATTCATTTTAACCACTTGCACATCATTGCGCCCACTTTCCGCGATATGTGCGAGAGTGCAGCGACCTATGCGCCCAAAACCATTGATACCAACTGTGACAGTCATTCGATCCTTCCAAACTTGCTTCTAATCTTAAGATACTTGAAAAAAAGATGCCCTAATACTGCAAAAAGCACTTTTTTTTGTGATGTTAGCGATAAACTTATGGAATATCAGAATGATATCGCTAACAATTTGCTCCCACGCGTAAATCGTAGAGACATATGAGTGAATTGAGCCGTTTTCAAGAAAAACAAAACGACTCGGTTGGTAATGCACGTTTAGAGGAGCGCGACAGCACGCTCGACGATTTTTGCAGCTGTAATTCCAAAATGTTCGAACAGCGTTTCCGCAGGTGCCGATGCGCCGAAACCGTCCATACCGATAAAATCAGTTTTACCAACGCGCGCGCGCTCTCCCAAAAGCCAGCGGTCCCATCCCTGACGCACACCTGCTTCGATACCAATACGCACTGTATTGCCACCCAGAAGAACGCTGTTTCGGTAACTTTTATCTTGGTCGGCGAAAAGTTCCATGCAAGGCATGGATACAACGCGTGTTCCGATCCCTCTATCCAGCAGTTGCTGGCGCGCCTTCATGGCAAGGGCCACCTCCGAGCCAGTTGCAATTAGCACCACCTGTTTTTTGCCCTCTGCTTCGGCAAGCACATAGCCACCTTTTGCACAAAGGTTAGCCGTTTTGTGTTCTCTGCGTACAGCAGGTAACTTCTGCCGAGACAAAGCTAAGACAGAGGGTGTTTCTTTCACGCTGAGCGCAATTTCCCAAGTTTCTGCCGTTTCAATAGTATCCGCGGGGCGGAAAACATAGGTGTTCGGCGTCGCTCGACTAATAGCAAGATGTTCAACAGGTTGGTGGGTTGGGCCGTCTTCTCCTAGGCCGATACTGTCATGGGTCATCACAAAGACTGTGGGTACTTTCATCAATGCAGCAAGACGCATGGCTGGGCGCGCATAATCTGTGAAACACATAAAAGTTCCGCCGTATGGACGAATACCTCCATGTAAGGCCATTCCGTTCAGTGCAGCCGCCATGCCGTGTTCACGAATACCCCAATGCATGTAGCGACCAGAGCGGTTGTTCATGTCAAAGACACTCATATCTGACGACCGAGTATTGTTGGAACCTGAAAGATCCGCTGAGCCGCCAAAGGTTTCTGGCATTACAGGATTGATAACATTCAGCACCATTTCTGAAGATTTACGCGTAGCAACCTTAGGCTGCTCTCCTATCATCGCCAGCTTGAATTTGCGCACGGCAGAGCTGAGTCTTCGTGCGGGTTCAAGCGAGTAGACGCGCTCAATTTCCTTTTGACGGCTTTCTGACAGTGAAGCCAGCCGATCTGCCCAAGCATCTCTTGCGGCCACACCCCGTTTTCCCATTTCTTCCCAAGCGGATTTGATATGTTTGGGAATTTCAAATGCGCCAGAGGTCCATCCGTAGGTCTTGCGTGCATCTGCAATTAAAGCTGGGTCAGTAAGTGCACCATGGCCTTCGGACGTATCCTGCGCAATTGAACCCATAGCGATATGGGTTTTGCAGGCGATCATTGTTGGATTTTTGCATTTTTTTGCTACAGCTATCGCATTGTCAATTTCAGCTGGATTGTGTCCATCAATTTCGATAACCTGCCATCCTGATGCCTTAAAACGCATCACTTGATCTGTACGATCCGCGAGATCCACTTTACCATCAATTGTGATATTATTATTGTCCCAAAACACGATGAGTTTACCGAGCGCATGACGTCCGGCAAGAGAGATTGCCTCTTGACTAATGCCTTCCATAAGGCATCCGTCACCTGCAATGACATAAGTGTAATGGTCCACAATTTTTTTGCCAAATCGTGCACGAAGTACTTCTTCGGCCATGGCAAACCCTACAGCATTTGAAATACCCTGACCGAGAGGGCCTGTCGTGGTTTCAATAGCAGCAGAGAGGAAATTTTCAGGATGTCCCGCTGTTTTGGCCCCCAATTGTCGAAAGTTTTTGATCTCTTCAATTGGGAAGTCTTTGTAGCCTGTCAGGTGAAGTAGGCTATATAGTAACATAGATCCATGACCAGCCGAGAGAATGAAACGATCACGGTCATGCCATTGAGGATCATCTGCAACAAACTTAAGGTGTTTTTCAAACAAAATGGTAGCCACGTCTGCCATACCCATAGGCATGCCCGAATGACCGGAATTTGCAACCGCCACAGCATCTAGCGTCATTACGCGGATCGCGGTAGATTTTTCCCAATGCTCAGGATGTAATGAACGTAAAGTTTGGATGTCCATATTTTACGGTGTCCTTTGTGACTTTATTCAGCGTTCATTAACAATCTCATAGCGAAGTGCAAGTATAACATGATGTTTCTTCTCAAAGGGGGCGCAATTTTGAAATGTGTCGGATAAACTCCTAGAATATTGAAGGGTATTGATTCGCTTTTTGGTCATCTGTCTTTGAGCCAGAAATCCAACAGGGCAGGAGCAGCAAAGGCAAAAAATGGAAAATTTAAAAGAACTTGAACGACGCATCAAGGTAGCGTTAGACCGTGTTTCTGAGGGGCTGGAATTTGGTCATAATTCTCAGGATGCAAATGAAAGAGAAACTGCATTGCAAGCGGAAATCGAAACGCTGAGCGATCAGAACGCAAACCTATCTGCTCTTTTGGCGGACCTCGAAAAGAAACGCCAAGCCGAAGCTGAAGAGCTTCAACGTCTATATGAAAAATTAGCAGAGGTTTTGAACGCCTCAGATGCAGAACTTGAGGAGCGTATTTAATGCCCGAGGTACAAATTGAAATTGGCGGTCGGCGTTTTGAGGTTGCATGTCAGCCCGGTGAAGAAGATTACTTGATTTCGGCGGCAACTGCACTTGATGCTGAAGCTTCAAACATTGGTCAGCATTTGGGAAGGTTGTCAGAGTCGCGCATGCTTTTGATGGCGGGTTTGATGCTTGCAGACCAAACGGGGAACTTCAAAGATAAACTGGCGAAATCAGATGCTGATTTAACGGCCGCCCGTTCTGAAATATCTAAGCTTCAAGCGCAGCTTGTGGCGAGCCCGCTTAGTGGTAACGAAAACGAAGAGCTTTCGAGCCAATTTGAAAAAACGCTTAGCGATATCGCGGAGAAGTCTGAACAACTCGCGGATAAAATAAACGCATCTTGAACAATCTGTTGACTGGCAAAAAAGCCTTTTGGACGCTTTGACATTTGATCTTCTTGTCAGTTGTTAGCATCGCGGATTTTGTCCGCCGCTTCTTGGTTGAAGTCGACACCGTTATCTGAGAATAACGTGTCAAGCTCTCCGGAGAGGGCCATTTCTGTAACGATATCACAACCACCAACGAACTCACCTTTGACATAAAGCTGTGGCACAGTGGGCCAGTCAGAATAATCCTTGATGCCTTGGCGTATGTTTTCATCCGTTAGAACGTTTATGTCTTGGTAGTCAACGCCGATATAATTTAATACCCCCGCGACCCGGCTTGAAAATCCGCATTGTGGCATTTCTTTGGTGCCCTTCATGTAAAGTACGACGTCATTTGACGTCACAGTTTCCTGAATTTGATCTTTTGCGTCAGTCATTTCTGCGATCCTTATGTTCGTCAACCTATCTATTTTGCGGAGCAGTGTCGTCTTTTGCCGGTTGCCCCAATTTCGTTAGCACGCATACGAAACATGTGTGTTATTCCGGTACTTTGGTCGTCAGCGCAAGCGCATGCAATTCCCCATGTGACCCATCCATCTTTCCTTTGAGTGCGGCATAAACCGCACGTTGTTGTTGAACGCGATTCTTTCCGCGAAAGCTTTCGTCGCTAACTTCAGCTGCATAATGGTTACCATCTCCTGCCAAATCAGTGATGGTTATCTGTGCCGCCGGAAAGCTTTCGCGGATGAGGTCCTCAATTTCCTGCGCTTGCATTGGCATGTGCTATTATCCTTTTTGTCAAACCTAAGCGTTGTCGCGCGTCAGGACAAGACCTGTTCAGTTCTAACCGATACTGCCATATCGCCGGCTAAGTTTGCGCATGCCGGCGATCCACCGGTCATAGTTGTCTGTTTTATTGCGCATATAGGATTTGACTTGAGGATGGGGTAAAATAAGAAATGTCTCATCGCGAAGGCCTTCCACACATGCCTCTGCGATATCGGTTGGCTCCAGTATACCGTCGACGCTTGCTACATGATCTTCGAGACCACGTGTCATATCAGTGCGCACTGCCTGTGGACAGAGGACAGACACTTTTATGCCCTGATCGCCGTATGTCATTGCAAGCCATTCGCCAAGTCCTATTGCTGCGTGTTTCGTCACCCCATAGGGCGCCGATCCCACCTGGTTTAAGAGACCTGCGGCAGAGGATGTGTTCAACAAATATCCACCACCGCGCTCGCTCATACGGGGTACAAGGTGGCGTGCGGCCCAAACGTGAGACATCAAGTTGATATCCCATATCTTCTGCCATCCTTCATTAGAGACTTCAACGCCGCCACCGATTGAAATTCCAGCATTGGAACAAAACAGATCAATGGGGCCAATCTCGCATTCTGTTTGATCGATCACATAGGCGATGTCGCTTTCTTTTGCCGCATCCATGCCAAAGGACATACCATTGATTTCAGAAGCTGTTCGTGCTGCGCCTTCTGCATCTATATCTGTACATACAACGGCTTTTGCACCCTCTTTTGCAAAGTGTAATGCCATAGCTTTACCAATACCTCCGGCCGCACCTGTGACCACTACAATCTTATCTCTGAGCTCCATTTTAACCTCTCAAGCAAACATTTTTGATCCGCCACAGACTGTCAGCGCCTAACCTGTAATATACCTCCTAGCACCAGAAGCAAGAAAGATAGAAAGCCCTTTCAGATCCTCTGCATTGCCAAGCCGGCGTAGGGGAATTTGCTATTTAACACGCTCTTTTACGTCTGGATTTTCCCAAATTTATCAGGCAATTTCAGCTTTGATCAGTCTAGGACAGATCGCATTGAAGCGCACTTCTTTGGGACCGAAATCCTCCGTAAGATTACTCATTAGACCAATCAGCGACAGTTTTGACATTCCATATATCCTAAGTTGTTCGAATGGTTTAAGTGCAGGAATGGATGCGGTGCAAATTACAGAGCTTAGACCTTTCTTTATCATATCGGGGACTGTCAATTGTGACAACCAAAGGTTTGTTTGTACACTGGTTATTATAATTTTTTCATATGCTAGATTTGTAGTAGTAGAGATCAGACCGAAATAAGGGTTCACGCCTGCATTTCCGACAACAATATTTATTGACTCGGCACGAGAGTGTGCCTGCTCAACAACGTTTAAAGCTGATCGATAGCGGGCGTTGGCTGCGATCGGTATCGCTGCGTCTTTCACGCAGGTTTGATTGATTGTTCCGGCTGCCATGTCAAGCTTGTCTTGGTGGCGCTAAGATATCACGACTTTTACGTCATGTTCTGCTACCGCAGTTGCTATGGCGAGCCCAATTCCCTTTAAGGCCGAGGTCAGACCAGCTATTTTGCCACTGAGAACGAATAAAGTTGACATTTTGCTTCCTATCGATTCACCCATTTTGGTTTTCTTTTTTCAACAAAAGCCTGAACTCCTTCCTTGAAATCCTCCGTTTTAGAAAGATCAGCTATCACCTCCCGACTAAAGGCAAGGCTTTCTGGAAGCTGTTCGCGTTTTGCCATATCGTTCAACACACGTTTGGTCGCTTTGACGGCTGAGGGGGAAACTCGGGTGATTTCTGCCGCCTTGGCCATCGCTACCTCCATTAAAGTTTCATGGGGTACAACAGAATTCACAAATCCAAGCTGCATAGCTTCTACGGCTCCTACACGGCGTCCGGTGATCATCATCTCTTGCGCTCCGAGCCGACCAATATAACGGCTCAACCTCTGAACACCGCTGGCTGCAGCGAAAAAACCGACCTTTACCTCGGGAAGTGCGAATGTCGCCTGTTCGCTGGCAATAATGATGTCGCAGGAGAGCGCCGTTTCAAACCCGCCGCCCATGGCGAAACCGTTCACCGCCGCAATTATCGGTTTTTCAAGGTCATAGCGCTGGCTTAGCCCTGAAAAACCAGTACTCGGTAGGGTGGCTCGCCCATCTTGAGCAGTGAATTTTAAGTCGTTACCAGCGCAGAAGGCTTTATCACCAGCCCCCGTTAGGACCGCGACCCAGAGGTCAGGGTCAGTTGAAAATTCGTCCCATAGCGCAGCAAGTTCGTGATGCATGGGCCCATGAACGGCGTTATAAACATTGGGACGGTTCATGGTCACAGATAAGATGTGGCCGTGACGTTCAATTTTTGTAAATTCGTAATTCATGTGCTGTCCTTAGGATTTCGCAGTCTTAAGACCGCCTGTATCGATATTGCTTTATTTACCACCCCTTTTTGCTAGATCTTTCAGCGTCTTGGCGGGCGTATAAACGTGTTCTTCTTGCCCTAGCGCTTAAATCTTTTCAAGAATAGCACTTGGGCCAATTGTAACGACGTAATAAATCGTTCGGCTTTTGTCTGTAGGCCATCCATAACCGTTAAGCCGAACGATATCGATATCAGGGGGACGTTTGGCTTTATTTTCTTCGAGAATTTTGAGGCTTTCATTGATCATTGGGTAAATACAGGTCTCAATGATCTGCTTTGACGCCATTTTAATAGGTTCTACAACGATAATATCAGGAATGATTTTGCGGTGATGTCCGAGGGAATGGGTTTTCGGTTTTAATTGTTATCATAAAAAATCTGCTTCTGTTTTTTGCCCGCGCCGATCCATTTCGCAAAGCGCATCACGAATCGAATTATCTGTTGTCGCCCCATTGGACAACCAATATCTAGGCCAGCAAGATCTGAAATTTGAAAGTTACCCGTCTTAAATCCAAATGCATTCATTGCCGTATCAATGTCCCACAGCATAACGCCTATTTAAACAAGCTTCTGACCTTGTCCCTTGCGGGCAAAAAGTACGCGATTTCCTCTAAAACTGGCGCATACGCCAACCAAAACTGCAATTTTGTTTATCGTTTGGGCAAGCTACATAGCTGTTGCGGCAACATCATCCGTAGTTTCCGCAACGCGTACAATTTCATGTAATTTCATGACATAAGCAGGCGAAAAGAAATGAGGGCCAATGACGTCTTTGGGGCGTTTTGTGGTTGCTGCAATCTCGTCAATATCAAATACTGAGGTATTGCTTGCTAATATTGCGCCTTGTTTTGCAACGCGGTCCAGTTTAAAAAAAATCTGTTTCTTAAGGTCTATATTTTCAAACACAGCCTCACTGATAAGGTCGCAGTCATTTGCAGTCATTTAAGGTGTCCAGCGATAATGCTTCAGTAATGCGTTCCATAAACAAATCTACCTCTTCCTGTGCAAAACGGCCTCTGTCAGCGCTAATATGATTATTTGTGCGAATTACCCCAGTCCCACGCTCCAGTGCCTCTTGCTTCTGCTCAACGATTATCATAGGAATACTGACGGTAGCAAAGTTCATTGAAATACTGCCCACCATGGTAACTAAATCAACAGAAATTGGTTTCTGTCACACCGTGGGTGGTTGAACTACGTGTACGTCTAAAGTTTGTTTTAAGTTTGCTGACCTCAGAGGGTTGGCGTGTTTCCCTGTCTGTAGACAAACATTCTATTGAGCCGAGCGTTGCCTGCATACATTTATTGGCGGCTTTAATCCAATCTGTTTATTGCGTGGGTATACTGAGAAGACAGATACTATGTACTTCATAAATAATTTTAAAAGCGTCTTGGGAATTCCATCTTGACATGACATGTAGCCTTGTTCCGATTGCGAAACTAAAGAAGAAATTAGCAAGGGTTGCTGTGAAATTCAATATCGGGGTTGCAATTTGGATTATGTGACGGAGGCAGGTTTCAGAAGTTTAGTCCTCACGTAGATGTCAGCATATCGATAGTTTGTCCCTGCATCAAACAGCTAAATACCGGTCTGATTGCCCGACGATGAGTTTGGATCACTCCTTTTGGATGGCCTATGATGTTCGAGAAAGACATAATCGCAAAATCGTCATCAGTTTTTAGGCCATTCTCTGGCGAGCCTTTTTGGTCTGTTTTTGAGAAGATTCTTGAGCAGCCGAGGTCCAGCGTGCCGTTACCATCACGCATGTCAATAAGTGTTAGGCATTTATCGCGTTGAAGGGGCGTTAGCCTTTCGGCCATCCGCAATTTTTTTGCTATCTGTCTTCCAAAGCGTATTCCAGTTCTTCAATAATCCACTAGCCATTCAAAAACACGACTTTACCGCCAAACGATGAAATTCCAGTCAAGATTATCAACATTTCATGCACATGCGCATGGCAAATGCGACGGCTCTGCTCTATTTACAACAAAATCTTACTTTATAATCGGAGCAGAAGATGTCAGCTCAAAAGCCCTCATTTGACAACCGCTGTCATTGAGAGAGAAAATAATCTTTTACGCATAAATTTTGTGTTCTGCGCAAGCTTTTATTACATCGCGGATCGTGGCAGGTGCGACTTGAAAGACGCGATACTCCACAACCCTTATTAATTCGGTAGTTGATGCGAAGGCGGGAGTTATTCTCACAAATGTTTCGACCGCATTCCGCATTTTATCTCCTGTTGTCACGCTGTAATCCTCTCTTTGGCGAAGTCCCTTGGGGCGAAGTATCGCTTACAAAATACAAATTTCTCAAGTGTTTCTTTAGGTCTGTTTTTGCTTGACCGCCCCATAGGTGCGCGATTACGGACCATAATTTCTTCTAAACAATCCAAAATTGCGTCGTTTCATTAATGGACGAGGAGAAGATAAATGGGCACTTATTTTCAAACGCACACGTCGGACATGTCAGCGTCGCTGTCGTGTTCATCTGTGGCACAAAGCATCGCGCAGTTGGAAACAGTGGTTGACAAAGCCTCTGTTGATGAAGCGCGGGAAGCAAACAAGCAATCAAATGAAGAAATTGGATCTGATTTGGTGGCTTTGATCACCAATTTATTCGCCAAGCGCAAGTTTGAACTGGTGGTTGAGATTGCAGATGAACTGGTAAAAATTCATTCTATGTCCTTTTTCCTGAACAACGTTTTGGGAGAAGCCTATGCGTTTTTAGGGCAAAATCAAAAAGCCATTGTCCATTTTAAGATTGCTCTTGATATTTGCTCTTTTGACGGAAATGAACATCTCCGATCTTCTTGCATGCCCAATATTTATAACAATATCGGGATCGCTTTCAAATCTATTGGTTTTTTGGACGAATCTGAGGCGCATTTAACTAAGGCAATAAATTTAAATCCTTTGCATGCCTCTGCTTACAATAACTTCGGAAACCTTTTGAATGAAAAAGCAGACCTTCCCGGAGCGCAGGAAAAATTTCTTAAAGCGATAGATATTGAGCCCAAAGGTTCTTCAGCATACTGGAACTTACATTCTACTGTCAATGAAGAAGAAACCGCCAAAGCTATTATTGAAAAATGTTTGACGCATTCGCCCACATTCAAGGATGCGGTGTTCACGTTGGCAGGAATGAAGGCTTTTTCGGGAAATGATAGCCACCTAAATGATTTATTGTCAGGTGGCTTTGCTGATGAACCCATTTTGCGGTCAATTAATTGGGTTTTATCTTTACCTAAAATTCCTGAAATTCACTATAACCGTTGGTCCATTTTTGATCGTGCTATAGAACTTTGCGATTCTTCTCGCCCATTCTACGAATACGGCGTATGGATGGGAGACAGTTTTAAGTATCTCATGAAGAGTTTCAAAAAGGGGTATGGGTTTGATACGTTCGAGGGTTTACCGGAAGACTGGGGTCCTGTTCCGAAGGGCACCTATTCAAGCTTTGGGAAAGTTCCTGATATAAAAGGCGGAGAATTCATTGTTGGTGAATTTGAACAATCTTTGCCACGTTTCTTTACCAAACGAAGACCGCTAGCTGGGCTAATCAATTTTGATGCGGACCTTTATGCTTCAACGCTTTGTGCATTGGTCCACTCAAAACCTGTGATAGACGGGAATACTGTGCTGATCTTTGATGAATTCATCATCAATGGCGATTGGGAAAATGATGAATTTCGCGCTTTGAATGAGTTTTGTGAGGCGAATGGGTTTGATTACGAGGTGATTGCTATTTCGCTATATACAAAACAGGTGATGGTGCGGCTATTGGGACTTTGATCTGGTCACACTATAAAATATCGCTCTAATAAAATTCCTTACATTGCATGTAGACAGGTAAGAAAAGAGCCCAGTCTTCATTAGATTCTGGCAACACTTGTTCAGAGTCCAAAATCGAATACATCAGAGTCATATCTGTCAGGTTCATTTGGAATGATAAATTTCTTTGTGCACGCTGATAACCTTTGCTTATGATCGGGTGGGTCCATTGTATGATGTTGTTGGACCAAAAACTTGCTTTGACGCTTTCATAGTTTTGGAAGCTCACCTTTTGATCTGACCAATCGATACTTACATTATCGCTTTCCTTTTTTTGTGGTTCGCCACATGAAAAATGACTAGTTGCGGCCAAACAACACATTGGTACCAGAGCGGTGAATATCACGCTTAACAGTCGCAGATTTACTCCTCTCAAGCACCCAAATGTCATTTATATTATCCGCTCAATGCCTCAGCGATAGAACCTAGTGCAAAAAGTGATTACCTCAAAACAAGTATACTGCTGCATGACGTAAAGTCGCTGATTTCAGAAAGATATTTATATTAATCGCTGTTTAATTTAAATGCCATGCGGCCATGTTTCTGCATCACAATATCTATAATTTTGGGCGGATGTGTCAGCGCTGTTAAATTGCAGACTGTGGCGCTCAGGGTAAGAAGGCGGTGACGATTATAAGGTAAAATTAGAAAAAAACTTATAGCTTGGATATGGCTCTGCAGATAGAAGCCATTCCCAGTGCTAAGGCACTGGTCACTAATAATATAATGTGCTTTATCACGCAGCTTTTGAATGGGAAAAGGTGGTGGGGGTGGCGAAAATGCGGCTAGCCAGTTTGTTCCGTATCGCCCCAATGACCGAAGCGATCACTTCTTTGGGGGTTTTGCAACTTATAGACCAGGGTCTCATTTGTCCGGATGATCCTATGCGAGACCATATACGAGATTTGCCCTCGTTTGAAGATTTTACAGAATTTGATGAAACCACAGGTAAATATGAAAAGCGTTCAGACGCTACAGAGGTTACGATTGAACATCTTTTGACCCATACTGCAGGTCTTGCTTTTTGATTTAATAGCCC
This sequence comes from uncultured Alphaproteobacteria bacterium, assembly GCA_913051655.1. GTDB lineage: Bacteria > Pseudomonadota > Alphaproteobacteria > Rhodobacterales > Rhodobacteraceae > LFER01. The sequence continues at coordinate 47,989 of CAJXHI010000014.1, forward strand.
ACAGCTTTATCGCTCAGGAGCGGGTATAAAGATGCGCCAATAATGACGGTATCTGCTTCACCATGATCCTAGGGTCGGTTACAAATATGTAGACTCAACTCCGCTCTTAGGAGAATTGATATCGCTAAAGGCCGGTCAAAGTCTTGAGGCGTATATGCTGGACCATACTTGACCCCCTCGGCATGTTGAGGACAACCTGCTCATTTTCCCCAAAAAACGCAAACGGTTTGGTGACTCGCCATTATTGAAAAAAATAAAGGTTTAGTGAAAATCAAAACCCCATCGAAATCGTTGCAAAGGGTTGAAGAAACGGCGGTCTTATTAGCGGCGCATACGATTTTGCGAAATTCATGTGGGTATTTTCGGATGGTGTTAAAACCGATGCTGTCAACAGTATATTGAGTTCAGATTTGATTGTTAAAGTGGGCAAAAAATATTAGAGATCTGGAGTTGCGGTCGCGAATCTCAACCGACTCGATCTGCGCTAAAAATCTTCCACAAGGCGTCGGTCACGACCTTTCTGAATTAGGATTTCAAATTACTGCCCACACCAAAAACGGATGGCGCGCCAAGGGTTCTTTGTCATGGGGTGGATTATTTAACACTAAATTCTGGATTCATCCGCAGAACCAGATCGTCGCGACTTTGCTTATGCAATATCTATCATTGGATGATGATGCTCATTTTCTCGTCTTAGATGAGTTTGAGGCGGCAGACTACCATTCCCTGGCAGGCTGAGGGTTTTATCAATTCTAACCATATGGCAATGTAAGCTCACAAGCGAAACTGATTAACGCATGGGTTTTTATTCCTAAGACATGTGTCAGATATGTAAACAGATTGATGATTGAATGTCATGGATTGATATTATTTCATATGAGGAATCTATGAGAAAATTGCGTAGGTTTTTTGATCGTGTAAAAGGGCCGGACAATAATGTTGACAATATTATGATGCTGCACTCCCTGCGGCTTATTTCTTGGAAGGTCATATGGCGATCTATAAATATGTGCTGCATCATTCCTCAAATACATTGCGGAACTAGTTTTTGAAAACGCTTGGAGGCTAGTCAATATCCTAAACGAGCGCCACTATTGTGTAGACCCTCACTTTGCCGGGCTGAAGCGGTTGCTGGCAGACCAAAGGAAGGCGGGTGCCCTCAAGGCAGCGCTTCAGTCTGGTAAATTTCATTAGGCTCCATTGAGCGCTTCGCAAAAAGAAGCGATGGGATATGCGAATAAACTCACCACTGAGCCCGTATCACTGAGTGAGGCAGACGTTATAGTACAGCGAGAATGCGGGCTTAAGGATGGTGAGATTTTGGAAATCAACCGAGTTTGCTTCTACTTTAGGCATGCAAACAGGACTGTATTAGGGCTAGACTGTACAACCCAGGGTGATATCGTAGTGCTGTCGCCCAATAACTCAGATGATTCCGATGATTGGTCTGATACCTCAGCCAAATTAGGTAATGCTGAAGCGTGTTAGAATTAGAGTTTTATGAGGTCCAAAAATTCACAGGGAAAAAATTTTTTACTGTCGACTAAACATCGTGATTTGTGACCGTAAACGAGGTTGAAGGAGTCGGAATTAATCTGGCATAATCTGCAAGCTGTAGGGCGGTTAATGTGGCTGATATCGTAGGAAAATCTATAAGTTCTCACGGGTACCAAGCCTTGAGTAAAGGCTATGACAACGCTCGGAAATTTATGCATGCAAGTGATGCGAAATCGCGCGTTATGAGCGCCATGCGCGATACTAACTCGGAATTCCAACCTGTTGGAATGCTGAACAGTCAAGCCGGACAGTTCAGCTCTGCGCATTCGGTATCCGTCAATCTTAATAGTGTAAGTAAAGAAGTCATTACTGAAATGGCCAAATTGCCCGCCCAAGTGAATATTGAAATTGCAGACGAAATTCGTTCTAGTATACAGGCGGGGGACTGGCCCAAAAACAAAGCTGACTCTAGCCGTGCTGTCCTTGCTGCTATAAACGATTATATTAATTTTACAAAGCGTTGAAGCTGAAACGCAAATCTGCTTCTTTTTTTGCGTTTTTCACGCCATTTTAGTTTTACGCCAAACGTGCGCTTACGCCAGGTCGCCTCCATAGGAATTACACAATACATACAGCATCTCTGCTGTTCGTGTAAAAAACGGCAAACATTTTTTAACATTTACGTACCAATTTTTGCTGGGCACCAATTTTTAATCAAAAATAATGCCTGAGGCGAACAAACTATTTTGCAAATTCTGCTTTTTTGAGCAAATCCATAATTAATTATGAGACTTATCTTATTTTTGGGCTTGCGGTCGCTTGCCGTTTTTTAATGATACTTAAGCTAACTAACTGATCTGGATAATGAAAATTAATTCCCTTTAGATGCCCGCGTCAATCCATTGGTTGGGATGTCGTTTCAGTGTGATAAAAAATGGATAAATTTTTGCGACTGCGAACAGAGGAAAATGTAGTCATCTCCAGTAAAGCCCTAATACCGGAAGACGAAACTGAGGGTGTTTTAATACAAAAGTCGATACCTGTGGTGCATAAAATTGCAACGGTGCGCATCACCCAAGAAGCACCAATGCGAAAATTTGGGCAAATTATTGGATACGCAGCGCATGACATCGCGGCGGGGGCATATATCTGTATGCATGACATTGAATTTCGTCCTACCGACGGCTTGTATTAATTTGGTAAAGACCTGAGGCATGTAGCTGAAGCAAGCGACGCCAAGCGTGACCATTTTCGGGCTCTCGTAGGGCAAAAAGCAGTGTTAGTACACGCAACTATATAGCTGTTGTCACCTCAGTAAATTGTTGTGCAACGGCAGTGCGACGCATTGTGGACGTTTTTGCTAATTTAAATGGTGTATTTGAGTTAGTGCAAAGCACCGGGCGCGGAATGCCAGCACTGACGAAGGTTGCGAAGCGTTGCAAAGGGTGAGGTGGGGCTATGCACGACACCCAAATCATAATGGTGTGCCGATGTTCGGCTTGGGATGCAAGATGAACCAGATCTATTGGTTTCTTGAAGCATATGTCATCGAAAAGAAACTGCGGTTGCAGACTATGAATATCCAAGATGTAGCAGGTCTGCAAAAAACCATTGAGAATGGCATTTAAAAGGTTAAAGCGATGTTGTCCTTGGTCAATGATGTGACACGCACGACATGTCGTGCTTCTGAATTGAAGGTTGCGCTACAATGTGGAGGATCAGACGCTTGGTCTGGGATGACGGCAAATCCAGCATTGGATACAGCTTGCGATTTTTTGGCAACGCAGGGAGGCACAGGTGTTCCTGTGGAAACGCCTGAAATTTATGGAGCAGAGCATTTGTTGACAAGACGGGCCTCTGATTCAGCGACGGGAGAGCGTCTTGTTGGGATGATCAAGTTGGGGGGAATTTATACAACTCGCAATCATGGCTTCTTGGATAAAAATCCAAGCCCCAGCAATAAACAGGGAGGATTGAGCAACATTCTAGCAAAATCTCTGGGCGCTGCAGCAAAAGGGGGAACAAGTCCTCGGATGCGAGTTGATAAATATGCTGAACTTGCACATGCTTTCGGATTGACCTTTATGGGTAGCCCCGATGTGACCCAGCCTCTGTCATAGGGCAAATTGCAGGTGGCTGAAAAATCGTTTGTTTTACGGCTGGACGCTGGTTGGCCTTTGGATCGAAACCCGCCCCCACGATGAAATTGGCTACGAATAACGCAATGTTTGCGCGGATGCGCAAGAACATGGATATAAACTGTGGGGATATAATGAGCGATTGAATATCAATGCAGTAAAAGGGTCTCCATATCTATGAAATGATATTGAGGGTTGCCTCAGGCGAGAAGACCAAGTCTGAATTGCAAGGTCCTGGCGATTATGAATTTGTCTCATGGCAAATTGGTGCTGTGATGTGAGTGCAAGGTCTTTTAATAAAAGGATGTCTGATCATTTTAGCTTGCGGAGGACTAAAAAGTGCATAAACACGAGAGCTAATGATTGACCAAAAAACAGGTGATAAGATGCAGAATAAAATGTGGGAAAACAACGCAGCTTTAGACAAATTGGCAGAATTGTCTATTAAAACGGGTGTTGCTTTGACAGCCGGTCAAGAGCTTTTGATCACAGCCCCGTGTGAAGCTGCTCCATTGGTGCGGCGCTTGGCCTATCATGCCTACAAAGAGGGTGCAGGTGTTGTCACTCCGCTTTTTTCCGATCCTGAAGTGACTTTGATGCGCTATCGGCATGCACGCCCAGAGTCGTTTGACCACGCCACGCAGTGGTTATTTGATGGGATGGCGCAGGCTTTTGATGCGAATACCGCGCGTTTGGCAGTCGTCGGCGAGGACCCGATGTTGCTTTCTCAGCAAAATCCCGGAAATGTTGGACGTGCTAATCAGGCAATGTCGAAAGCCTCTTCTGCCGTACGGGAACGCATCACGCGCTTTGATATCAATTGGAGTATAATCGCCTGGCCTGGCCTTGCATGGGCGAAACAGGTTTTTCCTTTGCTGTCAGATGAGGAGGCACAATTGGCACTTGCTGATGCGATTTTCAAAGCATCCCGCGCGGATCTGGATGATCCGATTGCTGCATGGGTGGAGCATAACAAAAACCTGAGGATGCGTACGGATTGGTTGAACAAAAAAAGCTTTGTGGCTTTGCGTTTTTATGGTGGGGGCACGGATCTAACGGTGGGACTTGCGCGCGATCATGAGTGGATGGGCGGTGCCTCCGTTGCGCGCAATGGTATCACCTGCAATCCGAATATCCCATCAGAAGAGGTGTTTACGACACCACATGCGCTAAAGGTTGAAGGCACTGCACGTTCTACCAAACCGCTTTCCTATCAGGGCACTTTGATAGAAGACATTTGTGTGACATTTAAAGCCGGCAGTATTACAGAGGCCACCGCATCACGTGGCGAAGATGTTTTTCTAAAACTCTTAGATACAGATGACGGTGCGCGAAGGCTTGGAGAGGTTGCTCTAGTTCCAAATAGTTCTCCGATCTCTCAAAGTGGATTACTGTTTTATAACACGCTTTTTGACGAAAACGCAGCCTGCCATATTGCCTTAGGTCAATGTTATTCAAAGTGCTTTAGAAACAGCGAAAACCTGTCGGCGGAAGATATTGTAGAACGTGGTGGTAACGTGAGTATGGTTCATGTGGACTGGATGATCGGTTCTGAAGAGATCGACATTGACGGCATAGCCGAGGATGGCAGCACAATATCGGTCTTTCGCAAAGGGGAATGGGCGTAACACGCTTATCATTTAGGAGTCGTTAACACGCTCACAAGACAAGCTTAATTTAAGAATTCATCATATTCATTGCACAAGGTGGTCTCATGTCGTTTCACTATCGTGGCAAAGTCAAATCAGACTGGATTGATTATAATGGACATATGCAGGATGCATATTACGGACTGGTTTTCAGTTACGCCGTGGACGCCTTTCAGGATGCAGTTGGATTTGATGCAGCCTATCGGCAAGCAACAGGTTGCACAATTTATCTCGTGGAAGAGCATAAATATTTTGTGAAAGAGGTTAAAGCGGGCGATCCCTTAGAAGTTCATATTGACCTTCTCGCAGTCACAAAAAAGTTGTTTCATCTTCACTGCCGTATGGTTTCCGATGGGAGAGAGGTTGCCGTCAGCGAACTGATCGAAATGCATGTCCAACAAAAACCGATTCCCAAAGGTGTGACAATTCCATCGACCATATTGGAAAAGATGAAAGGCTTTTATCTTGCCCCTGAGGCGCAAGAAAATATCGGGCTCAGATCTCGTGCGATGTCGATCATACGACGTGCAGAATAAAGCGCATGAGTGGATTTTCAAAGGAAAACAGATGACCCTTAATCGTGGAATCCTATTGGCCTTTGCCGGTGCGCTTTTATTGACGCCTGATAGTCTTTTAATGCGTTGGTCTGAGCTAAACGGTGGAGAGATGTTGGCGTGGCGAGCAAGCCTTTCAGGAATAATTTATCTTTTGATCGGGTTTATAGTCGGAGGCAGTGCGAAAGCGATAAAGCAGGGCGCGCTTAAACGGTCCAATTTTTGGATCTTAGTGCTGTGCCAGATTTCAAATACGACGTTTTTTGCCTTTGCGATTGCCCTTGCGCCGGTTGCCATTGTGCTTGTTGCCGTGGCGACTGTCCCCATAATATCCGTGATACTCGGGTTTTTCTTTTTAGGAGAACGGCCAAGTGCGGGAACGTGGGCGATTATCGGAGTCGTCTTTTTGGGTGTAGTTCTTTCGGTTATAGGGGATATTGATACGACTGCTTTTTTAAACCTCTCGACAATCTTGGGCGCACTTTTTGGGCTTTTTGTTGCCATAAGCTTAGCGGTAAACTTTGTTGTCATTCGCAAAGACAACACGTTGCCCTTTGAATTGGCTTTGGGATTTGGGGCCGCGATGGCTGGTTTGAGCGCTTTGACGCTTTTCCCAAATGCACGTTTAGTCAACTTTGAAAGCGCGTTATACATAGCATTGACGGGCCTTTTCATCTTGCCCATCTCCTTTTATTTACTGTCCTACGCGTCTCGTTTCACAAGCGCCGCAAACGTAAGTGTAATGATGCTTTTGGAAACAATTTTAGGTCCATTTTGGGTGTGGTTAGGGGTCGGCGAAACACCGGGATTTTTTGGATTGATTGGCGGCGCAACAGTGGTTGCCGCCTTATTTTATTTTTTAAAGCGGCAAAAAGATGATCCAGTGCATTCAAGTTAAAAAAATTATTTGAGCGCGCTACCTAGTTTTTTAGATGCATAAAGCGTCCTGTGATTAGATAGCTCAGGCCGAGTCTCGCGCCTACGAAAATTGAAATAATGGCAATTGGAGCATTTACAGATAAAACCGCCATCGCAGACAGCCCTTGTCCGACAGAACATCCGAATGCAAAGGTCGCACCGACGCCCATGAGTATCGCACCAAAGATTTGGCGCTGAAGCTCTCTTGGATCTTCGCATCCATCGAGCCTGAATTGTCCTTTGACTAGACTTCCAATAACGGCACCAATCCAGACACCAACCACAGACCCTATTGCAAAATTTAAGCCCCCACCGAAAGTCGTCATGCAATAGAGAATGGCTGTACCAATCGGGGCAGTGAAGCTATGTGATACAATGCGCATATCTGCAAACCCGTGTTGCGACAGGAGGTGCATACCAATCCAGCCACTTGCTACTGAAATGCCCACCATAACGCCCCAAAAGACATGTTTTATGCTATGACGAAAGGCACTATCCTGCAGAGTTAATACAAGAAGGCCGATCGCGAATAAAGCTGCGAATATTTCTGTTTTGATGCCAGTGTATGCGACCAATAGATCAAAAAATCCAGGCGTGTTTTCTGAAAAAGTCAATGTTGCTGTTAGCCGAGCACTCAAAGCAGAAAAGACGCCGGACGATACAGCATATGTGGTAATACCCATGACCAAAATAATCACAAATGCGTGCAATTCGCCCCCGCCAAGGCGCGAAAGGGCACCAAAGCCACAATTACCAGCAAAGGCCATGCCCACCCCGAATACTAACCCACCAAGAATTGTAAGAATAGGTGTGAAGGGAACAGCTCTGATGAAGCTACTTTCTAAAATGATCCATCCTTGGAACATGCCAAAAGATACGGCGAGAACTGCGACGCTTATAGCAATACCCCACATCCGGATAAGAATAAAGTTCTTCGCATAGGCCGCATCTTCAATAGCGCCTAATGTACAAAATTTTGCCAACCTTGCGGCAAGTCCCATTATTATTCCACCGATTGCGCCAAGGCTTGCAGCGAGAAGATGTTCTGGTATCAATTCAAACAAGTCGCACCTCCCGTGATTGGCGCGTGAGTGGTGCTAATCACGTCGGTTTGTTACAAAAGATGTCATAAACAACATCAAGTATTCTTGTCGCCCGTTTATCCGCCAGTCTGTAGTAAATGACCTTTCCGTCTCTTCGCGCAAAAACCAAACCTTCGGATCGCAGTCGCGCAAGCTGCTGTGACACAGCTGCCTGACGCGACGATAACAGGTTTTCCAAGTCTGTGACAGATTTTTCTCCTGATGCTAAATAGCACAGGATCATAAGCCGACCTTCATGGCTTATCGCTTTTAAAAGTCGCGACGCTGTCATCGCGGACTCCATCATGTCGTCTAGCTCTTTTTGGGTGATATCTTTAGAAATGACCGGAACTACCAAAACATTTCCTTAAATTTAAAACGCTATGTCATCTTCAATTGCGGCAATTCCTGCTGCTGCGCAATTTTCATCCTCATCCCCACCGGGTGCACCCGAAACACCTATGCCAGCCACCAAACTACCTTCGCCGTCAAGGACCGGAAGTCCACCTCCGACCATCATTGCTTTGGAGAGGTTACGTAATCCTGCCAACTCTGTACCTGCAGCTGTAAGTTCCGATAACTCGCCCGTTGCTGTACGAAAGGTGACTGCGGTCCATGCTTTGCGCTGCGTGGTCTCAAACACATGAATGCCTGCATATTGATCTCTTAAAAAAACCTGTGGAATACCAAATCTGTCCGTTACCATTACTCCGATTTGGTATCCGGCTGCTCTACAACGTTCCAAAGCTGCTTGAGCCATAGTAAGATTTATCGAGGGTTTGAGCGCTCTGAAGTCCACATAAGTATCATCGCCATAAAGTGGTGCGCTGGAAAGTAGAATAAAAGCAAGTATTTTTTTCATTTTGTGATATCCTCGTAGTCGGTATTTTCTATCAACATTTCCTTTAAAATCGTCCAGAAGAAGTCTTCACCTGGGTAACCTTCTAAGCGTGCAATTTCTGTGCCCTTTTCGATGAGTATAAATGTTGGTGTGTAGATTACCGAGTCCAGAATACGGGTGTCATCGATGCTTTGTCCCAGATTAACTTGTGACAGTGGTGCAAATTTTCCTTCTGGCGTCTTTGGGTAAATTGGACCGATTTCTTCTTCCCAAACTGTACACCATGGACAGTCATCTTCACGCACCATTAATAATTCTGCCGCTGATACCAGTGCCGGAAAGACGCTCGGTATACAAACAAGAAAATGCTTAAACACATTTTTTATCCGTTGACGTTCAACATACATATTACATAAGCTGAATATGTTTTTTATGCAAGGGATGCGACATGTTCGACGTCACGCTTTTGGGAGCGCTTGTAGCTGGATTACTTTCCTTTGCTTCACCGTGCATATTGCCGATTGTGCCATTTTATCTTAGTTATTTGGCTGGTGCGGGGGTGTCAGATTTACAAACTGGCGATGGTATAACCCCAGCCGTTCGGCGCAAAGCGGTCATCAGCGCGATATTTTTTACGCTTGGCATGATCATCGTTTTTGTCGGCATGGGTGCGACGGCAACAGTTTTTGGCGCCTTACTTCGCAGTTGGTTTGACGTCTTGCGATCGGCAGCCGCTGCACTCATCTTTATAATGGGGCTGCATTTTTTGGGAATGTTCAAGATTCCCTTGCTCAACCGACAATTTACTCTAACACTAGGGGCTACGAATAATATGTCCTATGGTATGGCGTTTTTGCTTGGTCTGGCCTTCGCATTCGGTTGGACACCCTGTGTCGGCCCCATTCTCGCAGCGATACTCTTTACGGCGTCAGGAAGCGATACCCTAGAGCAAGGTGTTTACCTGCTGATCGCTTATGGGGTTGGCATGACAGTGCCATTCATTGCAGCAAGTATTTTTATTGTCCCTTTTTTGAGATGGACCGTGAAATTTCGTAGGCACCTTAATTTCGTTGAGAAGGCAATGGGTGGATTGCTTATTTTATTTGCGGTGTTAATGGCAACAAATTCTATAGGGGAAATGGCAGGATGGATGTTGCGTCTTGCGCCTGATTTTTGGACTTACGGCTAGGAGCTTGGAGTGAAACGGTTACTCTTAATATGCATGTCGCTTTGGCTTTCAGCCCCCTTACAGGCATCGGAACTGGGTGATGATGGGCTGCATAAAGCTGCTTGGATGCGTGAAACATTCAAAGATTTGTCTGAGGACTTGGAAGAGGCAAATGCTGAAGGAAAAAGGCTAGCCGTAATCATTGAACAGCAAAATTGTATTTATTGTAAAAAAATGCACGAAAATGTGTTTTCAGACCCCTCAGTATTTCAATATTTAATTGATCATTTTTTTGTTGTTCAGATCAATATGTTTGGGAATGTGGAGGTTACAGATTTTGATGGGCAAACCCTCGAAGAGCGTGAAATGGTTTCGAAATGGGGTATGCTATTTACACCGACGATGATGTTTTTTCCAGACCAATTAGATAATTTAGCCCCTGCAAATGTAGTGATGGTAGCCTCAATGCCCGGTGCCTTCGGAAAGGAAACAACAAAAAACTTACTTAGTTGGGTAAAAGACAAGATATATGAAATTCCTGGTGTGAGTTTTCAGAAATATCATGCTGAAAAGCTCAATGCCCGCCAAGCATCACAGTCAGATTAATAAATTCAGTTTTGTGAATTTGTTCTTGATAAATATTCACATCTTGGTAGGGTTTAAAAAAATAAAAGATAAAAAAATAAAAAGATAAAAAAAATTAAAAAACGAGAAAGAAAGGGGAGATATGAGAATTTTCAAATATCTCGGCTGTGGCGCGCTTGCGGTCATTTTTAACACTTCGGTGATTTTTGCGGCGGACACAGCTCCGCGCGATGTGGTTTTTCAGGACGGTGCTGTATTGGCAAGTTTGACCGGTGTGCCAGGTGATGCCGCAAATGGTCGTAAGATTTTTATGAACCGTAAATTGGGAAACTGCCTTGCGTGTCACGCAAACCTAGAAATGAGTGAGCAAAGTTTCCATGGTGAGGTTGGGCCGGGATTAGACGGTGTCGCTGGACGGTGGAATGAGGTTGAGCTGCGCGGTATTCTCGTCAATTCTAAGGAGATGTTTGAGGGAACAATCATGCCAGCTTTTTACAAGAGCGCAGGTTATGACAGAAATCTTAAGAAGTTTGAAGGTAAAACCATAATGAGCGCGCAGCAAGTGGAAGATGTGTTGTCGTACCTTTTAACACTGAATGAAGAGTAGAGGAAATTTTCGCATGACGTTATCGAGACGAGATTTTGTAGTTGGTGCGAGTTGTGGAGTGGGGATCGTCGCGTTTTCTGCACTTCCTGCCCAAGCATCACTTTTAGATGAAACAATATCAAAATTTACTGGCGGTGCTGAGATTATTCCAGGTGGTATAGTTCTGGATACACCAGAAATAGCGGAGAATGGTAACACCGTACCTATCGACGTATCAGCTCCTGGTGCTGCGAGTATAATGTTGCTTGCAGGCGGTAATCCGGTCCCAGCTGTTGCAACTTTTAATTTTGGACCTTTATCTGGATCCCGTTCTGGCAACACTCGAATTAGGCTGATTAAAACTCAAGAAGTTATGGCTATCGCGAAGATGGACGACGGTACTTTCAGATCAGCTCAGGCAACTGTGAAAGTTACAATCGGCGGCTGTGGCGGCTAACTAAGGATAATTAAGATGGCAAAAAATGTAAAACCTCGCGTGAAAGTACCCAAGTCAGCGGCTGTTGGTGAGTCAATTGTTATCAAAACGTTGATTAAGCATAAGATGGAGTCAGGGCAGCGCAAAGACAAGGATGGTAAAACGATTCCTCGGTCGATAATCAACCGGTTCGTTTGTGATTTCAACGGGCAGAACGTAATTGATGTTTCTTTGGAGCCTGCTATCTCAACGAACCCATTTATTCAATTTGAAGCCGTTGTGCTAGAAGCAGGTGAATATAGATTCTTTTGGTATGATGATGATGGGTCTGTTTACGAAAAGACAAAAAAGATTGCAGTAGGCTGAGCTTGTTACACCGGGGAGGGTGTTATGATTATAAAAATACTAATGACACTATATATAACTGCCTTAGCCGGCACATTAGCTTGGGCTGGAGAAGACTCCTCTCTTACAGTTGAGGGGCAAGAGATCAAAATTAGTGCGCAAGCTCCAGCGCATGCTGAAAACTTAGATATGGTTTATTCCGGATGGGTGTTTAGAACAGATGAGACACAATCCCTTCAGATGGATGACTTCGATAATCCTGCATTTGTATTTGTTGACGAGGGTATCGATCTTTTCAGCAAAGTAGATGGATCCGAGGTAAAGTCTTGCGCAGGCTGCCATACAAATCTTGCTGATTTTTCAGGTTTGCGAGCAAGTATGCCGAAGGTAGTTGATGGTAAGTTGTTGAGTATGGAGGATCTCGTAAATGGATGTCGTGTAAAGAGAATGGGGGCCGACCCATGGAAATGGTCGGGTACTGAAATGACAGCTATGACTGCCTTGATTGGATTGCAGTCACGTGGAATGGAAATTCAGGTTAAAATCGATGGTGAAGCTGCAGAGCTTTGGAAGACGGGTAAAGAGTTGTACTACGCCCGTGTTGGGCAGTTAGATATGTCGTGCGCTAACTGTCATGAAGACAACTATGGAAATATGATACGGGCAGATCACCTGTCTCAGGGTCAGATTAACGGTTTTCCGACTTATCGCCTGAAAAATGCAAAGCTCAATTCTGTTCACGGACGATTTAAGGGCTGCATGAAGAATATCCGAGCAACACCATATAAAGAGGGCGGCGACGAGTTCAGAGCTCTAGAGCTATATCTTGCCTCACGTGGAAATGGGTTGTCTGTGGAAACTCCATCCGTTCGTAACTGAACAACCGAATTTAAGCCAGGGAAATTCAGTTTAAATTTTGCAAAATATATTCAATAATGTGCATGTGAGTGAAATATGATACCGCGTCGCGACTTTTTACAAATTGCAATGGCCACAACAGCACTCTACGGTGCATCAAGCTTTGGAAACTGGGGTCGTCTTGCTGCCCAGCAGGCAATTAGCCAAAATACGCTTCTGGAATTTGAAACGTTTGGCAATGTGTCGCTCATACATGTCACAGATATCCACGCACAGCTCAAACCAATTTATTTTCGTGAGCCTGAAATTAACATTGGGGTTGGAGAGAACAAAGGTCAGGTACCCCATATCACAGGTGCTGATTTTCGGAGATTATACGGCATCGAGAAAAACAGTTGGCCATCTTACGCGCTCAGCTATGAAGATTTTGCATCACTCGCCAAAGGATACGGACGGATTGGTGGGATTGATCGTGTCGCGACGGTGGTCAAAGCGATGCGTGCAGACCGACCAGATGCGCTTTTGCTTGATGGCGGTGACACCTGGCATGGAAGTTATACCTGCTATCACACGCAGGGACAGGATATGGTCAATGCAATGAATGCTCTTCAGCCAGACGCGATGACCTTTCACTGGGAATTTACGCTGGGCTCTGAAAGGATGAATGAGATCATAGACGATTTGCCATTTGCTGCACTCGGTCAAAATATCTTTGATGCAGAGTGGAACGAACCGGCTGAACAATTTTCACCCTACAAACTCTTTGAACGGGGCGGTGTCAAAATAGCCGTCATTGGGCAGGCCTTTCCTTACATGCCGATCGCCAATCCGGGTTGGATGTTTCCGGAATTCAGCTTCGGTATCCGTGAGAAACGTATGCAGGAAATGGTGGATGAGGTGCGGTCTAAGGGAGCAGAGCTTGTGGTCTGTCTAAGTCACAATGGTTTTGACGTTGATAAACAGATGGCCTCCCGTGTTACTGGACTTGATGTGATTTTGTCTGGCCACACCCATGATGCGCTGCCTCAACCTTATATTGTAAATAAAACAGCAATCATAGCTTCTGGATCAAACGGAAAATTTGTCTCCCGCGTTGATCTTGATGTGCAAAATGGTCAAGTCTTGGGTTTGCGCCATAAACTCATCCCAATCTTCGCAGATGTAATCACACCAGATGCGGACATGAGCACTCTGATTGAGGCAGAGCGCGCGCCCTATATTAACGAAATGTCCGAAGTTATTGGTGAAACGGCGGATACGCAGACGCTTTATCGGCGCGGTAATTTTAATGGCACTTGGGATGATCTTATTTGTGACGCGCTTATTAGTGAACGAGATGCTGATATTGCTTTGTCGCCTGGTGTGCGCTGGGGGCCTTCTATTTTGCCAGGACAAAAAATTACGCGCGAAGATGTATGGAATGTTACATCAATGACATATCCTGAGGCCTATCGTACTGAAATGACAGGAGAATTCCTGCATTTTATTCTCGAAGATGTGGCTGATAATCTCTTTAATCCAGATCCCTACTACCAGCAGGGTGGTGATATGGTGCGTGTCGGTGGGCTTGGGTATCATATCGATGTTGGTAAGTCGCAGGGTGATCGAATCACGAATATGACTATGTTAAAAACTAACGAAAAAATTGACCCAACAAAAACCTATATCGTGGCTGGTTGGGCCAGCGTAAACGAAGGAACAGAAGGACCACCCATTTGGGAGGTCGTCGAAAATCATATCCGCAAGCTAGGTGTTATTTCTCTCCCTGAAAATACCAGCGTTCAAATCAGGAGCGCTTAATCTGCGCATTTAAAGAAGGTACTGTTTTGCCATGTCAGATACAAAACACGAAATATCGCAGTCTCGTCGCGCATTTTTGAGCGGGGCGGCGGTAACTAGTGCTGGGGCTTTGGTTGCAGGACAAGCGACCGCAGGGACAGAACCAGACAAACTTATTACCGAGATACAGCCTTGGGCCCAAGAATTAGCCGACGGTGTGGATACGATTCCTTATGGGCTTCCAATTGAATACGAAGCTGACGTCATCCGGCGAAATGTGCCATGGCTTACCGCGGATACGATAAGTTCGGTAAATTTTACACCCATTCATGCATTGGATGGGACAATAACACCTCAGGGATGCGCCTTTGAACGTCATCACTCTGGTGCGATTGATCTCAAGAAAGAAAATTACCGATTGATGATTAATGGTCTGGTCGATACGCCAATGGTGTTCACATACGCGGATCTGGAAAGGTTTCCGCGCGAAAATCATGTATATTTCTGTGAATGTGCCGCCAACACGGGTATGGAGTGGGCTGGGGCGCAGCTAAACGGTGCGCAATTCACTCATGGTATGATCCATAATATGGAATATTCGGGTGTCGCTCTGCGCAGTCTTCTCAACGAAGCAGGCCTGTCCGAAGCGGGCGATCTCAAAGATAAATGGATTTTTGTCGAAGGGGCGGATGCGTCTTCTAATGGGCGCTCCATTCCGATTGAAAAGGCACTGGATGATGTCATGGTAGCCTTCAAAGCAAACGGCGAGGCTTTGCGCAAAGAGCATGGCTATCCTGCGCGTCTTGTTGTGCCCGGCTGGGAAGGAAATATGTGGGTTAAATGGATCCGCCGTATCGAAGTCATGGATCATGCCGTGGAGTCTCGTGAGGAGACTAGTAAATACACCGACACGCTGGAAAATGGGATAAGCCGAAAATGGACTTGGGCGATGGATGCAAAGTCTGTGGTCACATCACCCAGCCCACAGGCGCCGATCCGGCACGGCATCGGTCCTATGGTAATCACGGGGCTGGCATGGTCCGGGCGTGGCTCAATCACGCGGGTGGATGTATCAATAGATGGCGGGAAAAATTGGGAAACGGCGCGGCTTGCAAAACCCGGTACGCCAATGGCTCTAACACGGTTTTACCTTGACACGACTTGGAACGGTGAAGAGATGCTACTTCAATCACGTGCTATGGATGACACAGGATATGTGCAACCCACAAAGTCCCAACTTAGAGAAGTTCGAGGATTAAACTCAATCTATCACAACAATGGAATACAGACATGGCATGTTGGCTCAGAGGGAGAGGTTGAAAATGTTGAAGTTTCTTAAACCATTTTTTATCTCTTCTTTTGTGGTAATTGGTGCAACATCTGTTTGGGCGGAAAAGCTTGGGTTGGGGCGTGCAGCTTTGCCTGAGGAAATCGCTGCTTGGGATTGGGACGTAAGTCCTAACGGTAAAGGCCTTCCTATTGGTGCAGGTGATGCTATTGATGGTGAAGAGATATTTGCCGATCAATGCGCATTTTGCCATGGTGATTTTGCCGAAGGAATGGGCCGTTGGCCTGAACTTGCAGGTGGCATCGATACGTTGGCGGACGATGATCCGGTGAAAACAGTCGGCTCTTACTGGCCATACATGAGTACGGTGATTGATTATGTGAAGCGCTCTATGCCTTATGGAAACGCTGGTTCGCTCACAAATGACGAAGTTTATGCGATCGTCGCATACATCCTGTATTCTAACGACTTGATTGAGGATGATTTCGTTTTGTCCAATGAAACCGTTTTTGAGGTAAATTTGCCGAATGCGGATGGATTTATTTTGGATAACCGCGAGGAAACAGAATACGCTGCCTGGTCGGGTGCCGAGCCTTGCATGTCAGAGTGTAAGGATGAGGTTGAGATTACCATGCGTGCGCGGGTTATCGATGTAACCCCTAGAGAGAAAACGTCAGAAGTATCGCAATCGCAAAATATTGTAACCACGGTGCCAAGTGCAACTCTAGAGATAAAAGATGAAGAAGAAGAGGCTGTCATGCTAGCCTCTTTAGATGTAGATTTAGCCGCTGCTGGAAAGAAGGTTTTTAAAAAGTGTAAATCTTGTCACCAAGTAGGCGAAAAGGCCAAGAATAGAACGGGTCCGCATTTGAACGGTATCGTTGGGGCTTCTGCGGCAACCGTAGAAAAGTTCAAATATTCTAGGGCTTTGGAGAAAGCGGCTGACGGAGGTTTGATTTGGAGTGAAAAAGAGTTGGCAGGCTTTCTTAAAAAGCCAAAGGCCTATTTGAAAGGTTCTAAAATGTCCTTTGCAGGTCTGAAAAGAGAAAAAGACATCGCAGCTGTCATCGAATATTTGAAAACGTTTGAGAAATGAGGATACCTGAGTTGAATAAACGTGTGTTTATAATTTCAGTTGTCTTTGCACATGCGGCTATTGCTGGAACGGAGACATCCGAAGTGGATGAAGGAGAATTTGAGGTTTCTGAAGAAATTCTTGCTATTGTCGGAGACGCTGAATACGGTGAATATTTAGCAGGGGATTGTACGGGCTGCCACCAGATAGACGGTAGCTACGACGGCATCCCTTCAATTACTGGCTGGGAAAGTGAAAGTTTTGTTTGGGCTATGCAAAGCTATAAACAAAAAGAAAGGGAACATCCTGTCATGCAAATGATGGCGGGGCGTCTCTCGGATGAAGAAATTGCTGCACTTGCGGCGTATTTTGAAAAGCTTGAATAACAATGATAGGAGGAGACGTGTTATGAAACTAAATAGAAGAACTTTTATGGGAACGGCCGCGGCGGCGAGTATGTCTGCCCCCGCTGTATATGCTGGAGCGCACGGAAGACCGCGGGTGGTTGTGGTCGGCGGTGGCGCAGGTGGCGCAACCGCAGCGCGCTACATTGCCAAAGACAGTAAGGGCGAAATCGATGTAACATTGGTGGAACCAACGCGTACATATTATACTTGTTTCTTTTCAAATCTCTATCTCGGTGGCTTCAAAGACTTCGTTGATATAGGTCATTCTTATGGAAACCTCGCAGCTAATGGCGTAAATGTGGTGCACGATTGGGCCGTAGGCGTGGATCGTGATACTAAAACTGTGTCTTTAGCTGGTGGCGCAAATCTTAGTTATGATAAACTTATCTTGTCTCCAGGTATCGATTTTGTCGATGGCGCTGTAAATGGATGGGATTTGTCTGCTCAAAACTCTATGCCGCATGCCTACAAAGCAGGATCGCAAACGGAATTGCTGAAAGCGCAGCTTGCAGCTATGCCTGCGGGTGGGGTTTTTGCGATGGTTGCACCGCCTAACCCCTATCGCTGCCCTCCCGGGCCTTATGAGCGGGTATCAATGGTGGCGCATTATTTGAAAAACAACAATCCGACGGCAAAAATCATCGTTGCGGATCCAAAGCCAAAATTTTCAAAAATGGCTCTGTTCCAAGAGGGTTGGGCAAACCATTACGATGGTATGATTGATTGGGTCGGCGCTGATTTCGGTGGGGCGGATGTTTCAGTCGATCCATCAGCAATGTCCGTTACAATTGATGGCGAAGAAAATAAGGTTCATGTTTGTAATGTGATTCCTGCGATGAAAGCCGGGCGTATTGCTGAATTGGCAGGTGTGACAGATGGCAAATGGGCGCCTGTAAATGCAGCTGACATGAGCACGAAAGCGGATGCAAATGTCTACGTCCTTGGTGATGCGTCGCAGCAAGGCGATATGCCGAAGTCAGGATTTTCTGCGAACAGTCAGGCGAAAGTCTGTGCTAACGCGGTGCGCGGTGCTTTAACAGGATCTAAGGTTTTCCCAGCGAAGTTTTCCAACACCTGCTGGTCGCTCATCAGCACCAATGATGGTGTTAAAGTTGGCGCAACCTATCAAGCAACACCCGAAAAGATTGCGAAAGTTGACGGATTTATCTCTGCCACAGGCGAAAGCGCAGATGTGCGTCAGGCAACCTATGAGGAATCCGAAGGCTGGTATTCGGGTATAACCTCGGACATGTTTGGTTAAAACCGAGCTTAATCCAGAAAAGAAAAGTGCGCCGGTTGGCGCGCTTTTTTTATTTTACCATCAGACGCCGATTACATATTCGGAAAATAATCTTCACAAGTGCTTTCGCGATAGACATCGGCTGTGCAGCAGTGAAGCCCGCCACCAAACGCATAGGCATCGCGCAGTTCGACTTCCACCACTTCCATGCCTAGCTTATCCATTTGCTCGGCTTGATAGACTTCGGATTTTTCCACGCAAACAGTTTTAGGATCCAGTACTAAGACATTCATCGAAAGCCAAACCGATGAATAGCACAGGTCAGGTGGCGTGTTATGAGCTGGCTGTGCTGCATCCACAATTTCCCATCCGTTCTTTTCGAACATAACACGTTGGTCATCCGGTAAACGGCGATGTGGATTGTTCAGAATGAGCCCTGGACGTAAAGGTGTGAAGGTTGCATCAATATGAATTGGATAAGGGTCACCTGGGAAGTTCACTGGATGCACGCGATGTTCTGAAAAATGACGACGCAGCCATTCGATGCCCTTGAGGTTGGTTGTAAAGCCATGTTGCACCACAAGGTCTTTACCAAAGCGCAATACATCCGCCGCATCAAAAAGAGGTTCGACTTCGGTCGTTACAAAAAACTTTTTTGCTGTCCATTTCAGACGCTTATCAACACCGATTTTTTCGCTAAGGTAGTCGGGGCGATAATCAGCGTCCGTTAAGCGTGGTTTTGGCGCAGTTTCATGGCGAAAATTTGGGTCTTCATCGAAATACTGCTCCATAAGAGGACGATAGTTGAGATATTCAAACCAGCGACACCTGTAAGACATTGTTGCTTCGAGGATTTCGGAGCCAACTGTTAACAATACATCACGCGGAGGCATGCAGCCGAATTGACTGTCCGTATGAAAATCTGGAGTTGTAACTGGTAAGGAATGATCAATTGGGGTAGGGCGATCAACGCGAATACCGCGAGCCTCCAACTGTTTGGCAAATTGGTCCAGTAAGTCGTTGGCTAGGTCAATTGTGTGCAGAGGTCGCATCCCGTGCTGACCACGCATATCACTGTCCTCTGGGACCTTTGCGTCCAGTGCGGGTTCTTCAGGTGGGATATGACAATTGTCTGCACGTCCTACGATCACATGTTTCAGCGGATCCCATTCATTCCAGCTGTTTACAACGGTTTTTTCCATCAGGCGTCCTCAAAGGCATAAGTCAAAAGATGGTGTGACATAAATTGCGTCTGAACGGCGCGCAAGAAATTTTTTTATGACTAAGTAATTCAATAACAGAAAAGTCACTTTCAAAAACAGCTTAATTAGGAAGCCATTTAAAGCGAATTAAATCGATGTATTCAGCAGGTCCAAGCCCTGCATAAAATGCCTGGACCTTTTCAGCGAAGTGTAGGACATTTGACGCCCATGGATGGCGCAAAATATGGATAGCTTAAGATGACGGGACACGGACACAAATCAGGGCGTTTGAATTTGCCATTTGTTGGAATTTCCACATTTGGAAAATCGCCCTTCGTGGACGATTGGGATGCGATTGAGGCGAACGTTGCAATTTTGGGCGCGCCTTTTGATTTTGGGACACAATGGCGTGCAGGGGCACGCTTTGGTCCGCGTGCCATACGTGAGGCATCCACCTTGTTTAGTTTCGGACATTCCGGGGCCTATGATCATGAAGATGATGCAACTTATCTTGAAGCATCGGTGCGCATGGTGGACATAGGGGATGCAGATATCATTCATACCAAAACTGAGGAAAGCCATCGCAATATAGAAATTGCCGTTCAAAAAATCTTAACTGCTTCTGCTCTTCCGGTTGTGTTGGGTGGGGACCATTCTGTGAATATTCCTTGCATCAATGCCTTCAAAGACGATTGCGATAAAAATGGTCCCATCCATGTGGTTCAAATAGACGCCCATTTGGATTTTGTGGACGAAAGATATGGGGTTACGCAGGGACACGGAAATCCGATGCGCCGCGCTATTGAAAAGCCCTATGTGTCGGGAATGACGCAGCTTGGTATTCGCAATGTGTCTTCTACTGCGAAAGAAGGATATGATGATGCTCGAGACAGAGGATCGGACATCCTCTCTGTGCGACAGGTCAGGCGGCTCGGTGTTGAGGCGGTGCTTGAACGCATCCCTAGGAGCAAGAGGTATTATGTGACGATTGACATTGATGCCTTTTGTCCCTCCATCGCGGCGGGTACCGGCACTCCAAGCCATGGCGGATTCCTCTATTATGAAGTGTTGGAAATTCTGCAGGGCTTGTCGAAAAGAGGTAACGTTGTCGGTATCGACCTTGTAGAGGTGGCGCCTGCCTACGATCCAAGCGAAAGCACACAAATCCTCGCGGCGCAGATCTTATTAAATTTCGTTGGGTTTATTTTTCATAACCGCTGAATTATTGCGCTATTTGGCTAAAGATAATAAACGTTATCTCTGGTTTACTGAATGACCTTTGTCGATAGATGTTCTAACGTCTGTTATCGGTGTAGGTTAGATGTCGCCAAAGATGTCGTTTTTGAGCGCAACTGGTTGTCCCCTTGTCTTATCAACCTCTGTGTGTTTGAATAAAAAAAAGGGTTTACAAAATTGTCTGAATTTCACGAAATGGGTTTTGTAGAATTTTCTAAGGTTCAAAAAAGCTACGATGGCGAGAGCCTTGTTGTCAAAGATTTGAACTTAAGTGTTGGCAAGGGTGAATTTCTAACTATGCTTGGCCCGTCTGGTTCGGGCAAAACGACTTGCTTAATGATGCTTGCTGGGTTTGAAACAGCGACACACGGTGAAATTCTTTTGGATAGTCGTCCTATAAACAACATACCACCTCACAAAAGAGGTATTGGTATGGTATTTCAAAATTATGCGCTTTTTCCACACATGACGGTTAATGAGAATCTGTCTTTTCCCCTCGAAGTGCGCGGCCAAGGCAAAGCGGAGAGAGAGGCAAACGTCAAGAAAGCTCTGGACATGGTTCAAATGAGTGAGTTTGGTCATCGCCGCCCAGCGCAACTATCAGGCGGACAGCAACAGAGGATCGCGCTCGCACGCTCGTTAGTTTTCGAACCTGACTTAGTGCTTATGGACGAGCCACTCGGTGCTTTGGATAAGCAGTTGCGGGAACATATGCAATTTGAGATTAAACATCTGCACGAGCGTCTTGGTGTTACAGTTGTTTATGTGACTCACGATCAATCTGAGGCGCTTACCATGTCTGATCGAATTGCTGTTTTTGACGATGGAGTTATTCAACAATTGGCTTCTCCAAATGATTTGTATGAGCGGCCTGAGAACGCATTTGTTGCCCAATTTATTGGAGAGAATAATCGAATAGATGCTGTGGTTTCTGAGATACACGGAGATAAAGTACTGGTTGAATACAATAACGGCGGTAAAGGTGAGGCTTTGGCGGTCAATTGCGGTGATGTGGGATCAAAAACTACTCTTTCAGTCCGACCAGAACGTGTTCGTATAGGTGAGAAAGTGGGTGTAAATTCTATTGATGCTGTCGTAAAAGAGTTGATTTATCTCGGTGATCATATTCGGTGCAGAATGGATGTCATGGGTAATGACGAATTTGTTGTGAAAATTCCCAACTCAGCGACGAGTATCAGTATGGATGTCGGAGAAAAAACTTCAGTCAGTTGGGATGTCAGTGATTGTCGTGCGCTGGACGCATGATAAAAACAAGCGAGTTAGCTTAGCTGCTTGCTAAGAGGGTCTCGGCACGCCGGGGGAAAAAGGAGAGAATATATAAAATGTTAAAAACTTACAAAACGGCTTTGGCCGTTCTCGCTGTAACCGCATCTGGGGCTATGGCGTCCGATTTAACGGTTACATCTTGGGGCGGTGGTTACACTGCGTCACAGCAAAAAGCTTATGGTGAGCCATGGGAAGCTAATACCGGAAAATCGATCCACTGGGAAAACTATAATGGTGGTCTCGGTGAAGTAAGAACTCAAGTCGAAAGCGGCAACGTTACCTGGGATATTGTAGATGTGCTCCCAGATCAGATCCGTACAGGATGTGATGAAGGTTTATTTATAGAAATTCCAGATGATATTCTTGTGCCAACAGCAGATGGAAAGTCTATGGATGAGGACCTTATGGTTCCGCGGCCAAACAAATGCGCCGTACCGCAGATTTGGTGGTCATATCAAGCATTTTACAACGATGGGACGTTCTCAGGTCAGCAGCCTGATACAATGATGGATTTCTTCGATGTTGCAAAATATCCGGGTAAACGCGGCGTTCATACTTGGGCCAATGCGATATTGGAAATGGCATTGTTTGCCGACGGTGTAGCAAAAGAAGACATTTATAGTACACTGGAAACAGAAGCTGGTGCAGATCGCGCATTTGCAAAACTGGATACGATTAAAGACCATGTCGTGTTTTGGTCAGCTGGCGCAAAACCGTTGGAATTAGTTTCGTCCGGTGAAGTTTCGATGTCGTTAGCCTATAACGGTCGCGTCGGCGGTGCAAATCTTAACGACGGAACAAACTTTGTTTCAATTTGGCACGGACAAGTTCTTGAAGAAGAATGGCTGGGCATTGTAAGCGGTTCACCCAATATGGATGCAGCTTTGGATTTTGTGGCGTTTGCATCATCGCCGACAGCACAAGCGGAGCAAGCGCGTTGGATTAACTATGGTCCTATGCGTACTTCGGCATTGGATATTATTTCTGCAGGTGAGCCATGGTTCAACACAGGTGTAAACATCCTCGAGCATATGCCTAACCGAGAAGAAGTCATGGGCGATTCAATCGTTGCCGACCCGGACTGGTGGGCGGACAATGGTGATGAGTTGCAAGAGCGTTACCAGGCTTGGATGGGCCAATAATACTAACATCACTTTTGTGGGGCGCGCTACTGTGCGCCCCTTCTTTGGTAAAAATTGATTAAGGTTTTTGTTTTATGAGTGATGCCTCAGTAAACGTTAAAAAACGTCAGATGATGACGGCGGATGGCATCCCGTTAAAAAGAAGCTTAAGAATATCTCTTAGGCGAGAAAAACTGAGAGGTCTTGCTTTGCTAGCAGTGCCTGCTTTGTTTGTGATTATGCTGTTTATATGGCCAATTTACACGCTTTTTCAAAAAAGTATTGATGATAGCTTTGTGAACGATGTGCTACCTCGCACGATGGCGATTTACGAGAAGTGGGATGGAGAAGATCTTCCTGGTGAAGTACATTTTGAAGCTATGTTTTTAGATTTAACTACAGCAGAGAAACTGGAAATCGGAAAAGTTTCAACTCGTATGAATTACGCGAAATCTGGCTGGAAAAGCTTGATTAAAAAGTCGAACCGAAAATTCAAAAAATTTGACCCTCAAAAAGCGCTCCTGCCGCAGATGATTAAGGCCGATAAGCGATGGGGTGACATTGAATTTTGGAAATCACTGGGGATTATGAAGGATCGGCGAACAGCAGGCTACTATTGGAATGCAGTAGATCGGACATACGATAGTAAAAAAAACGTGATCATGCAGCCAGAAAATCGGCGGGTGTATGTTATGTTCTGGAAGAGGACGTTGCTAGTGTCCGCTATAGTTACAGTAGCCTGCCTGATACTGGCGTACCCAGTTGCTTATTTATTAGCAACTTTGCCCCTTCGTGTTTCTAATCTCTTAATGATATGTGTTTTGATGCCATTTTGGACGTCTTTGCTAGTAAGAATTGTAGCTTGGATGATTATGCTTCAGCAACAAGGTGTTTTGAATGATTCACTTGTTGGTTTAGGTATTATCGCTGAAGAGAACCGCCTACCGTTGATGTATAATTTTAATGGTACACTGATTGTGATGACGCAGGTTCTGCTGCCCTTTATGATTCTCCCACTTTACTCTGTGATGCGAGGCATTCCTCCTACTTACATGAAAGCAGCGCAAAATTTAGGGGCGACTCCTTCCTGGGCTTTCCTTCGTGTTTACATGCCGCAAACGGTGCCAGGCGTAGGCGCAGGTGTAATTTTGGTATTTATTGTAGCCGTTGGATATTTTATCACGCCAGAATTAGTTGGCGGTAAAGACGGCCAAATGATTGGTAATCAAATAGCATACCACTTGCGAAAGTCTTTAAATTGGGGACTAGCTTCGGCTATGGGTGTAATGTTGTTAGTTGCAATTCTTGTCTTATATTGGGTCTACGATAAAATAGTTGGAATTGATAATATGAGGTTGGGGTAAGGTTTATGGGGCTACCTGTTTACGCAACTACTGGCCAGAGAATATGGCATTACACTTACTTGGTGATTTGTGGCCTTGTTTTATTTTTCTTAGTTGCGCCACTTATAATAGTGATTCCTTTATCTTTTACTTCTAGCCCATTTTTAAACTTTACGGCAGAAATGATCGCTCTAAAGCCGGAGGGTTTCTCGATACGTTGGTATCAAAATCTCTTCGGTATGTGCGATGAGATAAAAACTACAGTTTGTAGTGACAAATGGATGACGGGCTTTAAAAACTCTATCATTATTGGGATCTTTGCAACGCTTCTTTCCACCTCGTTAGGTACATTGGCCGCTCTTGGCCTCAGCCGTTCAAATATGCCTGGCCGTAAATTATTTATGGCATTATTGATTTCTCCTATGATTGTACCCTTGATTATAACAGCAGCCGGCTTTGCTCTCTTTTCGGTAACAATCTTTGGAACACGTTTTGATTTGGTGGCCTCCCACTTTGGTTTAGTAATTGCTCATGCGATTCTCGGGATTCCATTTGTTGTGATAACAGTGACCGCTACTTTAGTTGGATTTGATGATACCCTACGAAAAGCGGCTGCAAATCTTGGCGCGGGTCCGGCGCGGACTTTTTTTAAAATTCAAATGCCGTTGATTTTACCAGGTGTGATTTCCGGGGCGCTTTTTGCTTTCATTACATCATTTGATGAAGTGGTTGTTGTGATTTTCCTCGCCGGATCTGACCAACTTACCTTGCCTCGGCAAATGTGGGCTGGTATCCGGCAAGAAATCTCGCCTACGATTTTGGCTGCAGCTACGATTCTTGTGATTATTTCGATCATATTATTAACAGTAGTCGAACTATTGCGCCGCCGTTCTGAACGATTGCGAGGGGTTAGTCCTGTCTAAACTTTTTGAAAAGGCTTGGGCATTCTTGCGGGGTCCGTAATTTCGGAATATTCGACAATTTGTGTTTTCATTTGGGGTTTGCTCGACGCAGCGCTTTTGCCCATGTAACCGAGGAGTTCAAGAAGGAATTTCTATGGCTTATTCAGATGTTGGCTTTTATCGCCGTAAGTGAATTGATGAACTGCCTGATAAAGATAAAAAAAGCTGTGATTGCACTCCCAACTGGATTAAATGCTGTGTTTGATTTTTTAAGTATTCTTCCAATGGACCGACTTGGATTTTACATAAGAGCAGAAGAATTTTCCAACCCTTCGACGCCTGAAAATCTTGATACAATTGACCCTTTCATGGTTCAAACTGCAGACTTGGTTCCGCCTGAGCGTAGCGGGGGCGGATTATGTTAACGAAAAACTAACCGCAGCTTTTGCTGAGATTTTAGGATATCTATAAGATTTAATAGGGTGTTGAGTTAGGAGGCTATTATGAGCAAGAAATCCGCCATATCAATTATTTTATTGGGTGGCACGTTCATGAGCTTCGTTGGGCTATACATGCGCTTGCTTACGCAGGCGGATGGTTTTCAAATTTTATTTTATCGCTCGCTCAGCTTGTGCGTAATAGTTGCGGTAATTAGCTGTTTAAGACGGCGCATAATGCCAGCGACATTTCTTAAATGCCTTGATTATGATGATTTTAAAATGGGTCTGGCCTTGGCACTTGCCTTCACTTGCTATGTCTTTGCAATGCTCTTTACCAGCGTTGCCTCGACTTTGTTCATATTATCCGCAACGCCCTTTCTGGCCGCTGTGATCGGCTTGGTATGGATAGATGAAAAACCAAAGCGCATCACTTGGGTTGCTATGATTTTTGCCGCTTTCGGCATTTACCTAATGGTGCAGGAAGGCTATCAACTTAAACAAAGCTTTGGTAATATAATGGCGCTCCTCTCAGCGACCTTCTTTGCTTTGATGCTGGTCTCAGCGCGTAAAAGTGGCAAACAAGACGTCTTGGGGGGTACTTTTCTAGGAGGAACATTTTGTATTTTGATTGGTGCTCTAGCAACCATAGTCACGGGAGCAGGCTTCGTTTTAATTTCACGTGACTTGATAATCATTTTGATCATGGGGGCTTTCGGCATTGGAATCGGAATCGCTTTTGTTACTTGGGGCGCTAGCTACGTGCCGGCTGCGGAGGTAAGTCTTCTGGTGCTTATAGAAAGTGTGCTCGGTCCAATCTGGCCTTGGATTTTCTTGGGCGAGGCTATGAGTGTCACAGAAGTCATTGGTGGGCTGACCATTCTGAGCTCTGTAGTTTTGTATGTTCGATTTAGTGCTTAGAAATAAAATATTCCGATTAAACTTTTGGCGCGCTTCAAGCAAAGCAAAAGCGGAACCGTCTACCTTTAAAGTCGTACTTACCTCAATTTATAAAGTTTTCTACTATCTAAGAGCCGTAATATGCTGGGATTCTATTTATGGATTTATGCGACGTTATACTTTGCAACATTTTGCGATATCAGCGTTGACATTTTCTGCACAAATGAGCTTAGCGCAATCGTCATTATTAATGCAGGAGAATCCAGAGGCAACTCTGCAACAATCTACGAAAAGCAACGAGTTTATGGAAAATTATGCGACCGATAACAGATTGGTTGATTATGTTATGGATCGGATAGTTTTGCCTAACGGTTTGACTGTGCGGAGGTGGCGTTGGACGAGCATGGCAAAGGCCTTAGGCTTGGATGATTACCCGAACTTTGGTTTTCTAGCACAGGATGTTCAGGTACTCTATCCAAGCTTGGTTTTTGAGGGCGCTAGTGGGTATTTAGTTTTTGATCGACAAGAGCTTATTGTAAAAGATAAATCTGTTCGGGAATTGAACACTATTTGCGGTGTTTTTTATGGATGTTCAAAATATCGCCAGCGCGTATTGATGAAAAATCAAAAGTGAGATCAAGTAGTTGTATTTGAAATCGTACATTTTTAAAATGTTTTCTTTATCAATACAGTTGGCCGTATTTTTTGCAACGCGTTCAAGCGCTTGCGAAATTGA
>CAJXHI010000015.1 GCA_913051655.1 uncultured Alphaproteobacteria bacterium
CTGAGATCAGAAATGTTTTATTAGATCTTCGTATTACGTGGAATGATCTAAGAATTCATACAAGTTTTCACAATTTTTTTCCGACAAACCATTTCGACATTATCTTTCCATGATTGTGAATATTATGGTTCGGTGTGATAATATGTTTACGCCATAAATACTTTCATAACAAATACGGAAATGCTGGATTTTACAGCAAAACCGCGTTAAAACTATTTTTAAATCATAACCAAGAAGCGACAAAAAGATAAGATGCAGCACGAAAAAGATTTTAAGCCCGCCGCTTTGCCAGACGCCCAAGTCGTGACAAAGGTAAAACACTGGACGGATCGATTGTTTTCCTTTCGTGTGACGCGCCCGCACTCCTTGCGCTTTCGTTCAGGGGAATTCGTGATGATAGGGTTGGCGAAAGATGATGGTAAGCCATTATTGCGCGCCTACTCTATCGCCTCGCCCAGTTGGGATGAAGAATTAGAGTTTTATTCCATCAAGGTGCAGGATGGCCCGCTTACAAGCAAATTACAACATATTGAAGTCGGTGATGAAATTATCCTGCGACCCAAACCCGTAGGCACATTGGTGCATGACGCCTTGTTACCGGGGAAAAGAATATGGTTTTTTGCCACAGGTACAGGCATTGCGCCTTTTGCTTCTCTTACACGCGAGCCACAAACTTATGAGGATTACAACCAAGTGATCCTGACGCACACCTGTCGAGACGTTAATGAATTGGCATATGGAGAACGGCTTGTCGAAGATGTACGGAATGACCCATTAATAGGTGAGTTTGCCGAAAAAAAGCTCATTTATTACCCGACCACGACACGTGAAAGCAGCCCTCAAATGGGCCGCATCACGACGTTGCTAGAAAATGGCACACTTTTCTCCGATATCAATATCAACGATTTTAATGCTGATAATGACCGCGCAATGGTTTGTGGTTCTATCGGCCTCAATACAGATTTGAAAAAAATACTTGAAAGTCATGGCTTGCGAGAGGGTGCAAACTCTGCGCCGGCAGAGTTCGTGGTGGAAAAAGCATTTGTTGGTTAATTTTTCGCTTTGCGATTATGCCTTACTTACAACAAAGCATACGGCCAAAAATTGAAAAGTGCCTAAAAGAAGGCAGCATTTGCCCTTGTCGCGTAGATCGATGATGTTTAAAACACCTGTTTAACGTTAGTAACCATAAAAGGAATGAAAAAATAGCCCGCAGACCACACAACGCGCCCCCATCGCGCGAAACTGGACCTCGTGTCAACGAAGCCATACAGAGCCCGGAAATTCGTCTCATCGGAGCAGAAGGTGAAAATGTCGGTGTGGTAACACCCCAGCGGGCCATGGTGCTTGCAGATGAGGCAGGTTTAGACCTAGTTGAAATATCACCGAATGCTACGCCGCCTGTATGCAAAATAATGGATTTCGGGAAATATAAGTACGAACAACAAAAACGTGAATCGGAGGCGCGAAAAAAGCAAAAAGTTATAGAAGTTAAAGAAATCAAATTCCGTCCCGGTACAGATACGCACGATTATGATGTTAAAATGCGTAATGTTTTCAAATTCCTTGAAAACGGCGACAAGGTGAAAATCACGATGCGTTTTCGTGGTCGTGAAATGGCGCACCAGAATTTAGGCCGTGAGCTTCTTGAACGTGTAGCAGAAGATGTAAAAGATATGGGCAAAGTGGAAAATATACCAAAGATGGAAGGCCGCCAGATGACTATGATGGTTGGACCGTTGACAAAATAAGCGAACCAATCAGCGATTTGAGAAACATCTTTGGTTTTGCGCAGGTATTTTTCTTTGGTAAGTAACTTCCATTCTAAGTTTTTAAAGAGGCAAATCCTATGATTTGGGACGGCGCGGTTGGGGCCTTGTGGGGATTTCCTTTAACAAACCGCCAACCGACATTTCTGCAAAACTGTCATTATCACAGGCTACTCCGCATGAAATACGCGACAAAATCCAATCGACACCGTTCAGAGCCGGTGAACGTGCGCATCCGGGAAGCCCAATTACGGGTTTATCCTTTAGTGATCCCAGAAACAAAAGATTTCCGGGGTCAACGGGCATGCCAAACCGCGACACCTCTCCTCCGGCTAATCTAACAGCCGCCGGTGCTGTATCATTGATATCAGAAGTTGCTGAGCTTGTCAGAATAAGAACTAAGTCGGTGTTGAAATGCGCCAAAGCCTGTGCAATTAACTGCGTGTTATGGGGTACCCGCTTGATTTTTTCTAAAGAGATGCCCAAGGCCTCCAATCGTGCAGAGATCGCAGAAAGCCCTTTATCACCTGCGGCATGCTCCGTTTCGCTTATCAAAAGGGATGCGTTTTGCAGCATGGGAGATCTTAGGCGAATAGCCCCTCTTGACAATGCGCATGCCTTTTCCAAATTCACCCTGGGTACAGAATAGCTGATGATTTTGACAGTGGCGACCAATCCGCCTTTGGACATTTGCTGATATTGTGGCACAGTCGCACAGGTAATCATCGGATCAACTTTATTCATGTCAATCAGCCGTGCGACATTTTGTTCCACAACACCCGCGCCCGTCGCAATAAGGTTAACGCGACCTGTAAAAGGTGCTGTTCTTTTTAGACCAGCCCCGCTCTGCTCCAGCAGGGCGTCTGCAAGAATGTCTGCAGCTTTATTTTCGTGAATATCATCAGCCTCAAGATGCGCTACCGTAACCCGCTTTACACCGGAGGCCCGTAAAGCGGCGATGTGTTCTGGCACAAGACATGTTCCTTTTTTTAAACGTGCACCAGAATATGCTATAGAATGCGCTAGAATTGCTCCTTCCGCTTCTTCCAATACAACTTCGGCGAAGATCATTCATCCAGCCTAAGTTGTTGAATCATTTCAGCCAGGATCGATACGGCAATTTCCGCCGGTGTGGCAGAACCAATATTTAGACCAACAGGTCCATGGATGCGGGCGATGTCCTTTTCTGAAAATCCTTTTGTTCTAAACCGTTCAACGCGCTGCGCGTGGGTATGCTTTGACCCAAGCGCACCAATGTAAAAATAATCTGATGTCAATGCATATTCGAGCGCAGGATCATCCAGTTTTGGATCATGGGTCAAAACGACAAGCGCTGTGCGATGATCTTTTCCCAACTCCCCCAAGGCTTCGTCTGGCCATTCATTGATAATCTTAATTTCCGGAAAACGTGCAGACGATCCAAACCCCTCACGTGGATCAATAATAGTGGGATCAAATCCCGCTGTTTGTGCCAAAGGCACTAATGCTTGCGCAATATGTACACCGCCAACCACCGCCACCCGCAGAGGGGGATTATGAACAGCGACAAAGGTTTGGCCATCCTCTTCAAATCCCGAACGGTCCATACGCATCCGCTTCTGAAATCCGTTAAAGGCCAAGCGTCGCTCTTGCGTCTTTAAGTTCACACAATAAGCAACTGCCCGTCGTGATGCACGGCAGGCGGCTAGTTCTTCAAGCATTGCAAGAGACAAAACAGACCCTACCGGTTCTAAAAGTATTTTTATACGTCCCCCACAAGCCAAGCCGACAGCAAAGGCATCACCATCACTGACACCATATTCCAATAATTTGCTCTTCTTTGTTTTTATCGCGTCCATAGCTTCGAATATAACGGCCGCCTCGACGCAGCCCCCAGAAACGGAACCCTCCATTTTCCCCTCGGCACTAACCACCAACTGCCCGCCTACGCGGCGTGGAGCAGACCCCCATGTCTCAACCACCGTAGCTAAAATTGCACCTTTTCCTAACTTATGCCAACATAGAGCAGTTTCAGGTATCGCTTCGACAGTATGTTTTAGTTTCAGGGTCACTTTGTTTACTCCTGTCATGGCTTATTCATCTGATGCAACAATCTTTGCTTTTCGCCCATATCGCCACGTAATGATATAACCTTAGACAGATCTTCAAGAGACGCAATCGTATGACTTGCTCGAAAGCTGTCTACATGAGGTAACATAGCACGGATGCCAGATGCTTTGGGCGCAAATTCGTCCCAGCGAAGCAGTGGATTGAGCCAGATAAGGCGCTTCGCGCTTCGATGCAGACGCCGCATTTCTAGTGACAGGTTACTTTGACAATCACGATCAAGCCCATCTGTAATCAGCAAAACAACAGCCCCTTGCCCCATAATGCGGCGCGACCATTCGTTGTTAAAACTATGTATGCAAGCTCCAATACGAGTGCCCCCTTCCCAGTCCCGCGCCTGTGCACCGGCAGCAGTCAAAGCTGCATCCACGTCCCTAGTGCTAAGATGCCGAGTGATATTGGTCAAACGTGTTCCAAAGGTAAAAGCATGGACTTTGGTCCATATGCCTTTTTTATTATTTGAGACGGCATGCAAAAAATGTAGGACCATTCGGCTGTATTGGCTCATCGAACCAGAAATGTCACAAAGCACAATTAAATTTGGCAAACGTTCTTTTCTTTCTTTGAACTGAAGGCTGCGAATTTCACCCCCCTGACGTATAGATCGACGCAACGTGGCGCGCCTGTCATAAAGTTTACCTTGCATATTGACCGCTGTACGACGTGATTTCAACGGGCTTACAGGCAACTTCAAACGGGCTAGCATATCTTTAGCAGCTGCGATTTCCGCCGTGCTCATCTGTTCAAAATCAAGCGTTTTTAATCGTTCTTTTTCTGAGATTGTAAAGGATGCATCAATTTCGATAAGGGTTTTCTCTTCAACCTCATTGTCAAAGTTTTGCAGGGTTTCTGGTGCTTGACCGTCTAAAAGGGCCTCAGCGGCTCTTTTTTCAGCGGCCTTTGCTTTGCGTTCTTCTTGAACGCCGCGAATAGCAGGAAGCATGATGGACATCATGTGTTCCAAATACCGCGGATCGCGCCAGTACAACCTAAACACCTGTGAGAAAACTGTCCGATGTTCAGGACGGTTTACAAAACAGGCATGCAGTGTCCAATAAAAATCTCGTTTTTGGGAAAATCCTGCAGCACGGACTGCCACAATTGCATCAACAACACGACCGGTTCCTATCGGCAAACCCGCCCGACGCAAGGCTCGTGCGAAGTGGACAATGTTTTCCGCTAATTTTGGATATTCGGGAAGATCAAGGAGTGCGTTTTTCGACATTTGAATCACAGATCATTTCGCAATATTCCCAACAACTGTCAGAACGCTGAGGAATCAAGTGATTGACGCGCTTCATCCAAAATGCGCTTTGCTTCCGAACCCTGAAGTTTTGCGATATCATCCTGATATTTCAAAATAGCTCCCAACGTATCGGATATCACCTCAGGGCTCAAGGAAATCACATCTAAAGCTAAAAGGCATTTGGCCCAATCAATGGTTTCCGCCACACCCGGTTTTTTAAAAAGGTCCTCTGCACGCAATTGTTGAACAAAGGCAACAATCTCAAGGCTTAATTGTCTGGCAATTTCAGGCGCCTGCGCTGAAAGTATTTCTATTTCTCGGGCAAAATCGGGATAATCCACCCAGTGATAGAGGCAACGTCTTTTTAACGCGTCATGCACTTCTCTTGTCCGGTTCGAGGTCAGAATGACAACTGGAGGTTCGGGAGCCTTTATCGTTCCCAGTTCAGGGATGGTTACCTGAAAATCTGACAGTGCTTCTAATAGAAAAGCTTCAAAGGGTTCGTCGGTGCGATCCAACTCATCGATGAGCAAAATAGGTGCACCATTTTCATCCGGTTGCATCGCCTCAAGCAAAGGGCGGCTAATGAGGAAATCTTCGTTAAAAAGCTCCTTTTGCAAAGACTCACGGTTTGCCTTTCCTGACGCCTCTGCTGTGCGTATCGCGATCATTTGTGCCGGAAAATTCCATTCGTAAACGGCCGTTGCTGCGTCTAAACCTTCATAACACTGTAAACGGATTAAACGTCGTCCCAGTACTGTTGCCAACGCTTTTGCTATTTCCGTCTTTCCGACCCCTGCCTCACCTTCTAAAAATAATGGTCGACCTAGTCGCAGCGACAAAAACACTACCGTGGCCAAAGAATGGCCACAAATGTATCCACACGACGATAAGTTTTCCTTTACCGCGTCGATAGAATGAACTTGATGCATATTTTTTACCTATTTAGTATTTTCATAGCTACATCGCAAAGACGTAAGGTCAACACTTTTTACCATTCGGGGCTTAGCTCATTATTACTTTACGAGGCAACACATACTGCTGGTCTAAAATAATGAGTTACATACAAAAAATGCATTAGTGATAAAGCAGAACTGTTGATTTTTTAATTTTCACTCTTTAGCCAACACGGGCAAAGTTTTTTAAATGCATGATTACACCTTCATTTTAAACGAAGATTTTTTGAACCGCACATTTGCTGAATAATTTGGAGCCAAGAGTTGATTTGAAAATAAAAATTACAGCTCATATTTTTGGCCTCCGATCATGCTTGAGTACTTCATAAACAGTGAAAAATTTGATCCTCCATTTAGAACAGCTTGCTGGTATCAAAGAAGCAAAAAGAAAAGTTTTTCAAATCTTCTGGTCAGTGTTAAAAAAGGTAACATGATACTCTTTGAACCAGATCGGTGATGACAAACTACGGTATCGTAATCCATTTGTTTACGTAAATTGTGTTCACAGCATAGATAATTGTGTTCTTGATTACTTTAAAACGATAATTTGTTTAAGACGAAGATCCTACAGCTTATGCGGACGCCACTTTTCCCGTTTTTGCGGCTATGTACCGCGTTTTGCTTATCTCACCGTAAGCAGCTGTTGATCCGATTTCAGAAAACAGGCACAAACCGCCGAGGCCGTAGCGAAAAAAAGAATTTACACCTTACTTTAGTTAGGTAGTCAAAAGAGCTACATCTGCAAAGATGTAGAAATCGTTCACCATTTACACGTGAAAGAGCATACTATTCACGCATCGTTTTTTATTAAGAAAATTCAACCTACACAGTTTGCGTCTTATGGCACATTATGTCTAAAATATGTTATTGGACTGTCGGTTTAAGCCGACGAAATAAAACACATGGTGGCCAATCGCATTAATGATTTTTTTTCAATTAATTTTGATTTTATGATCAATGTTCTTTGTATTCAAATAGGTGAAATAAATCCTGTCTGACAAAAATGCCTTATGGTTCACCAAGTAACATTTTAAATGAAATTATCGAAAATGGGCTTAAAGATTAAGCGCTGCTGAGAAGGAAACCGCTGAACAAAAGGGCTGAAAACCCACATCTGACTATGGAAATGTAGTTAAGAATGGGATAGTGCCTGCCTTATGATAAAAATCAAGATTATTAGACCTGACGACTGGCATTTACACCTGCGAGATGGGGCTATGCTTAAGGCAGTTCTGCCAGAAACAATCCGCGACTTTGGACGCGCGCTGATTATGCCTAATTTGGTTCCGCCGGTGGTGACTTCAAACGATGCGGTTTCTTATAAAAATCGGATCTTGGATGCTCTACCAGAGGCATCTTCCTTCCAGCCAAAAATGACTCTTTATCTTACAGAAAACACAGACCCAAAGGATTTGGTGCATGCTTTTAAAGAGGGGTTAATTGTTTCGGTAAAACTTTACCCTGCCGGGGCTACGACGAATTCAAAATCGGGAGTTACCAACTTTGATAACATTCGGCATGTTCTGGAAAAAATGGCGGAGATAGGGTGTCCTCTCTGTGTACACGGTGAAGTGACGGATCCTGCCGTTGATATTTTTGACCGTGAGGCTGTTTTTATTGAACGTGTCCTCGATCCGATTCGCCATGCGACGCCTGGACTAAAGGTTGTGATGGAACATATTACCACCAAAAATGCTGTGGACTACGTACAAACTGCACACAATGATCTAGCAGCGACCATCACCACCCACCATTTGTTCATCAACCGTAATCATGTTTTGGCTGGTGGTATCCGCCCGCATTACTATTGCCTCCCCGTTGCAAAGCGTGAAGAGCATCGTTTAGCCCTTCGCGTAGCCGCGACCAGCGGGGATAGCCGTTTTTTCCTGGGCACAGACAGCGCTCCTCATTCAGACACGTTAAAAGAGGCAGCTTGCGGATGCGCCGGATGTTTCACAGCAACTAACAGCATACCGCTTTTAGCGCAGGTATTTGACGAAGAGGACGCGCTTCAGCACTTAGAGGGATTTACAAGTCGAAATGGTGCAAAATTTTACGGTCTCTCGTTGAATAAAGCTACGATCACCCTTACCAAGGGAAAAAAGCCTGTAGACTTTCCTTCGTTGCTCAACACAGCGGAAGGCGATGTGACTATTTTTGATCCCAACCAAGCAATCTTTTGGCAGGTCACGGATCGGTAAAAAGAGAGGCACGCTATGATACCCAGCAGTTTTCCGGACAAAACCGAAATGGCACGACTTACGGCACAAATGCTGCTCGAAATTAACGCTGTGGTTTTCAACAGTGAGACGCCGTTTACGCTCGCATCCGGTTTACCTAGCCCTTTGTATATAGACTGTCGCAAGTTAATCAGTTTTCCTAGAATCCGCAGTACCTTAATGGATTTTCTTAGTGTGACGATCTTGCGTAATGTTGGATTTGAGTCGTTTGATAATATAGCAGGCGGCGAAACGGCGGGAATTCCTTTTTCGGCGCTTATTGCGGAACGGCTTGCGCTCCCGATGACCTACGTACGCAAAAAACCCAAAGGTTATGGGCGCAACTCGCGGATAGAAGGCGTCATTAAAAAAGAAAATCGTGTTATCCTGATCGAAGATCTAATGACGGACGGGGGCAGCAAAATTAGCTTTGTAGAAGCTATCCGTGAAACTGGTGCAGAATGCCACCATACGGCTGTTATCTTTTATTACGGCATTTTTGATCATGCCGAGCTTACGCTTACCGAGCATGGTATCACGTTGCATTATCTTTGCACGTGGTGGGATGTTCTAGAGGCAGCGAAGGAACGCAAAGCTTTTGACGCATCCACTTTGCGGGAAGTAGTACAGTTTTTAAAAGCCCCGAAAGAGTGGCAAGAACGAAATAAACGGTAAAAAAATTATCCGTGAAAATTTTTCAGAATTTAACTCTCGACGCATTACTATATATGTCCGGATGATGTATGGATTCCACAATATATGTTATTCCACACGTTATCCACAGAAACATACAATTTGCCATCTTGTTCTTTTCCCGTCTATCTGGAGTGGAACCCAAAATTAGGAATTCATTTTGAATCAGATCGCTGATATTCATGCGGGAGACAAAAGTGGCACACCACCGGCAGTCATGCCGCATTCCATAGAGGCTGAGCAACAACTTTTGGGTGCAATTCTGACAAAAAATGAAGTATACGACAGCGTATCTGGAGTCATAACGGCAAACCATTTTTATGAACCAGTTCATGCGCGCATCTTTGAACTGTGTGCTGCAAGAATCACAAAAAATACTTTGGCCTCTCCTGTGACAATGGCCAGTTTCATGAAGCAAGACGAAGGGCTTAATGAATTAGGCGGTGCAGAGTACCTAGCGCGTCTTGCCGCCTCAGCAATCGCCGCTTTCGCAGCACTCGATTATGCACAAATGATTTATAACCTTGCCATTCGGCGCGAGCTAATACATCTGGGTCAAAACATCAGCGCCCGCGCGGGGGAAGTAACCGTCGAAGAAGAACCCAAAGACCAGATTACGAAAGCTGAGCAGGCACTTTATAACCTTGCGGTGGAGGGACAATCAAACAGCGGTTTTAAATCTTTCCTTTCCGCAGCAATGACTGCGGTAAATACCGCAAACAATGCTTACAAACGGGACGGTGGGCTAGCAGGCATCTCGACGGGCTTCATTGATATGGATAAAAAGCTCGGCGGATTACATAAATCGGATTTATTGATCTTAGCCGCGCGCCCTTCTATGGGCAAAACTTCCCTCGCGACGAATATCGCTTTTTCCATCGCCAAATCCTACAAACGCGGTAGTCTCTCCGACGGTACAGAAGGCACACAGAATGGCGGCGTAGTCGGGTTTTATTCCCTTGAAATGAGCGCGGAGCAGCTCGCCGCACGGGTCTTGTCAGAGGCTTCTGAAGTTCCTTCTGAACAGATCCGGCGCGGTGATATGACTGAAGCCGAATTTCGGCGTTTTGTAGATGCAGCGAAAACTTTGGAAAGCTGTCCATTGTACATAGACGACACCCCTGCTTTGCCGATTTCACAATTGGCAGCACGTGCGCGTCGGCTGAAGCGCACGCAAGGCCTTGATCTTCTGATTGTGGATTACCTACAGCTAGTCCGCCCCGCGAGCGCAAAGGACAGCCGTGTTAACGAAGTGTCAGAGATCACTCAAGGGTTAAAGGCAATTGCAAAGGAATTGGATATTCCGGTGATCGCTCTCTCACAGCTTTCACGTCAGGTTGAAAACCGTGACGATAAACGCCCGCAGCTGGCTGATCTGCGTGAATCTGGTTCTATCGAACAGGACGCAGACGTAGTGATGTTTATATTCCGTGAAGAATATTACAAGGAGCGTGAAAAACCAGCAGATCATGAGCTTGAGAAAATGGCGCACTGGCAAGACGATATGCAAAGGTTGCATGGCAAAGCGGAAGTAATAATAGGGAAACAACGTCACGGGCCAATTGGAACAATTGAGTTAAGCTTTGAAGGCCAATTTACGCGATTTGGCAACCTAGCAAAATCTTGGCAGCAAGATAGTCTGCGTGATTATTAATAAAATGGTAATTTAAGTAAACTCCTATTACTTGTAAAGCTTCAAGCCACACAAATTCAAATTATAGATGTGTCTAATTATTGCCGCTAATGCTTTGCTGCACAATTATTTTGATTTTATGACCAATCTAATGTTCAGCCCCTGTTCTTGGCTAATAAAGATAATTTTATGTTAGAAATATATTATTAAGAAACAGAATAAGAGATGTAGTCGAAGCCCTTAGTGAGTTTCGCGGTTCGTCTGGTGGGGCGGATGAAGATCAGATACACCGTAGCTGTGTCGAGCTAATATGGTCGCAGATACCTTTAAGTCAAAACAGGTAAAGCCGTATGGCTTGCCTTAATTACTTAGCACTTTTGGATCGATCAAACTGTAAAAACGGCTTGATTTTTATCTGTGATTTTTAGACACACTGTGCCAGCCCAAAGGAGTTGAGAAAACTTGGTAGCAAGTTCAAAACGTTTTGCCGCCAGTAAGGTACAAGCTAACCGATTGTCGTAACTGCTAACAATGACCATGCACATCAGTTCTGTCTTTTTAAAGGGATTTTAAACGAGAATGATTGCGGGTCCGTTTTTCCAAAAAATCTTATATTGGAGAAAATTAAAACGTTTTATACTACGTCGAAGCGCTGATGCACTTAGTTCACCTCGCCTTCAGGGTCGTATAAAAACACCTGATGTCAGCTTTTTATCGCATCTTCACCCCAAGCGGAATATGGTGCGAAGTACGAATTCAGATGGGCCATAAAAGCTCACAATATCATATGTGCGATAGACTAAATGCACTCGTTCTAGTCGATTAATCACTGAGCCTGAACTAGATGAATTCAGCACATCTTTTTACGTTAGATACGTCTGAATGTTCCTGTCTGTGACGAATGATACATTGCCGACAGGCCCCTCTTTTTCATTTTTTGGAACTAACACTAAGGGATCTTCATCACTGCGCATGAAAACATCATGATAAAAATCAAAACACACAAAAACAGCTTTCTGCTTGACGTTTTTGCGTCGCCAGTAAAAAAAGTACTATGGGAATTGCGACACTTACAATCAATTTAAATGCCTTGCGCGCTAATTGGCGGCGTCTGAACTCTATGAGCGGCACAGAGACCGCGGCAGTGATCAAAGCAGATGCATATGGGCTTGGAGCAGACCGCGTTGCGGCGACATTGGCTGACGAAGGAGTGCAGAGTTTTTTTGTTGCAGTCGCAGAAGAAGGCGCTGCGGTACGCAAGGCGTTGGGGGAAGGACCAACAATATATGTCTTTTCCGGACATATGGAGGGAGATACACATCTAATAGCAAAATACAATCTAACTCCACTGATTAATTCGACTGATCAAATGCTGCGTCACGCCAAACTGATGAAAAACTATTCCTTTGGCATTCAGCTGGATACGGGTATGAACAGGCTCGGTATGGAACCCACTGAATGGGAGGCCGTGCGCGATATCGCGCTGCCTCTTGAACCCAAATTGATGTTGTCACATCTCGCCTGTGCGGATGAGCCTGCTCACCCAATGAACCGACAACAACTTAAAACATTCGAAAAGATGACAAAGGGGCTTTCTGTACCCCGCTCTCTTGCTGCGACGGGGGGTATTCTTCTTGGTGAGGAGTACCATTTCGACCTTACTCGACCTGGTATTGGGCTTTACGGGGGCGATCCTTTTCGTGACGCAGAACCTGTTGTATCCATTGATATCCCAGTCGTGCAAATCCGAGATGTGGAAATTGGAGAAAGTGTCGGATATGGCAACACCTGGCATGCATCCACCGTACGCAAAATCGCCACTGTATCAGCGGGTTATGCTGATGGCATTCTGCGCGCCATGGGGCCAAAAACCGCGCTTTACGCAAAAAGTATAAACTGCCCGATAGTTGGACGTATCTCTATGGATTTGATAGGCGTTGACGTGACTGACGCTACTGAAACTCCCAAAAGCCTGACACTTTTAAATTCCAAACAAACGATCGATCATTTGGCGCATAATGCTGGAACCATCGGCTATGAGATTTTAACCTCACTTGGCGCACGATACGAGCGTCGCTATGATGAGGGATGAAAATGATTTCGACTCTTGCGCTCATTGGAAGAAACACACTTTCTGCCTCGGCGACACTTGGGCGTCTCGCCTTGTTTATCCTTGCAACTTTACGACATACAATAGGTGGTCCATTTTATATACGTGAATTTTGGGTTGCCTTGGTTCAAATAGGCTGGCTTTCCCTGCCCGTGGTCGGCTTAACTGCGCTATTTACCGGAGGCGCCTTGGCGCTTCAGATTTATGCCGGTGGCGCAAGGTTTAGCGCAGAGGCAGTTGTTCCTTCCATTGTGGCCATCGGTATGACGCGCGAACTTGGTCCTGTTTTAGGGGGGTTAATGGTTGCCTCGCGCGTGGCCAGCTCTATCGCGGCGGAAATTGGTACTATGAAAGTCACCGAACAAATTGATGCTTTGGTAACCCTCTCAACCAATCCGATGAAATACCTCACTGTTCCTCGCGTGGCCGCCACAACACTGGCGGTTCCTTTTCTTGTTGCGATCGGAGATGCCATAGGCATCATGGGCGGATACCTTGTAGGGATTTCTCGTCTCGGCTTTAACGAAGCGGCATATCTTAAAAATACAGTCGATTTTTTGGAGTATTGGGATATTCTGAGTGGTATGATTAAAGGTGCCGTATTCGGATTTATCGTTGCCCTTATGGGTTGTTATTATGGCATGAATTCTAGTAAGGGTGCGCAGGGTGTCGGCACTGCGACGAAATCCGCAGTTGTAGCCGCAAGCGTTTTGATTCTTGCAGCTAATTACGTTTTGACAGAGGTCTTTTTCAGCGCATGATCCAATTACAAAACGTTCATAAATCCTTTGGCGCAAACCATGTTCTACGAGGAGTCGATGTGACGGTCGAAAAGAGCAAATCACTTGTGATTATTGGTGGGTCTGGTACCGGTAAATCGGTTACAATCAAATGTATTCTTGGGCTTTTCAAAGCAGACCGTGGCAAAATACTTGTTGATGGGCAAGATATCAATACCGCAGATCGTGATGCGTTTCTCTCCCGCTTTGGGATGCTGTTTCAAGGTGGTGCGTTGTTCGACAGTCTTACGATCTGGCAGAACGTCGCCTTTCGCCTGTTGCGGAGCAGACTCAAAAAATCGCAAGACGAAGCACGTTTAATTGCTATAGAAAAACTCCGGCGTGTGGGGTTACAACCAGATGT
The DNA here is from genome assembly GCA_913051655.1 of uncultured Alphaproteobacteria bacterium. Taxonomy (GTDB): domain Bacteria; phylum Pseudomonadota; class Alphaproteobacteria; order Rhodobacterales; family Rhodobacteraceae; genus LFER01. Next base: position 13,876 of record CAJXHI010000015.1, read on the forward strand.
GGCGGATAAATTCCCCGCAGAACTGTCGGGTGGCATGCAAAAGCGTGTTGGACTCGCACGTGCCATTGCCGCTGAGCCGGAAATAATTTTTTTTGATGAACCCACGACAGGTCTTGATCCAATAATGTCGTGCGTTATCAATGATTTGATCCGTGAAATTGTTGTAGAAATGGGCGTTACAGCAATCACCATCACGCACGACATGTCCTCCGTTCGTGCGATCGCAGATCGTGTAGCTATGCTGCACGAAGGCAAGGTTTGCTGGAGCGGATCAATCCAAGATATGAATCAAAGTGACGATCCGTATCTCAGCCAATTCATCAATGGCCGTGCAGACGGTCCAATCAAAGCCGTGCGCTGATGGATACGTTATTTAAACCCAATCCTGAACTTGTATTTTTCATCTTTTTCAAAAAATATCTTTATTTGGAAATTCTTTGCGCCCTAGGCCTCCTACGGCTTTTTGCCTATCGTACGCGTCTGGATTTTCTTGCGCTCTTTAGCATAGTTCTTGCAAGTTTTGGTCTCGCATTTTTGTTTGCTTTACCCTATTTCGGTGTTTACGAAGGACAAGTCGCTGAATTTGCGCGATGGCTTATCAGATGGCAAAATGGCTGTGCGTTTTTGAGTTTCGCTTCGCTTCCGCTTTTACTCTCATCACTGCGTCCATATGTCCGCTGGGGATGGATTGACTTTATACATGGTGTAATGGTCGGTATTTTGGTAATTCTATATTGGATTACGAAAACGCTTTAAATTTTTTCGCATTTCACCGTTGATGATAGACTGGCCAAATCAAGGGCGAAGACATCTAGTCTTTAAAATGCTTGCACCGGAAGCCAAAAATTGGCACCTAACGACTATGGCAAAATCAAAGTCATATGTTTGTTCAAGCTGCGGTCATACCACAACAAAATGGTCTGGACGCTGTGAAGCCTGTGGTAAATGGAACAGCATTTCTCAAGATAAAGGGTTGTCTTTCGGCGCTGGAAAGGCGTCACTCGGTAACGCCCGAGGCACGGTTGTCGAATTGAGCAGGTTGTCAAGCAAAGATGTCTTGCCCGAACGCACGCTAAGCGGGATAGAAGAACTAGATCGAGTCTTAGGCGGCGGGCTCGTCTCGGCCAGTGCAACCCTGGTGGGAGGAGATCCCGGAATAGGGAAATCGACCCTTCTTCTGCAAGCGGCAGCGCGGTTTGCTCAAAACGGGCTGAAAACAATATATATTTCGGGCGAAGAAGCTAGTGCACAAATCAGGCTGCGCGCGCGTCGTTTGGGTCTACTTGAGGCCAGCGTTTTACTGGGGGCAGAAACCAACTTGCGCAATATACTTACCACTTTGGCAGAGGAAAAGCCAAATCTTGTGATAATTGACTCCATTCAAACTGTTTGGGCTGATAGTGTAGAAAGTGCACCCGGCAGTGTAAACCAAGTACGCGTCACCTCTCATGAGTTAACCAATTTTGCAAAAAGTCATGGTCTATCGGTTATATTGGTGGGTCATGTAACGAAGGAAGGTCAAATCGCTGGACCCCGCATAGTCGAACATATGGTTGACACGGTACTTTATTTCGAAGGTGAAAGAGGTCATCAATTCCGCATTTTGAGAGCCGTAAAAAATCGCTTTGGTCCAGCAGATGAGATTGGGGTTTTCGAAATGACTGGACAGGGGCTCCGTCAAGTGACAAATCCTTCTGCCCTATTCCTGTCAGAACGCGGAGAACCAAGTCCTGGCTCTGTGGTTTTTGCAGGCATCGAGGGCACCCGACCTTTGTTGGTAGAAATACAGGCGCTCGTATCCGCAAGTCCACATAGCCAGCCCCGACGTGCGGTCATCGGGTGGGACAGTGCGCGCCTTGCCATGGTGTTGGCAGTCCTAGAGTCGCGCTGCGCTATTCCATTTAAGGGTTATGACGTTTACCTAAATGTCGCTGGTGGCCTAAAGATTTCGGAACCTGCCGCGGACCTTGCCGTGGCTGCAGCGCTTTTATCTGCATTACAAAATCTGTCGCTACCCGGCGATACGGTGATATTCGGGGAAATCAGCCTTTCGGGCGCATTACGTCCTGTAAACCAAACAGAGAACCGACTGAAAGAGGCAAAGAAACTTGGATTTTCTCGTGCTATTGCGCCAACGCAAGAAAAACAGACTGGTTTAAAAGATATGCGGCAAGAAAGGGTTGTTGATCTTGCATCTTTCGTATCAGGTATGTTTCAAGAGTTTGTGCCTTAAATAAGAGAACGGGACGGCAATGGAAGGCTTTAACATCGTAGATGGCGCGATTTTAGGTTTAGTGCTTGTGTCTGCTATACTAGCCTACGCACGCGGTCTTGTGAGAGAACTGATGTCTATAGCGAGCTGGATTGCCGCTGCCTTTGTTGCGTTTGTTTTTGCACCACAAGTAAAACCTTTGATTAAAGAAATTCCCGTTATCGGGCCGATCCTTTCTGACAGTTGTGAGTTGGGCATCATCGCATCATTTGCGGGTCTTTTTGCGATTTCACTGGTAATCTTTTCCTTCTTTACGCCTTTATTAAGCTCTGTAATCGATAAAACAGGCGTGGGCAGCGCAGACAGGGCGCTTGGGTTCCTCTTTGGCGTGTTCCGCGGGGCGGCATTGATCGCGATTTTGTTCTTTGCTTATAAATCAATTTTCAGCGTTGAAACCTTTTCTTTAGTGGATGAAAGCCGATCGGTGGAGATTTTCGGTAACCTCGTAGCCAACATAGAACAACGCAATCCTGAACGTGTGCTCGGATGGATAACACAACAATATGAACAACTGGTCACCGCTTGCGGCGCACGATAATAACTTTAATATACGTGTTTCCTGAGCCAATTTTTAAATTGGTTTCAAACTTTAATGACACTGTAGGCGAAACCCTATATGGATTGACGCACGTAACTACGATTGAGTCGGAGCGTTTATATTGACCGTCACAGACACTTCGCATTCCCATCCGTTTGATGACGACAAACTCAGAGAAGAATGTGGCGTATTCGGAGTATTTGGGATGGGTGATGCGGCAAGTTTTGTCGCCCTTGGACTGCACGCTTTACAGCATCGTGGCCAGGAAGCTGGTGGAATTGTTTCCTATGACCTGCTTGACGGCTTTAATTCTGCGCGTCGGTTTGGATACGTGAGGGACAATTTCACTTCTAAAACTTTAATGGACACCTTGCCCGGCAGCCTCTCTATCGGACATGTGCGCTATTCAACTGCCGGCTCAAAACACGCCGCAATTCGAGACGTTCAACCGTTTTTTGGCGAATTCTCCATGGGTGGTGCCGCAATTGCGCATAATGGGAACATTACGAACGCAGAGGCGCTTCGACGTGAATTAATCGAGAGGGGCTCTATCTTTCAGAGTTCCACTGATACCGAGTGCATTATCCATCTGATGGCTCGCTCGCTGCAGCAGAATATTCCCGAGCGCATGGAAGAAGCACTGCGTCGCGTTGAAGGAGCGTTTTCGATTGTTGCCATGACTGACCAGAAATTGATTGGGGTACGTGACCCTATGGGCATGCGTCCATTAGTTCTCGGTCGTTTGGGTGACGGTTGGGTGCTGAGCTCTGAAACCTGTGCATTCGATATAATAGGCGCTGATTTCATACGTGAAGTTTCTCCAGGTGAAATGGTTGTAATGGGGGATAAGGGATTGGAAAGCCATTTCCCGTTTCGAAAACGTGCCTCTAAGTTTTGCATATTTGAACATGTGTATTTTTCGAGACCTGACAGTATTTTAAACGGGCGCTCTGTCTACGAAACACGTCGTCAGATCGGCGTTGAACTTGCCAAGGAAAGCCCTGTTGAGGCAGACCTGGTTTGTCCAGTACCTGATAGCGGCACCCCTGCAGCGATAGGATTTTCTCAACATTCCGATATCCGCTACGCTTTGGGCATTATTCGCAACCAATATATGGGCCGTACATTTATTGAACCAACAGATCAGATCCGCAACATGGGTGTGCGCCTTAAACTAAACGTAAACCGGTCTCTGATAGAAGGTAAACGCGTCATATTGGTGGATGATTCTGTTGTTCGCGGTACAACATCACGCAAAATTAAAGATATGGTGTTGGATGCCGGAGCGAAAGAAGTTCACTTCCGAATTGCAAGCCCCCCAACGGCTTGGCCCTGTTTCTATGGCGTCGATACGCCAGAAAGAGAAAAGCTTTTGGCAGCAACGATGAGCGAAAATGAAATGCGCCAACATCTTTCAGTCGATAGTCTGAAGTTTATCTCTTTAGATGGTCTCTATCGCGCTGTGGGAGAAGCTGACGGCCGCAACAAAGAGTGTCCCCAATACTGTGATGCCTGTTTTTCCGGTCAGTATCCGATCGCACCCTCTGACATGTTAAACAAAGGGTTTGAACTTGAGGCTGCTCAATAACTTTCGTTCAAATAGATCAAAAAAACCAGAAATATAGATCAGAAAATATGACAGAAAAAATCGCTTTAATCACCGGTGCGTCCCGCGGCCTTGGTGCTGCTTTGGCAGAAACACTTTCAAAAACCCATCACATCGTTGCTGTAGCACGTACGAGTGGTGCACTTGAAGATTTAGATGATCGGATTCGATCGCAAGGAGGAAAGATGACCATTGCGCCAATGGATATCACGAACAGTGAGGCCATGGCACACCTTTGCAAATCGCTCTTTGAACGTTGGGTAAGCATCGATATTTGGGCACATACCGCAATTTATGCAAGCCCTTTGACACCAGCCAGTTCGCTGGATGCTAAAGATCTTAAAAAATCCGTTGCAGTCAATGTAACAGCAACTGGCATTCTTATCACTTACATTTCAGCCCTTTTGACTGATAAATCACGAGTGTTGTTCTTTGATGATCCTCAAGGTGGGTCAAAGTTTTTTTCTGCCTACGGGGCGACAAAAGCAGCGCAGGTCGCTTTGGCCAAAAGCTGGCAAGCAGAGACTTCGCGCATCGGTCCAAATATTGAGATCCTGACCCCTGCTCCAATGCTCACTGCCACGCGTGCGCGGTTTTTTCCTGGCGAAGACAAATCAAATTTAGCCACACCGAAAGCAGAGGCGGAGAGGCTTTTAGCGATCTTTCTTTAAATTTTCCTTACACGGAAGCATTGTTTTTTTGTTCTTAAGATTGGTTGCCGGCAGTCCACCTCTTGCGTTGTCCCTCAGAAAGATTCTAGGAATGGATTGTTAATCTGATTAATCGCGCTTTTCGAGAAAGGGAGCACATGCAATTTGCCCTCAGCGAAGAACAAACTGCTATCTGGGACATGTCTTACGCGTTTGGACAAGACAACATAGCGCCCTTTGCCCGTGATTGGGAGGTTGCCGGTACAATTCCTAAAAGTCTCTGGCCGAAAGTAGCAGAATTCGGGATGGGCGGAATTTATGTTAGTGAAGAAAATGGTGGTTCTGGGTTAGGCCGGCTGGATGCTACGCTAGTTTTCGAAGCACTGGCGATGGCCTGTCCCTCAGTTTCTGCATTTTTGTCTATACACAACATGTGTGGCGGTATGATTGACAGTTTTGGTTCTCAAGAAAGTAAATCACACTGGTTGGAAGACCTCTGTAAGATGAACAAAGTGTTTAGCTATTGTTTGACTGAACCAGGCTCAGGTTCTGACGCGGCCGCCCTCCGAACCCGCGCGAAGCGTACAAATGAGGGGTATGAGCTTACTGGGACAAAAGCGTTTATTTCTGGAGGGTCTTATTCGGATGCCTACATCGTCATGTCGCGCACAGGGGACGACGGTCCAAAGGGCATTTCGGCATTTATTATCGAACAAGGGGCCGCAGGACTTAGCTATGGGGCACTTGAAGATAAAATGGGCTGGCGCGCGCAGCCTACCTCACAAGTTCAATTTGATGAATGTAAAATTCCAGCAAACAACCTGCTAGGTGAAGAGAACAGAGGCTTTTCCTATGCGATGGCAGGCCTCGATGGTGGGCGCTTGAATATTGCTGCTAGCGCATTGGGTGGCGCACAATGTGCACTAGATCAGACGATCGCATATATGAAAGAGCGTAAAGCCTTTGGCAAAACGCTTGATCAGTTTCAGGCACTCCAATTCACATTGGCAGAACTGGAAGTCAAACTGCAATCCGCAAGGGTGTTTTTGCGGCAAGCCGCATGGAAACTTGATAAAAAGGCAGAGGATGCGTCAAAATTCTGCGCTATGGCAAAACTTTATGTGACGGACGCGTCCTTTTACGTAGCGAATGCCTGCCTACAGCTCCACGGAGGGTACGGGTATCTGGCAGATTATGGCATTGAAAAAATCGTGCGAGATCTCAGAGTGCATCAAATTCTTGAAGGGACGAACGAGATTATGCGTATGATTATATCCCGACATATGCTGGACGACAAATGAAAGATATTCATATTCGCAAAGTTGGCTACGCCGGACGAATCACGCTCCAACGCCCGGACGCGCTGAATGCAATGACTTATGAAATGTGTACCCAAATTGATGCAGTATTGAGAGATTGGCAGGAAGATGATGATGTCAAATGTGTAGTCATTGACGCGCTTGGGGAACGTGCGTTTTGCGCAGGTGGAGATATTGCAGACCTCTACGCGACAGGAATGGCTGGTGATTATAGCTATGGGCAAAAATTCTGGGCAGAAGAATATCGTACAAATGCGTTGATAGCCGCTTATCCAAAGCCCTATGTCGCTCTGATGCAGGGCTTCACGATGGGCGGCGGCGTTGGGATTTCCTGTCACGGAAGCCATAGGATTGTTGGGGAAAGCAGCCAAATCGCTATGCCTGAATGCGGGATCGGACTTGTTCCAGATGTGGGGGGATCATATATCCTGGCTCGTGCTCCCGGTTGCTTAGGCTCCTATCTCGGCTTGACAGCAGAACGTATGTCGGCAGCAGATGCTATTTATGCGGGCTTCGCTGATAAGTTTATCCCAGAAGCAAATTGGTCTACTCTGACTTCTGCGCTTGAAGGAAGCGGGGATGTGTCGGTCATAGACGATTTTGTTGTAGAGGCTCCACACAGTACCTTGCAGGAACAAGAAGTCTCGTTGAACAAACTATTTAACACCACAAATCTTGCAGAAATTGTGCGACGCCTAACCCAGTCAGGTGACGGATTTGCAGAAAAAACACTCAAGGCACTTCTTCGAAACTCTCCTTTGTCAATGGCCTGCGCTCTGGTAATTTTAGATCGCCTGCGCCGCTCAAAAGGTGATTTGACATCGGCTTTGACCATGGAATATCGCTACACTGCGCGGTCGATGGAACACGGTGATTTCCTAGAAGGTATTCGTGCTGCCATCATCGACAAGGACCGCATGCCGAAATGGAAACATGATATCCTGTCGGTTTCACGATCAACTGTTGAACAAATGTGTGCCCCGCTTGGTGCGCTTGAACTATCGTTTTAAGGAGACGCTTATGAAAGTTGGATTTATTGGATTGGGCAATATGGGTAAGCCCATGGCGTTGAACCTTATGAATGCGTGCCATGATGTCAACGGCTTTGACACCGTAGCAGTCGACGCCGAGGGATTGTGCATCGTAGAAAGCGCCACAGAAGCTGCAAAAGATGCAGATGTAGTGATTACCATGCTGCCGAACGGGGCAATCCTACGCAGCGTTGCCAAAGCGGTCCTTCGATCAATGTCATCAGATACCGTATTTTTGGATTGCTCTACCGTTGATGTGGACAGTGCTCGCGCGGTTGCCCAAATGGCAACGGAGGCAAGCGTTATCCCGCTTGACGCGCCCGTTTCCGGCGGTGTCGGAGGGGCTTCCGCAGGGACGCTGACCTTTATGGTTGGTGGCTCCAAAGACGGATTTGAAAAAGCCAAACCTCTTTTTGATATTATGGGACAAAAGGCTGTCCATTGTGGCCCTTCTGGCAATGGGCAGGCGGCAAAGATTTGTAATAACATGATTTTGGGTGCAACAATGATCGTGACTTGCGAAGCGTTTGCATTGGCCGACAAATTGGGACTTGACCGTCAGTCAATGTTTGACGTGGTAAGTACATCATCTGGGTATAGTTGGACATTGAATGCATATTGTCCGGCACCTGGCATCGGCCCAACATCTCCGTCTGATAATGGTTATAGACCCGGGTTTGCCTCTGACCTTATGTTGAAAGACTTACGGTTGAGCCAGCAGGCTGCGGAGATGGCAGACGCAGACACGCCAATGGGTCAGATGGCAGAACAGCTTTATGCGCAATTTGTCGAAACCGAAGACGGTGAAGGTAAAGATTTCTCTGCAATGTTACTTCGATTTGAGACACGCGGCCGCAGTTAATCAACGTACTTCTAGCGCTTATTTGCCTTTAGAAGGGGTTTCGGGAACAGCATTGAAAATCCTGTGTCGTTTAGTCCGTTTAAATTCTCTTATAAAGGTATGAGAAAAGTTGGGGCCAATGCTTTGCAGCCGTGTGTTGCGGCGAAGTATACCACTCCGCATACGGCTGCGAGAATGAGGAAGCGCTAAGTTGACCGTAAATCGCGGGACGGCCATCCTTCAATTTTCTCACAAACCTATCTGACGCCTGTGCGACGTCACTGGCGCGCGCCTGAAGTACTTCATAAGCAGATTTATGGTCAACTTGGGTTTCAAATTTTACTTACGTGGGATACGCACTTAAAATTTCTAAGCAGTCTGACGAAATAAATACCCATAGAAGGCAGCGTCGCTCGAGATAGGCTCAGCCAAACGCCCCAGTTAGGTAAAAAATGCTTAGCCCAAAGAATAGCCGACACTGCGAACGGTGCGTAAAGGGTCTTCACCGCCAAATTGGCAAAGCGATTTTCTCAAGCGCCCGATGCACACGTCCACAGTGCGCGTGTCAACATAAATCTCGTGGCCCCAAACACGATCCAAAAGCTGTTCACGCGTCCAGACCCGCCCTGGTTTTTCCATGAAAGTGCTGAGCAAACGAAATTCCTTGGGACCAAGCTTTACTTCTTTTTCAGCACGATAAGCTTTATGAGTTTCACCATCTAGGCGAATATCACCATATTCGAGCTGTTCCCCAACTGCACAAGCACGGGTGCGCCGCAGTTGTACTTTGACACGTGCAATCAGCTCTGCGATGGAATAGGGTTTCACCACATAATCGTCAGCACCAGTTTCCAAGCCACGAACGCGATCAAATTCTTCAGATCGGGCAGACAGCATAATGATGGGGATATATTTCGTTTCTTCGCGTAATTTCAAACGGCGACAGGCCTCAAGACCAGACATCTTAGGCAACATCCAATCCAGCACAATCAGGTCAGGCAGTCTCTCACGTGTCTCATGTACAGCATCCTCTCCATTATCAGCCTCAAGTACCAAGAAACCTTCGGCCTTTATGTTGTAGCTTAAGACGGCTCTTTGGGCTGGTTCATCTTCTACAAGCAAAACAACGGGTTGAGACATTTAAGCCTCCTTTCACCACAGGCTATTCTCACGCTTTAAACGAGGATGTCTCATCCGCCTTATCGCGGGGTTCGCTTGGCAATTCGCCGGTAACAATGAATATGACCTGCTCCGCGATGGAAGTTACATGATCGCCCATGCGTTCGATATTTTTCGCCATGAAATGGAGATGCATACAGCCAGTGATATTGCGCGGATCTTCCATCATGAAAGTTATAAACTGGCGAAAAAGACCGTTATACATCTGATCCACATCGTTGTCGCGACTGATAATATCCTCCGCAAGCGCCACATCTCTTTGGACATAGGCATCCAGAGCATCCTTGAGCATTAGTTCAACTTCCCGCGCAAGACGGCGCAACGCATTAGAAGCATCTTCTATTTCATTCATTTGGATCAAAACGCCCGTGCGCTTCGCTAAATTCTTAGCATAGTCCCCGATCCGCTCTAAATTTGCGCTCACTTTGATAACAGACAAGATGATCCGTAGATCTACTGCGGTGGGTGCACGCAGAGCAATCACGCGAGCGGCATCTTCATTTATCAATTCCTCAAGTGCATCGATCGCGGAGTCCTGGGCTCGGACACTTTGCGCAAGCTCTGTATCTTTTTGAACAAACGCCCTCATAGCCTCTGATATCGCCATTTCAACCAAGCCACCCATTTTCAAAATATGCGCCTGTATCGCCTCTAGGTCACTGTCAAACTGGCTTACAATATGTTTTTCCATCACGTTCTTAGCCAATTCTTCCTGTTATGTAACTTTCTGTTCGCGGGTCGTCGGGATTGGTAAAGATTTTCTGTGTTGCCCCAAACTCAACAAGATTTCCTAGGTGAAAAAAGGCCGTGTTTTCGCTTACGCGTGCGGCTTGTTGCATAGAATGCGTCACGATAATGACACAAAAATTTTTCCGCAATTCATGGATAAGCTCTTCAATCTGAGCCGTTGCGATCGGATCAAGTGCTGAACACGGTTCATCCATCAATAGAACCTCTGGCTTGGTGGCAATCGCGCGAGCAATACATAGACGTTGTTGCTGTCCCCCAGAAAGGCCCGTTCCAACTGAGTCAAGGCGATCTTTCACTTCATCCCACATAGCACCTTTTCGCAGCGCATCCTCAACTAGGTCATCCAGTTCGCCTTTATTTCTAACCATGCCGTGAATTCTCGGACCATAGGCCACATTATCGTAAATTGATTTTGGAAAAGGGTTTGGTTTTTGAAATACCATTCCGATACGCGAGCGCAAATAAACAGGATCGTATTCGGCGATTTCCTGGCCGTCAAAAATGATGCTGCCGTTCACGCTACAGGATGTAATCGTATCGTTCATCCTGTTCAAACACCTCAGAAATGTGGACTTCCCACAGCCTGAGGGTCCAATGAGTGAAGTCACAGAGCGATCAATGACATCTAAATCAACATCAAATACTGCTTGTTTTTTACCATAAAAAACATTTAACCCACGTGCAAAAATCTTTGGATTGATTACGGCAGGTGTCTTTTCGGCTGCATCCAACATATGATCTGCTACCTCATTCCTCGTTCGCTAACCACCTGCCCGTAACACAGTTGCCACCGCCTTACAATTATATCCATTCATTGCACGTATACTCGTAGATATACAATATTAATGGATAAGAGAGAAATAGGTATCTATCAGTTTTATGACGGCTTAAATGCCACTTTAGACTATTTCTGATATTCAAATCTTTATGTAAAAATAATGCATAAGGACTTTTCTTTATTTGCTTAATAAACTGGTAAAAGAAGTTTTACTTCGGTCCCTGAGCCTAAAGTGCTATCTATCATGAACCGTCCCCGATGACGGTTCATGATGTGTTTCACAATGGCAAGTCCCAGACCCGTGCCGCCCATTTCCCGAGAACGATGTGTATCCACCCTGTAAAACCGTTCGGTCAACCGTGGAATATGTATCGGATCAATACCGATGCCTTCATCTTTTACAGAAAGGCTCACCGCATCTTTACGCAGTTTTGGCTCATAATACGGCTCGCTGAGAGAGATGGTGATAACCCCACCATTTTTCCCGTATTTTATCGCATTCTCTAGCAAATTTATAAAAACTTGACGCAGCTGATCACCTTCACCCATCACTTCGATTGGACTTTTAGAAAGCTCAATCACCAATTTGGGGTTAGATTTTTCAATTAAAGGGACGAGGGCTTCAATGCTTTCGGTGACCGCGTCTTTTAAATTTACTCTCTGAGTTGGACGTACTCTTTCGCTAGCTTCTACACGTGATAAGGACAAAAGGTCTGCAATAAGACGATCCATACGCTGAGCTTCACTTTTCATAATTGCCAAAAATTGTTCACGCGCATTCGGATCATCTTTGGCAGTGGCCTGCAATGTTTCCACGAAACCGATTAACGCTGTCAAAGGCGTTTTCAGTTCATGCGAAACATTGGCAATAAAATCACGCCGCATCTGATTAGCATCTTCTATTCCACTTTTGTCGTCAAAAATTAATATCAAATGATCAGCAAGATCAAAGTTGCATGACACCTCATAGACCACTTCGCGTTGCGCTATGGTTCCCTGATAGCGCGCATTACGAAGCTCCTTGTCTTTCAGTGTTGCTTCTATTGCATCTAGCAAATTCGGGTAACGCAGGGCGTTCACGTAGTGACGGCCAATTAAGCCTTGCCCAAAGAGTTGCATCGCCATTACATTCATGAAGGAAATTTTTTCCTCAGCCGTGATAGCAAGTGCGGGAAAAGGCAAAATGCCCAGAATATCAGAAAGTTTCGGGTCAACCATCCGGATATATTATCAGTTGAATGCAACAAATTTGTGTCAAAGCGAATCTCCAAAGGCCTAGTAAATTTCGACCACTAAACTGAAGAAGCAGCTTTTGTGAACGCCCGAATTAATGCATCCGGATCCTCGATTCCCACAGATATTCGAAAAAACCCTTCAGAAATACCAAGTGCTTCTCTTTCACTGATATTTAATGCGCGGTGTGATGAACTTGCTGGATGGCTCAACGTGGTGCCCACATCCCCCAAAGTAGGCGCAAAAGCGATCTCACGTGTATTTTTGACAAAACGATTCGCGGCTGCTCGTGTCCGATCACAAAGCTCAATGCTCACCATATTGCAGCCATTTAACCTCAAAAGGTTTTTTGCAACGCTGATATCGGGATGATCGGTGCGGCTTGGATAAAGCACGCGCGCTATATTTGGATGAGATGCAAGTGCATCGGCCAACAGTACTGCGTTTTCCTGTACCTTTGCAAAGCGCAAAGGGAATGTCAAAAGCCCGCGCTCCGCCAGCCAACAATCAAAAGGGCTAGGTGTCATGCCAGTAGTCACGCAAAAACCATATACCGCATTCGTTGTTTCTTCATCACGTGCCCAAATATAACCAAGAGTCACATCAGAATGTCCTGCTAAAAGCTTAGTCACAGAATGAACAATAATATCCACGCCCAGCTCGGCAGGTTTTAAAGACATTGGTGTCGTAAAAGTATTGTCTACGACCAATTTGATATTTTTACCACTAACTGCATTTACAACACCTACAACATCAGAAACCCGCAAAGTCGGATTTGAAACCGCCTCCAGGAGGACCATCTTGGTATTTGTACGCACAGCAGCGAGTACGTTTTCTGCAGATGTGGTATTGCACAAGGTGATCTCGATCCCAAGACGCGGTAAATCTTCTTTTAGAAGCCGCAAAGAGCGTCCGTATAGTTGATCACCGGCAATAATATGATCACCCGTCTTAAGAAGACCCAGAAGTGCAGCACTGAGTGCCGCCATCCCTGAACCAGTGACAAGACCGCCTTCAACACCTTCAAGTGCATCGATCTGCTTAGCTAGGGCTTGAGCATTTGGATGCCCCTCCCTAGCGTAGGTGAATCCAGCGATATCACCATTATATTGTGCATCCAGCATATCAGGCGAAGAGGACGCATAAACAACAGACGGAGAAAGCGGGGTCACAACGGGTGTGCTGGCGCTGTCAGGGAGCCCAAAGGGGCGCATTAAATTAGATGTGTCGTTTTTCATCGTAAGGTAACTTTTACTAAATCTTTGCGAAAAAGTGCAGCGTTTTCCTGATAATGAAGCGCGCTTTGGGTAAGTCTTTCAATCGCAGTATCATCAAGTTCTCGAACAATTTTTCCTGGCGCACCCATTACCAAAGATCTATCAGGTATAACTTTATTTTCTGTAATAAGAGCTCCCGCCCCAATAAGACAGTTATCGCTGATCTTTGCGCCGTTCAGGATCACTGCGCCCATCCCAATGAGCGTATTGTTTCCAATTTCGCATCCATGAAGCATAACTTTATGACCAATCGTACAGTTCTCGCCGATCTTTAACGGAAATCCAATATCAGTGTGCATGACTGTGTTTTCTTGGATGTTGGTGCCTTTGCCTACGATCACAATTTCATTGTCACCTCTTATTGTTGCACAAAACCAAACTGAGCTATGTTCCTGCAGCACTACATTCCCGATGACATTTGCGTCATTAGCAACCCAAGCAGTTTCGTGGATATCAGGGCGCATCTCACCCAATTGGTAAATACTCATTTTTGATCCTCGAATTCTTTGTTCAACGCGCGCACTATCTCAACCAAAGAGGGTTGTTGGGACAAACGCATACGTTCCGCCGTTATAATGATTTTCAATTTTTGTTCTGTCTGATCAAGATCGTCATTGACCAAGACATAATCATATTCTGGCCAATGGCTAATTTCATCCCGAGATTCCGCCATACGTTTTTCGATAACTTCTCTTACATCCTGCTGACGCGACACCAAGCGCCTTTCCAATTCATTTATTGAGGGGGGCAACAAGAAGACGGACAATACATGTTTGCCAAGGGCCGAATTTCTAATTTGCTGACCACCTTGCCAATCCACATCAAAGAGAACATCCTTCCCATCTCGAACGGCACGATCCACCGGGTCCAAAGGACTTCCATATAAATTACCAAAGACTTCCGCATGCTCCAGCATTGCACCGTGCGCAATCATCGCTTCAAAGTCTTCCCGTTTATAAAAAAAATACTCTCGAGCATGTTTTTCGCCTTTACGCGGTGGTCGCGTTGTTGCCGAAACAGAAAATTCTATGCCATCATCCCAAGTCTGAAGGCGCCGCGCCAAAGTGGTCTTTCCCGCACCTGAAGGCGAGGAAAGAATAATTAATAGGCCGCGTCGGGTTTGTCTAGATGTTCCAGCCATGTTCACTCCACGTTTTGGACTTGCTCTCGCATTTGATCGATGATCACTTTTAATTCAAGCCCAATCGCTGTGAGGCCACTGTTCTGCGATTTTGAACATAATGTGTTTGCTTCCCGATTAAATTCCTGCATCAGGAAATCTAGTTTACGCCCAATGACACCACCTTTAGATAAAAGATCGTGAAGGCTTTTGACGTGAATATGTAAGCGGTCAATTTCCTCCGTCACGTCCATTTTTATCATTAGCGAAGCAAGCTCTTGTGCTAGGCGTTGAGGGTCTACATCCGCTGCTGTTTCCATCAAAGATACTAACTGTGTTTGAAAATTCTCCTTCAGTTTAACCTCGCGCGCTTGTAATATAAACTCTGTGCTTTTTAGCAAACGGGTAATATGGACGGCTTGACCCAAAAGTACCTTTTTCAAAGCGTCACCCTCTTTGCGACGTGCCACTAAAAAGGTATTAACCACATCCCAAAAATCCGCTATCAGCGCGGATTTCAAAGCTTCGGTATCAGCAGCTTTTGTAAATTTCTCCTCGACGTCAAACGCTACGGCTAGTACATCACTAGCTTTTGACGGCCCAAGGTTCACCTCCAGTTTCAAGGCCTGATCTTCGACTAATTGGATCGCTTCAAGCACACGATGAATAGCCAGCGGATCAAGACTTGAATCCCTCGTATTTTGCGTCTCACCACGCACTTTAATGATTACATAGAGCGCACCCCGGGCAACTTGTTTCTGTAAATATGCACGCGCCGCACTGGCCAATCCGTCAATCCAATCTGGCGCACGTATTTTGATATCTAGCCCCCGATGATTTACGCTGCTTATTTCAATTTGCCATGAAAACTCAGATATCTCTCCCTGCGCTGAGGCAAAACCGGTCATAGAATGCATCACATCGACCTCCCAAGATTTTATTATGTTAAGCCCTTGCCCCGAAATCAACAAGCCGCACCATATGCACGTCAACCATTATTGTATATTTATAAAGAAATCTTTGAAAAATATTATAAAAATTACAACATTACACACCAATGAGGCTCAGCAAAAAAATTTTCTTGAATTTAGTGGTTTGAGAGTTGGTGGCTGCAGAAAGCAGACTTTATAAAAAGGTTGACTAGGCAAGCAGTGGACGTGACAAAACTTCTTACAAAATAGCGCCGTTAATTTCTTACTGGTAATTTATCTTCATCCGCGGCACTTTATCCAAAAGACCTTACTTTGAACCGAGAGCAGTGAACTCCACACTCTGAAAAATCTTCATATTAGATTTTTACGACAAAGGCATAGTTGACCTGACATTCGTAGACAAATCATTTATCGCCTTATTGGCAACGCGCGGCTGGAAAAGATTTTTTTGACATTATTCTTCAGCATCAATGCACCCTTATTCTGCCAAATGCTACCAATTTGTTTACGAAAAATATAAAGACACGCTTTAGCCTTGAAACTATAAACGAAATATCGCGCCTCATTTCAAAGAAAGCACCGCGTTTGTTTATAATAACTGCGCACAATACGACTGAGGATATTAGGCTGCTTTGTGAAGTTCACTGCACAAACAAAAAACCTGGTGATGTGCCCAGAACTAACTTTATAGCATTTCTGGTTAGAAGACGAGGACCTGTGACTAGGATTAGACCGCCGCCCTGATCGGCTCTGCATTGTTGCGCTGGTTGCGTAAGCTGACCAATTCATCTGCCACGAGAAATGCTAATTCCAAGGATTGGCTGGCATTTAAACGTGGATCGCAAGCAGTATGATAGCGTTTGGAAAGATCTCCATCGCTGACAGCGCCAATGCCACCTGTGCATTCTGTGACGTCTTGACCTGTCATTTCAAAATGTACCCCACCTGGAACAGTACCTTCGGTTTTGTGTACAGCAAAGAACTCTTGAACTTCGAGCAACACATTGTCAAATGGGCGTGTTTTAAAGCCGCTTGCAGATTTTATGGTGTTGCCATGCATCGCATCACAGCACCAGACAACATTTGCGCCTTCTTCCTGAACAGTTTTAATGAGGCTGGGCAGATGGTTTGTGACTTTTCCAGCGCCAAACCGGGCAATAAGCGTCAGTCTGCCCGCTTCATTTTCAGGATTAAGTTTATGCAACAGAACTTGTAAATCTTCGCCTGTCATTGAGGGCCCACATTTCAACCCGATAGGGTTTTGAACTCCACTGCAAAATTCCACATGCGCTCCATCCGGTTGACGAGTTCTGTCCCCAATCCAAATCATATGACCCGAACCAGCCAGCCACGCGCCTGACGTTGAATCGACCCTAGTGAGGGCTTCTTCATATTCCAATAGAAGCGCTTCATGGCTAACATAAAAATCAACGGTGCGCATTTCATGATTGTCAGCTGATGCCAATCCACTAGCATTCATGAAATCCAGTGCATCACTAATGCGGATTGCCATTTCCCGATATTGCGAAGCTTTATCACCTTCAGTGAACCCAAGGGTCCAACTATGGACCTGATGCATGTCCGCATAACCACCAGACGAAAATGCTCGTAACAAATTCAAAGTTGCGGCCGCCTGCGTGTAAGCGCGCAGCATTTTGTATGGATCGGGAACACGCGCTTTTGGTGTAAAGTCCAATTCATTGATTATATCGCCTCTGTAGCTTGGCAGTTCGACACCATTTTGAACTTCTGTTGGTGCAGAACGCGGTTTAGCAAACTGCCCTGCCATGCGACCTAATTTTACAACTGGAACCTTCGCGCCAAAGGTTAACACCATTGCCATTTGAAGCATCACTTTAAAAGTATCGCGAATACCATCAGCCGTGAACTGATCAAAGCTTTCTGCGCAATCTCCACCTTGCAACAAAAATGCTTCGCCGCGGCTAGCCTTTGCCAATTCGGCCTTAAGATTACGCGCTTCACCTGCGAAAACTAGAGGAGGATATTTGGCCAGTTTACTTTCTACGGCCTTTAGCGTGTCCTGATCTGTATACTCAGGCATCTGAATTCGCGATTTCTTGCGCCAATCCGTTTTTTGCCACTGGGTCATACTTTCGCCTCCGGTAAGATCATTTTAACATGCTGCATGTATATATATGAGATACCAAATCAAAGAGCCATAGATCATTTTCCAACGCAAGGGCGCTGTGTTAAATTCTTTATGCTTACTGGGTTGCAAATTATATCTTAAATATCATAAAGAGGATCGCAACAATTGGATATGGGTTTTGGCAATGCTAGGCGAAGACCAATTAGTGAATGTCCCTAAGACAAACGTGGCTCCAAAACGATTTGCCTTTGTGTTAATCGAAAAATTTTCTCTTTTGCCGTTCGCATCTGCTGTGGATGCACTCAGAATTGCAAACAGAATGTCTGGGGCAGAACTGTACACTTGGATTTTGCTTGGCGAAGGTGGCGATTCGGTCACGAGTTCGGTTGGTGCCAGTTTCAAAGTTGATGATGACCTGATCGAGCTTAAAAGGGATGATACCGTTCTTTTATGTGGCGGCGTGGATATACAGACCCATACTTCCAAAAGAATACTTAATTGGGTGCGGCGTGAAACTCGCAGAGGACTTTCGTTCGGGGGACTGTGTACAGCTACTTACACCATGGCGAAGGCCGGCATTCTAGACGGCAAACGTGCTACAATCCATTGGGAAAATCAGGACAGCTTCAGCGAAGAGTTCACCGAAATTGAACTCACTAAATCTGTGTTCATCGTAGATGGTAGAAGTATGACTACTGCGGGCGGGACATCTTCAATCGATTTGATGTTGAAAATTATTGCGGATGATCACGGCGAAGATCTGGCCAATGCCGTTGCCGACCAGATGATCTATAGTGCCATCCGCACCGATCAGGATACCCAAAGGCTGTCCGTACCAACGCGCATCGGCGTACGCCACCCCAAACTAAGTCTTGTTATTCAGATGATGGAAGAGAATATCGAAGAACCTGTAAGCCCCTCGCTTTTGGCTAAGGACGTTAGCATGTCAACCCGCCAATTGGAAAGATTGTTTAGACGTTATCTGAGTCGTAGCCCGAAGCGCTATTACATGGAGCTGCGTCTACAAAAAGCACGAAATTTATTGATGCAAACCGATATGAGTGTTATCAATGTAGCCCTAGCCTGTGGTTTTGCCTCACCTTCACACTTTTCAAAATGTTATAGATCCCACTATAAAAAAACACCCTACAGAGAGCGTGGGAGCCACACGGCACTTTAATAAATGTATAGGCGAAGATTTCGTTTGTAGTGGCGATATCAGTGTTTAGTAGTTGGCATAAAAATTTGAAACGCTAAAGTTATGATTCATTTCTTTTAAGGAACCTATCCCTACGGATTGAACAGCAAAACTTCAATCAAATTAGTCCCAGCTGACACCAAATCGATATGCTCCTCGGTAACAAACAGGTCATCGTTTAAATCAAACTTGTTTTCTAAAATTCTTGCACTCAATTCCATAATTTGTAACTCCAAAGGTTCCAATTTGGTCTAAACAAACAAGATCATAAACTTACAGTCGACCATCAGCACTCAGCTAATTGGTAGCAGTCGACATTCATGTCCATGCGGCACCAAATGATCAATAGTCTGGTCAGCAATTTACTTTGGGGAGATACTGCCGCAAGCACTTTGCTCTTCTGATGGGTCGCTATAAAATTACCTGAATTAAAATCTAGGTCAGAATTACATAATAGAACCTATATCAATCTGCGGAGTCTCACTAAAAGTTCGCGACTAGACACAGGGTATAGGCAGAAGAATGCTATAGCAAAGCACTCACCGAGAAACTTGTGCCTCATGAAGAGGCGCGCACTTGGGTAAAGTTCATCGCTACTTAAATCGCTCTTTATACAGGAGACAGTGCGTTTTTTTACGACGCACATTCAACAAATCTGGCGGGTTTTTCGAACCAACTGCGGTAAAGCTAAAAATGTATTCATGGGTTGTACGTTACCCACTGCAAAGGAACTGTTGATCCCTATAATTAACACTATCTACAGAACTGCATTATGACCTGTATAATTTCATACAGTAATAGGCTGGGACTCAATTCATTGATATTTAGTCTAGCAGGTTATGTCACGATTAACTGATTTCGAGGTGACAACGCGAAGCAATAGACTTTCTTGAGGATCCAATTTACCTAATCAAATTCTGGCTCGGTTTTACTAGAACTTATTTTCAAAGCGGATGGAATGCGAAGAAAAAACCACGGGTAACCGATCATATAATACGAAACTGCATCCATTCTTCAGTGCATAATTATAAACGTTTTTATTCTTGGCCCCTCCAAAGAAGCCAAACTTCTAAGCATTAATTTGTTTCACTACATATTTGACTACACTATCCAAATTTGAGCTACGGGATTCATATTGGAAAAGAATATTGAAGAATTTAAGAGCCCGTCACTGCGAAAAAATATGATCAAATGACGAAAGTACAATTTGAACAATTTTTACGTCTTTATTTGAGGCTGAGCGCAAAACGCTTTTACATAATCCGCGACATCAAAAATCGAGACACAGACTCACGCTAGACAACATTACTTAAATAACTTACGTTTTTACATCCGGATTTTATTAATATCATGTTTTCTGAATGTTATCTAACGCATTACACCCAAATCTTACTACAAAACGAATAGGTAAATGTCTCAAATACATGGTTTAATGAGTTCTATAATGTGAAGGTCAAATTGGAGCATTTATATTTTAAGTAAATTGAAATTGACATGCAGTTGACTCAAAATGAAATGTGTCGATAGCCGTTGCGAAAGTGTTTTTTTTGGGATTTAATCCAATTTATCAATTAAAGAGGGAAGACTAATATGAAAAAATTTACAATGGCTTTAGTGGTTTCATTATTTTCTTCGGGAGCAGTCGCTGACGATGTAAAACTTGGGATTATTTTTGGCTTTACTGGTCCAATAGAATCATTAACTCCTCCGATGGCAGCGGCAGCTGAAATGGCAATGAAAGAAGTGACAGACTCAGGTTCATTTTTGAACGGCTCAGCTGTAACAGCTGTGAGGGCTGACTCTACATGTATTGACGCTGGCGCTGCAACGACCGCTGCGGAACGTCTTATCTCCGCAGAGGGAATTAGCGCTATTGTCGGGGCTGATTGCTCAGGTGTGACTATCGCGGTACTCCAGAACACCGCTATGGCGAAAGGGATGGTCATGATCTCTCCCTCTGCGACATCACCTGCTTTATCTGATATGGAAGATAATGGCTTATTTTTTCGTACTGCGCCATCCGATGCTCGTGAAGGTTATGTAGTAGCAGAAATGTTAATGGAAAAAGGTTACAAGTCAGTTGCTCTTACCTATACCAATAACGATTATGGAAAGGGCCTAGCCGATGCTATCCAATCCAGCTTTAAGTCCATGAATGGTTCTATCACTATTGTGACTGCTCACGAGGAAGGAAAGGGAGATTACAGCGCAGAAGTCGGCGCATTAGCACAAGCTGGTGGAGATTTGTTGGTGGTTGCAGGATATCTCGATCAAGGTGGCAAAATGATAATTCAAGGTTCACTTGACGCAGGATCCTTCGACACATTCTTCTTGCCCGGCGGAATGATTGGTGATTCATTGCCTGCAGCTATTGGGTCTGACTTAGATGGTTCTTTTGGTGTAGTTGCGGGCACGGACAGCCCAGGAGCTACAATGATGGCCGAATTGGTTGGAGCTGAACTCGGCCCCTTTGTGGGAGAGTCATATGATGCGGCCGCTCTAATAATGTTAGCCATGCAAGCTGCTAATTCCACTAGTAGTGCTGATTTCTCAAAAAAAGTAATGGATGTTGCCAACGCGCCAGGTGAAAAAATTTACCCTGGAGAATTGGGAAAAGCGATGAAGATACTTGCTTCGGGAGGAGATATTGATTATGTCGGGGCCTCCGCTGTTGAGCTGATCGGCAGTGGAGAATCTGCGGGTAATTATCGTGAAATTCTCGTTAGCGGAGCGAAGAATACTACAGTAGGATATCGTTGATAGAAACGAAACTTTGGCCCGAGTATTTTACTTGGGCCATTCAGGTTTTAGAAAACTAAATGATTGAAGTAAAAAATATTTCAAAAAACTTTGGTGGAATACAAGCGGTAAGAAACGTTTCATTGTCTATTGAGACAGGTAAGATTACTGGATTGATCGGACCAAATGGGGCAGGTAAAACAACGTTATTCAACTTGATTGCAGGGCTTTACGAACCTAATTCAGGCAATGTTTTTCTTGATGAAGAGGATATAACTGGGCTTCCGCCACATCGCCTTTTCGCTAAGGGTTTACTCCGTACATTCCAGGTTTCACATGAATTTAGTACACTGACTGTCAGAGATAATTTGATGACAGTACCTGGAGGTCAAGCGGGTGAGAATCTGATGGAAGCTTGGCTCAAACCCAATAAAGTTCGGCTTCAAGAAAATGAATTAAGGGCTAAAGCTGATGAGGTCATTGAGTTCCTTCAGTTGGAAAAATTAGCAGACGAGCGAGCTGGCAACCTTTCTGGCGGGCAAAAAAAATTGCTAGAGTTAGGTCGAACAATGATGGTAGATGCAAAAATCGTATTTTTAGATGAAGTTGGAGCTGGCGTTAACCGTACACTTCTTAAAACTATTGGAGACGCAATACTGCGCCTGAATCGTGAACGAGGCTATACTTTTTGCATGATTGAGCATGATATGGACTTCATCACACGACTATGTAACCCGGTTATCGTCATGGCTGAAGGGATGTTGCTTACTAGTGGTACTGCATCAGAGATTAAGTCTAATGAACAAGTGATTGAAGCGTATCTAGGGACAGGCTTAAAAAGGCGAAAGCCAAAAAAGGGCTCCATATGAGCTTTTTAGTTGGTGAAAATATGACCTGTGGTTACGGAAAATCATGCATTATTCATGATTGCACCATAACTGCTGACCTTGGTGAAATTGTTGTTGTAGTGGGCCCAAATGGAGCTGGTAAATCTACTGCAATGAAAGCTATTTTTGGTATGCTTAGTCTCGTTAGAGGCAAGATTTTACTGAACGAAACAGATATTTCAGAATTAAAGCCCCAAGAACGGGTCCTTTGCGGCATGGGCTTCGTTCCTCAAACCTCAAATATTTTTGCAAGCATGACAGTAGAAGAAAATCTTGAAATGGGTGCATTTATAAGAGAAGACGATGTCTCGGAAACCCTACAACAAGTTTTTGAGCTTTTTCCGATTCTTAGAGATAAGCGCTATCAGCTTGCAGGAGAATTATCAGGCGGTCAGCGACAGCAAGTCGCAGTTGGAAGGGCACTCATGACTGAACCAAAAGTACTCATTCTCGACGAACCTACGGCTGGGGTATCTCCCATTGTTATGGATGACCTTTTTGAAAGAATTACTGAAGTAGCCCGTTCTGGGATTGCAGTATTGATGGTAGAACAGAATGCGAAACAAGCGCTCAGTATTGCTGATAAGGGATACGTTCTTGTTCAGGGTAGGAACGCCTACAGCGACACTGGCGAGGCATTGATGGCTAATGAGGAAGTTCGACGAACTTTTTTAGGTGGTTGAATTGGACGATTTCTTAAATGCAAGTGTAATTATAGCCAATTTTATTTTAATTCCGGGACTAGCTTATGGAAGCCAATTGGCATTGGGTGCTTTGGGCGTCACACTAGTTTTTAGCGTTCTTCGATTTTCAAATATTGCGCATGGAGAAACTATGGCTGCTGGGGCGATGTTTACATTGTTATTTACTTGGTGGTTCAAATCAATGAGTATTAGCATTGAACCATTTCCTACTGCAATTTTAGCACTTCCTTTCGCAACGGTATTAGCTGCCTGTCTCTGTCTAATAACAGATGTTTCCATCTACCGATACTATCGTAAGGTGAAGGCTGAACCAGCGATATACATAATTGTTTCAGTCGGTGTGATGTTCGTTTACAGCGGTTTTATAAGATTTTTAATCGGGCCAAACGATCGGCAAATGTCCGATGGTCAAAGATTTTTATTTAAAGCTAGAGAGTTTAAAAACCTCACAGGTTTAAATGAAGGATTAGCCATAAAAACTTCTCAGGTTATTTCAATATCTTCTGCTTTTGTTGCCGTTGGAGTCTTATTTTGGTTTTTGAAGCACACAAGAACTGGTAAATCTATGCGGGCTTTTTCTGATAATGAGGACTTAGCGCTTTTATCGGGAATTAACCCTGAGAGAGTTGTTTTGGTATGTTGGATAATAACTGCGATCCTTGCAACATTGGCAGGATCATTATACGGCCTTGATAAAAGTTTCCGCCCTTTCGTGTTCATGCAGCTTTTGTTACCGATTTTCGCTGCAGCAATAGTTGGAGGATTTGGAAATCCAGTTGGAGCTATTGTAGGCGGTTTCATTATAGCTTTTTCTGAGCTTTTTGTGACTTTTGCCTATAAACGAGTGTTGACGTATATCCTTCCAGAGAGTTTAGCGCCTAACTCGTTGACACAATTTTTATCCACAGACTACAAAATTGCTGTATCGTTCGTAATTCTTGTTTTAGTACTGCTGATAAAACCAAAGGGGATATTTAGCCAGGAAAATTCATGAATCCAACAAAACGTATTATAGTTCTATATTCCATAATGGCCGTACTTTTTTTAGTTGTAGGTTTAAACCAGGGTTGGGACGTCGCTATCTTAATTTTTAATTTGTGTATTATTTCTGCCATCATGGCACTTGGAGTAAACATACAATGGGGTTACGCAGGTTTATTCAGTATCGGTTCTATGGGATTTGCAGCTCTTGGTGGATTAGCATCAGTAATTATTTCAGCTGAACCTGTTGTCGAAGCATGGCAAATTGGCGGCCCTGGCATCGTCAGTGGCGCAATAGTACTTATACTGACCGGACTTTTATCTTTTTATTCGTGGAAAAAGTTAGGTTTAGGCGGTTGGAAACGAATTTCTGTTACAGCTTTTGTCGTTTTATTTGGAATTGTTATAATGCGACTTTTTGCTGTGCCAGCAATAAAAGCAATCGAAAATGTGGATCCTGCCGCCGCAGGTTACTTGGGAGGATTTGGATTACCTATAACATTTTCATGGATTTGCGGCGGTCTTTTGGCTGGAGGTGTCGCTTGGTTAATAGGAAAGGTTTCTCTCGGTTTACGTGCCGATTATCTTGCTATTGCCACACTTGGAATATCAGAGATTATTATTTTTATTTTAAAGTTTGAGGATTGGTTAACACGTGGCGTTAAAAACGTAACTGGACTGCCTCGTCCAGTACCTTATGAAATAGACCTTGTAAATTCTGATGTTTTTCAGCAGTGGAGCTCTTCACGTGGTTTAGATACGATGGGAGCCGCATCTATTTTAGTAAAGCTCTGTTACAGCGCGTTATTTTTGTCAGTTTTAATTGCAGTACTCTACTTATCTGAAAAGGCTTTAAAATCTCCGTGGGGCAGAATGATGCGCGCTATACGAGATAGTGAGGTAGCAGCGGCGGCGATGGGTAAAGATGTAAAGGCTAGGCATTTGCAGGTTTTTGTCCTTGGATCGGCAGTAGTTGGTATTGCGGGAGCCATGCTTACGACATTAGATGGTCAGTTTACTCCAACGGCCTACCAACCGTTGAGATTTACGTTTTTAATTTGGGTCATGGTAATTATTGGAGGTTCTGGAAACAACTGGGGTGCAATATTGGGAGGATTCGTTATTTGGTTTTTTTGGGTTCAGGCAGAACCTATCGGACTTTGGATAATTGAGTTTTTAACTTCAGGCTTACCTAAGGACAGCGACATTCGAATACATTTAATTCAAAGTGCTGCATACATGCGTCTGATTACGATGGGTATACTTTTGCTGGTAGTATTAAGATTTTCTCCTCGCGGTCTTATCCCTGAGACTAACCGTTAATACTTAATTTAAATTTCTTTTTAAGAAATAAAAAGATTTTATCATGGATTTTGGTATGCTACTAAATCAAATATTTTTGTTTGGGCCAACGGATCTTCACAATGGAAAAGATCTTCAGATTACAATCTATAAGATTTTTTAGATTTAAGTTTTCAGGGCAGATTTCATTATGGATTTTATAATTCAAGGCAAACCAATATCCTTAACCGTGCTTGATTTCGGACTATTTAAGGTCAATGACGATAATCGAATTATAGGCATATCCGGATTTTTAATTAAAACTGACAGAAATGAGCTTATTCTTATCGATGGTGGATTTCCACAGTCATACACAAAAGATCATGTTCAGGCTAGTAGTAGAGACCGTCTCGATGAATTTGGAACGGTATTACGCTGCGGAACTGAAAATAGTGTGTCAGCCCAACTTGCAAAATGTGGTTACTCTTTGGATGATCTGACGATTTTAATACTTACACATTCCCATATTGATCACCTCGGCGCATTAAACTCTGCGCTTCAAGCACCATTGTTAATTGCGGCAGCGGAACGACAGCAAACACGACCGTTATACTGGGGAGATAGCCGTCCCTTGGAATGGCCAGACCGTAATTATATACTGATCGACGCAGATATTCATTTGGGACCGTTTTTTGAGGTTTTATTAGCATCTGGTCACACTCCAGGTCAGCTTGCTGTTTTCATTACACTCGATGAAACTGGGCCGATCCTGATAACTAGTGATGCAATTTCTCGACCCTCAGAAATTGAGGAGCTATTTATTGACTCCATGAATCCCGAGGCTTCTCGCTTAAGTGCCGAAAGAATTATTGCATTAGCAGCATCCAAAAATGCATTTGTAATTTATGGACATGATCCCAAGCAGTGGCCGAAATTGCGAAAAGCACCGGATTGTTATCGCTAAGATTATCTTACATCTCGGCCTTGGTTAAGTATTATAATATTTCCTGAGCATACATCTCCACCTTTACCAGATAGGAAGCAGACCCACTCTGCAACTTGGCTTGGCTGCATTGCGGTACCGTGTGGCATGGCGGCGATTGCGTTCGACAGGGTGTTTTCATCTAACACATCAAAAAGAGGTGTCTGCGTCATAGCCGGTGCTATAGAGTTAACAGTTATCTTCTGCTTAGCATAACGCCGTGCTAAGTCCTTTGTGAGGGTGTCCATAGCTGCTTTGCTTGCTCGATAATGAGGGGGATCAAAAACGTCGAAATTATATGCGCCGTTTGACGAAATATTAATAATCTTTCTTATGCCTGGGCGATCAATCATAAGTGGAATGGCCGCTTGACAACAATAAAAGCAGGAATAAAAGTTTACCTCTATTTGCTTTATAAGTTCGTCGGAGGTAATCTCGTCAAAATCTGACATTAAGCATGTACCGGCATTATTAACTAGCACATCGATACCCCCATAGCGATATCTTATATCTTCAAAGGTCTGCTGTACGTTTTCGGCAATTGATAGATCAATTTCAATACTTTGCCAATTTTGGAAATCGAATTTGGTATTGTCTGTCCAGTTTAAATCAAGTCCAACGACCGAATACGCTTGACTTAAAAGAAGATTACAAATCTCCGCTCCCAGTCCGCCATTAGCACCGGTAATAACAGCTACCTTTTTCATATTTTTTTAACCTTTTTCTCTTAAAGATATATAGATATCATGAAACGCCATGGAAATCTATTAAACATGGGTTTAACGTGATTTCAGTTAACCTCTTCGTTTATTACTTAATCAGGCTTTGTAAAAATGTATAAGGTAAGAAAGCAGGCACTATTTGATAATTTACTACGCTCAGTGGATCAGGGACTAGAGTCTTTTTTGGGATACAGCCAAGCTGAGGCATTGACATTAGATGACTTCAAAGACGATCTGAATAGTAATATAAGTCTTGATTGGAACGGCGTGTCATTTCAGGGGTTACCGCTTTTGCGAGATCATATCCTTTTTCAAGCTGATCTTAAAAGTAGATGTAAAATAGACGACGTTCTCATAACAGCAGGCGCTGCAGAGGCAAATTATTTAGCTTTACGACAAATACTCAATCCGGGTGATGAAATGATAGTCGAAAGCCCTGGCTGGCCACAAGCCGAAGTTATAGGGTCTGCAACAGGAGCCAACATAAAGAAAATCTTTCGACTGGAAAAAGAGAGCTGGCATCTTCCAATTGAAAAACTTGAACAAAGTATATCCCCAAAAACAAAGATGATATTTTTAACTAACCCAAACAATCCGACAGGAAAGAAACTTTCGAGTGAAGAAATCAATCAAATTGCTCATATAGCGGAAAAAAATGGAATTTGGGTTTTGATAGACGAAGTGTACGCTGGTTTAGAATGGGATAATGTTCGAAGCACTTCTATCGCTGGTATTTATCACCGCGGTATCTCCACAGGTAGCGTTTCGAAAGCCTTCGGTATGCAGGGACTTCGTATTGGGTGGATAATTTGCCAAGACCAAGAATTAATTCATGATGCACTAGTGCTACGTGAATATAGTTCGCAAATAAGTAATCATTTAGGTGAATTAATTGCGGAGATAGCGCTGCGGCCAATTAAGAGAGCTGCGTTTATTGAAAAGATAAAAGCGTCAAGTTTAATAAATCTTAATATTTTAACATCGTTTATTGAATCAAATTCACTATTGTCTTGGTATAAGCCGGAGGCTGGTTTAATAGGCCTTGTAAGGCTTCATGAAAATTCAGAGTTAAATGGAGATAGTATTGCTGACATAGCGCAAAAGCCGCCTTTCAACACTTTTTTAATTTCCGGTAGCGTATATGAACAACCTCAACACATTCGACTGGGAGTCGGCGGGGGACAAAATGCGAATTTAGAAACTGGACTATCTAAGTTAAAATTAATAATCGATAACCCGTCTCTTTATCAAAAAAATTAAGTGATGTAATTCTCTAAAGTTAAATAGATCTATCATCAATAAATTTAAATTAATCGAAGCTGCTATTATTTCGTTTTTGGATGTAAAGAGGGTACTTAGCTCGGAAACGGAACAAATAGAGAATTTAAACAGATGAAATTAAACAAAAATAAAACTTAAAAAAACTTTATTTCAAGACTTATTTTGCAGAAAACTCTTTAAAAGATTTGTTTAAAAGAGCAAAAACTTGTAATACTTTTTTTACTTCTGCAACATAATCAATTTCTCTTTTCTCGACCGCTACTCCGACTTCAAACCAAAAAGTTTAGTTCTTTCAACGTGGGTCCGTTATGTTGCATGGGCCACCAACAAATCTGGGTTAATTAAGAAAGACTGATCAAGAAGTATAACTTTGTTAATTTTTTCATCCTAACAAAAATCATATTTTCTTTTACCACATCTTGTGACGCTTAAAGGTGCCCATATAGACCTAGTGGTACGCTTTTCCCTTTCTAGTAGGTTAAGATCAAGAATTTTCTTAACAAGAGTTTTCGTATGCGCAGCTACTACAATGATGAATTTTTGTCTGTAAGTCGACGGAATTTATGAAGCAGCTATCTCATGCTCCAATGGTCATTTATTGTATTAAACTCAGTTATGTTATTTCGATTCTCGTAAAAGCCTCGTTTTTAGACCTGTACTGGCAATGTAAGCGGAAATCAAAAGCTTAATTCCCAACTACTTTTGCAACCTCTGCAGCAAAGTCTTCTTCCTTCTTCTCAATACCTTCACCCACTTCAAAGCGGAGATATGCTGTGATTTCAACACCGGCCTGCTTGGCTGCCTGTGCTACAGTCACCTCTGGATTGATTACAAAGGATTGGCCAAGCAAGGTGACTTCACCCATGAACTTTTTCATCCGGCCTTCGATCATTTTCTCGACCACGGATTCCGGCTTGCGAGATTCACGGGCCTGTTCGGTCAAAACGTTTTTCTCACGCTCTACGAGTTCTGGATTGAGGTCTGCTTCGCTCAAGGATTGAGGATGCGCCGCCGCAATGTGCATTGCAACCTGCTTGCCAAATGTTGTGTTTTCAGCACTCAACGCTACAAGCACACCAATTTTTCCCATACCTTCCGTCACTGAGTTATGGACATAGGATTCAATAAAATTACCGCGTATTTTACCCATTCGACGCAAAGACATATTTTCACCAATCGTTGCGATTTTCGATGTTAAGACATCGGAAACTGTTCCGTCTAAAACCGTAGCAGACGCAAGCTCTTCAACACTCTCAACAGAAAGACCTAAAGTCGCGAAAGATCCCACCATTTCCTGAAAATCTGCATTTTTTGCCACAAAGTCTGTTTCCGAGTTAACCTCAACTACAACGCCCGTGGCTCCATTAACGGCAACCGCCACCAGACCTTCCGCAGCTACGCGGCCCGATTTTTTGGCGGCTTTGGCAAGTCCTTTTGTGCGCAACCAATCAACTGCTGCTTCAAAATCGCCACCCGTTTCGGTCAACGCTTTTTTTGCGTCCATCATGCCTGCGCCTGTCGCTTCACGCAGCTCTTTAACCATAGATGCCGTTACAGCCATTTTAACTCTCCTTATGTATTATAAATTAGAGTAATCAGTTTACCAACGCGGCATTCCAGCCTTTTCAAAAACTCAGCGCGTAAATATTATCAAGATTCGGCTTTTTCCGCCTCTCTTGGCGCAGCTGCCGCCGGTGTATCCTCTGCGAGCATTTCTTCTGGGGGAGATTCTTCCATAGCACCAATGTCGACACCAGCAGCGCCCAGTTGCGCAGACATGCCATCTAGCACCGATCGGCTTGCAAGATCACAGTAAAGTGCAATCGCGCGAGCTGCGTCATCGTTCCCAGGAATGATGTAATCCACCCCATCTGGTGAGCAATTTGTATCCACGATTGCAACCACTGGAATACGCAGTTTGTTTGCTTCTGCCACCGCCAATGCTTCTTTTTTTACGTCAACGACGAACAAAAGGTCAGGAACACCGCCCATTTCACGGATACCGCCAAGTGAAGCCTGAAGTTTGTTCAACTCACGCTCAATACCAAGGCGTTCTTTCTTGGTCATGCCATCTGCGCCAGTCGCAAGCTGTTCTTCTATCGTTATAAGGCGGCCGATGGATTGAGAAACTGTCTGCCAATTAGTCAGTGTACCGCCCAACCAGCGATGGTTCATGTAATACTGTGCGCACTTTTCTGCAGCGTCTGCAATGGGCTGTGCAGCCTGACGCTTAGTCCCGACGAAAAGCACACGGCCCCCTTTCGCAACAGTTTCGCGAATGACGTTCAACGCCGCGTCAAGCATGGGTACAGTTTGCGTTAGGTCCAAGATGTGAATACCGTTACGCGCGCCGTAGATAAAGTCGCCCATCCGCGGATTCCAACGCTGCGTCTGATGACCAAAATGCACGCCGGCTTCCAATAGCTGACGCAATGAGAACTCTGGTAGAGCCATATCCGTTTCCTTTCCGGTTTTACCCTAGGACGAAAGTTCGAAGGCTTAAACCTCCAACCGGTGGACGCTGAGGATGTCTAACCCAGAACCCGCTTTCGTCTGTGAACTGGTTTGCAGTTAAGGTAATTTTTTCATGGGCGCAAGGCAAATCTTTGTGGGTACCCCTCAATCCGATCAGGCCAAAACAATACGCTCAAATACCCACCAAAAACCGATAAGTGCTATGATGCTGGAGATAGGTATGCTTACCCATGAACGGTAGGACGATAACCGACCAAACGGTACCGCTAGCAACGTAAACGCAATGGCAATTACAAATAACTGCCCCAACTCCACTCCCAAGTTAAATCCGAGCAGCGCTGGAATATATTGCCCCGCTGGCAACCCAAATTCCGCGAGCACACTAGCGAAGCCCAATCCGTGAAGCAATCCAAATAAAAATACGATTGCGGTGCGCCACGTGTTGAGCTTTGCAAAAAAGATATTTTCAACTGCAACAAATACAATGGAAGCAGCAATGAGCGGTTCTATGATTGAGGCGGGTACTGATACCACTCCAAGCGTACCCGCGATCAGGGTGACACTATGAGCCAGTGTAAATGCGGTTACCTGCCAAAGTAGGGTCGAGAGTTTAAGCGAAAGTAAAAACAAAGCCAGTACAAATAAAATATGATCCAAGCCATCTGGAACTACGTGATTAAAGCCAATGGGGATATACTCTAAAAACCGTGAAATTGCCGATCTTGCTTCGCCATTTTCCGGAACTATTTTTTCGCTAATCTGCCCTGGCCCTAAACCTTCCGTGAGGCCATTTTCGACACCAATTTGGCGCAGGAAAGTTGAACCAAAGCGTTCATCAAATCTTAGACTTGCGGAAGTTATAACCTCAGCCGCGTTAAGAGAAAATGACACTTGGGTTAATCGCGGTAACTCCAAATTTTCTGTATCCTGAACGTCAAAAGCGGTGAATTTCCAATTAGATAGCGTCTGAGTATCAGACAGCTTTACCTTGATCAGCGGTGCGAATTTATCCCAGCTTTGAGTTAGTTTCTCCTCAAGTTCACCAGCCGACAAAGCGCGTATGCTCCTATATAAATCGCTTTCATCTGCTTCATCCGTGTTGGAAAGTTTAGCTAAATTAATATTTGCCAAAAAAGCTTCCAAGTTTAGGCGAAGATCAATAGAGATAGACTTGCCTTCGATGCGAATGTCAGCAATGTTTGGAGTAACTTCATGAGCGGAGATCTTAACGGTCAACCCTACCCAAGCTGTAAAAATAAATAAGAAATGTAAAATGGTTCTATTGAGATATTCACAAATCATTGCCTTGCTGTGCCTTTTTATTTTCGCGGCAGCGCGCGAATCCGTTAGTCATGAATTATGGCTCGATAGCAATTCGTTTCAAATCAAAACCGGTAAAATTCTCGACATTGACATACGCAATGGTGAAAACTTCGAAGGTATCAACCTTTCATTTTTTAGCAATCGAATAAAACAGTTTTTCTGGGTCCAGGACGAAAAACGTGCCAATGTGACATCGCGGATGGGCGATGTACCTGCGATGCGCGTTCCAATGGATCATGATGGATTGGTGAGCGTTGTATATGAATCAACGCCTTCGTTTCTGATATACACAGAATGGAAAAAATTTGTTAACTTTGTGAAGCAAAAAGACCTTGGGGACGCGCTCGAACGGCACACTCTCAACAGTTGGCCCAAAAACAGATTTAAAGAGATTTATCATCGCTACTCCAAAGCTTTGATCGGAGTTGGTTCGGCTGATGGTGCAGACCAAAATTTTGGATTGGCTATGGAGTTTGTTGCACTCGAAAATCCTTATCGTAATGAAACTCCGGCTACACTTCTGGTAAAGCTTTTGTATAGGAACAAACCTCGCGCAGACGCGCAAGTTGAGGTCTTTGAACGCAATGAGAAAAAGGAGGTCCGTGGTTTTAAACTAGTTACGGACGTAGAAGGGCATGTATTCATACCCGTCAAAGGAGGCCATGATTACTTAATAGACAGCGTGGTTTTACGGGAATTTACCTCAAATGAGGACAACGCACCCATTTGGGAAAGCCTTTGGGCAACGCTGACATTTTCAGTGCCACAGAAATGATGAAAAAATCCAAGAGAATTTTTTGCGTAGGTAGCGTTTTATGGGACGTGATTGGTCATACAGAAACAGTCCTTGGGTTGGGCTATGATACAGAAGGACGCATTTTCCGCAGGGCTGGTGGTGTTGCGTTTAATATTGCTAAAAAATTGGCAGAATTTGGTGAACGTCCGATAATGCTAACGATTTTGGGCAATGATGCAGCCGGCAAAGCGCTTTGTGATGTTTGCTACGCCCTTGGTTTTGATACGCGTTTTATACATCTTTCCGAACATCTGCCAACAGATCAATATATGGCGATAGAGGATAAAAATGGCCTTGTTGCCGCAATTGCTGATACACATTTACTGGAGTGCGAGGGTGACCAAATTCTTCAAACACTTTTGGATCCGAAACACGATTTGTTACATACACCTCAAGAGGTTCTTCTCATCCTTGATGGAAACTTTACTCAGGCACAATTGGCCAATATATCTAGTTGCGGTGCCCTGAAAGAGGTGACCCTTTTCGTCGCTCCTGCATCACCAGGTAAAGTGGATCGCTTGAAGTGTTTTTTTAAGCGCCCTAAGACAGTGCTTTTTTGTAATTTAAGCGAAGCAGAAACTTTGGCAGCTAGACCATTGTCAGATGCGGAATGCGCTGTCGAGATCCTGCTTGAGCTTGGATTTGATCGTGTTATTGTAACTAATGGGGCAAATATGGCCTGCGACGGCGCGAGAAACACTATCGCGCTGCGCCAAACACCGACACCCGTTAAGCTTAGAGGCGTCACCGGCGCGGGAGATGTCTTTATGGCGTCTTATATCCATCACGACATGAATGGAGCCACACGCCAGACCGCGCTAGCAGCCGCAATCGAGGCTGCAGGGAATTATGTATCGGGACAAATAGAAACATGACCTATATTTTAGGTGCAGAGGTCAAAGAAGCCTTCAAAAACAAAACTCCAGTTGTAGCTTTGGAAAGTACCATTATTACGCATGGTATGCCGTATCCCGATAATCTTGCCATGGCGCAGATGGTCGAAACGGACATCCGAAACGAAGGTGCAACTCCAGCCACCATCGCAGTCTTAAACGGGCAACTTCACGTGGGACTCAGTTCGGCGCAACTCGAATCACTGGCCTCTTTCGCCACCCCTCTTAAACTTTCTCGTGCAGATTTAGCACTTGCGATGACCTGCGGTCATACAGGGGGTACAACCGTCGCGGGTACGATGATTGTTGCTGCTCTCGCGGGCATCCACGTTTTTGCAACTGGCGGTATTGGCGGCGTACACCGTGGGGCAGAATTGAGTTTTGATGTCTCTGCAGATTTACAAGAGCTCGCACAAACACCGGTCACTGTTGTCTCAGCAGGCGCAAAGGCGATTTTGGACATCCCTAAAACGTTTGAGCTCTTGGAAACACTTGGGGTACCTGTGATCGTATTTGGTGGGGATGAAATCCCTGCTTTTTGGTCCCGCAGCAGCGGATTAAAAGCCCCGACACGTCTTGACAATCCCGAATTGATTGCAAAAGCTCATAACATTCGAGCAACGCTAGGGATCAGCGGAGGACAACTGATCGCAAATCCGATCCCGAAAGAAGACGAAATCTCGAAGGAAATTTTGACGCCTTTAATCGACAAAGCAATTCGACAGGCAGAGCACAAACATATTATCGCTAAAGAAGTTACTCCATTTTTATTAAAGGCGATTTTAGAGCTTACACGCGGAAAATCTCTAACTGCAAATAAAGCACTTGTGCGCAACAATGCCAAACTTGCTGCAAAAATTGCCACGCATATAGAAATCTTCAACACTCAACCGCAAATTCATTCTTGATCATTGTGTCTCTATAAATTCCCCCCTATCAATACGGGTTATGGACAACCAGGAAAATACAACCACGAATGCGCCCCGTCGCAAGTCTTTCTTTTCAGGGCTGCGCAACAGCTTCCTCACAGGGTTGGTTGTCATTGCGCCCTTGGGACTGACCGTTTGGCTTATCTGGTCGGTGATCGGATGGGTCGATGGCGTCGTTTTGCCCTTTGTGCCTGAGCGGTATCAGCCAGAGAATATAATCAACACATTTCTGGGGCTGGATATCGAACTGCAATTACGCGGTGTCGGCGTTGTTTTTTTCCTTATTTTTACAACTTTTATTGGCTGGCTGGCCAAAGGGATATTAGGGCGGTCTTTGATCCGCTCCGCAGAACGCTTCGTCAATCGTATGCCCGTCGTTAGGTCAATCTACTCAGGTGTGAAACAAATTGCTGAAACTGTATTCTCACAGGAGGATAGATCATTTGAGAAAGCTTGTATGGTGGAATATCCACGGAAAGGTATATGGGCAGTAGGGTTTATTTCCACCTCCGCCAGAGGAGAGATTAGGGCACGCGGGAATGATGGTAAAGGAATGTTATCAGTCTTTGTTCCAACAACACCCAATCCAACATCTGGATTTTTGCTTTTCTTTCCTGAAGAAGACGTTATTGAATTAGATATGACTATAGAAGATGCTGCAAAATTAGTGATATCAGCAGGGCTTGTATACCCAGGTGAAAACGGAGGAATTATAACCAAGGAGCGTTAAGACATGCTGTTTTTTTTATTTTGAAAATGCATTAGATGCGTAATAATCATTTTGTATTTTATTTGTCACCATGACGTCTGGCTTTTTTCTGCCCAAACTAGTAAAGGAAATTTAAAATCTGCTTAGGCAGCCTTAGCTGAAAGGGCTTTTGGTGTAGATTTGAAAGAATTGTAAGCTCCAAAAAAACCATTCTTTGACTGCAGCCTTGATATCTGCGTCAACAAAACTTAAATCTGGCCGCTTAGGTTTGTCCGAAAAGCCCAACGCAACTTTCTTAGTTTTTCAATGTCATTTTACCTACAGCGATGACCCGTACTCAGATACCCAGCGAATTGGAATAAATCAATCAAACAAAATTATTGATGGGCACGCTATCAAATTAGAGTTTACTCGTAAGAAATATTATTTAATGATTTATTTTTGCGAATGAGTTATAAAGACGTCGGCCTATTAAAAGTAGGCGTTTGGAGTTATGAACAGGATCTTATTTTCTGTTAAATTTTGGGCAATCGTCTTACATAGCAGTCGAATTTTAACAGTTAGAGCAAAACGACATTTCAGTTTTAGCAAGATTTAATCGCAAAAACTAGCGCTGACAAATGAAGGTGTCACTCAACCGTAGACATGATAATGCTGCGACTAAGACTACTACCTCAATGCAGAATAGAGAACGAAATTCTGCTAGGCACAAGCGCCTACAACAAAGACCATAGTTCTAGGTGTCACAACCGCGTGCCGTTGAAACTTTTAAAACCCCACTACAATCGCAATCAACACTTGGAAAAGCGATGAAATTTACATCCACATGAAAAATGAATTTTTGAAAAAATAGGACAATATTTGATCTACTTAGATTAAGCCAGTGTCGGAAATTAATGTTTTTTCATGGGCGTTGATGTGACTTTGGGTTGAGTATGACAAACTTACTAGATAAAAAAAACGCCTGCACGAAGCAGGCGTTAAGTCATTGAGGCAGGTTTCATACAGGCAAGAAACCTATCGAGCAGTAGTTTCTTATACTCTGTTCTCCTGCCAGCGCCAAGCTAAAAGTTTGAATTCTTGAGCCGGACTTGTAATGTGCGCGTAAAAACCGTTTCCAGAAAGAGGACAAAACACAAAAATGTTTTCCTATTATCTCAGACTTACAAAAGTAATGGCCTTTATTTTTTCAATCAAAATGATTGCCACTTTTACGATAGCAGAGCCCCAACACGCAATTTCTATGTATTCCAACCCTGCTCTACCACCTGATTTTGTGTCATTACCTTATGCAAATCCTAATGCGCCACAGGGCGGCGAAGTGCGGCTTGGCGAAGTGGGTAGTTTTGATTCTCTCAATCCGCACATCTTAAAAGGGCGCAGCCCGTGGCAACTCAGATTCTGGAATTATGAGACGTTGATGGGGCGTAGTTGGGATGAACCCTTCACGCTTTACGGACTTTTGGCCGAATCGATTGAAACGGGACCGAATCGCGAATGGGTCGAATTTCGCCTTCGCCCCGAAGCCAAATTCGCAGATGGATCACCTGTTACGGTCGACGATGTTATATGGTCATATGAAACATTAGGTACCGTAGGACACTGGCGGTACCGCGGCCTCTGGGGCAAAATCGAGAGGATGGAGCAGACAGGACCCCGATCCATACGTATGACCTTTAATAAAGATAATGCGGAGCTTGCCCTACTTGCAGGGATGCGCCCTATCCTAAAAAAAACTCAATGGGATGGTAAGGATTTTACCGCCTCCGGAATCGACATAATTCCAATTACGTCCGCGCCCTATCAAATCACCGATTTTCAAGCGGGACGTTTCATCAAACTTGAAAAAAATCCAAACTACTGGGGCAAAAATCTAGGCTTTAGGCGCGGTACAAACAACTTAGACAGAATCCGAATTGAATATTTCGCAGATGCTTCCGTTTATTTTGAAGCTTTCAAAACTGGTAATATCGATATTTACCGGGAGGGTAATGCGGAAAAATGGGCAACGCAATTTGATTTTCCACGTTCTCTTAATGGTGCTATCACAAAGTCAGAAGTGCCCCATGCCCGTCCGACAGGCATGCGTGGGTTGTTCATGAATATGCGCAAAAAGAAGTTCCAAGACTGGCGTGTCAGGGAAGCCCTGATCCAAGCATTTAACTTTGAATATATCAATGAAACGCAAAATGGTGGGCGGCAAAACCGGATCAGCTCTTATTTTTCCAACTCAGTCTTGGGATTGATCCCTGGTGCAGCACGCAAGGATGTAGTTGCTCTTTTACAACCCTTTAAAACTGAACTGCTTCCAGGAACACTAGCGGGATACAACCTACCGGTTAGCGATGGAACTTTGAGCAATCGCAAAAATATGCGTCGGGCGCAAAAACTGTTGCAGAAGGCCGGCTATGCCGTTCGTGACGGGGTTCTAATGGATAAAGATGGTCTGCCCTTTCAATTTGAAATCCTTATGCGGCAAGGGGCGCAGGAATATCTGTCGATCGCAGAAATTTACATCAACGCATTAGAGCGTTTGGGGATAAAGGCGACAGTATCGCTTGTTGATGGGGCGCAATACACAGAACGCTTAAACAAAGCAGAGTTTGATATGGTTCCATATTCACGGGGTCTGTCCTTAAGTCCTGGCAATGAACAGTACCTTTATTGGAGCTCAGAGGTGACCGACAATGAGGGCACACGCAACATTATTGGCATAAAATCGAAGGCTCTAGATTATCTGCTCGCTCAATTGGTAGAAGCTAAATCAGAAGACCAGCTTTTTGCGATTACCCGCGCGATGGACCGCGTGCTTACAGCAGGGCGCTACGTAATCCCAATTTATTACGAGAACGTGAGCCGTATTGCCCATAAATCAGAGCTGAAGTTCCCCAAGTACACACCTATTTACGGCGACAGAATTGGCTTCCTTCCGGATGTTTGGTGGCAGGAGTAATGTAAGCATTAGAAAATGATTTAAAGCTAAAGATGTAATCCATAAAATAGTGGCACCATCCTGACGCGTAAAAATCACGTTATGTCCCATGATGGCGCCATGATAGGCACTGGCACCTCAGCGCAGCCTAACAGGCTCATAAAATTCCGTGTGAAATATAACGGTACGTGTAAGGACATAAATAAACGCTTCGCCAACATGGCGTTACCGACCTTCAAACTCTTTCAAAGGGCGTTCGTATCCCGTGTTGATGAAATACCAAGCACAACAGTAAGTTTTTTGAGCCCTTAAAAGATAAGTGACACTTATTCAATTTCAATTTTTGACAATGTAGAACGCGTAATGCCGGCATATTTTGCGGCCTGTTCTAAGTTCCACCCAAGGCGTTTTTTAAATTCACTCATACGTCGACCGATCTTAGTGCACCCCCTCCCTCGGCACCGCAATAGTCTCGCATTAATTCAATCGGTTCTTTTGGGTCACTTTTCCCCATACAAGCGCAATAAGGCGTAAGACTCACTCTTGCAACTTAGTTGAGCGCATCATAGAGCAAGGAATGACTGCAATCATCGATAACGGACCAAGCATCGCTTGCCCACAGATCTTTAACCTGACGGCCTATGTTCTAGGTCGGGCGGATGAGGTGCAGGATAAAAATGCGCTGAGTATCCTTTCCACGAAGGGCGTTGAAAACTGGACGTTTAGCGCGTTGCAATCTGCAGTATTGGGCACAGCCGCTGGACTCCTCGAAAGCGGTGTAACGCCGGGGCAAAAAATTATGCTGCGCCTTGGCAATACGGTGGATTTCCCAATCATCTTTCTAGCCACAATTGCGGTTGGCATCCATCCTATTCCACTTTCAGCCCAACTGACATGCAATGAATTGAAAAAACTTTGTGAAGTTGTCGAACCCGATGCAGTTGTAATCGATCCAACACTGGCATTTCCTGAAGAAAATAACCTGAAACAGATGCCGCTAGATGTACTGCAAATGATGCGGACTTTGCCCGCAGCGCCCTATAATATGGGGGATAAAGACAGCCTTGCATATTTGGTGTTTACCTCTGGCACATCAGGACTGCCCAAAGCTGTTATGCATGCCCATCGCGCGGTATGGGCACGCAAGATGATGATCAGAGATTGGTATGACTTACATGAAACTGACCGTTTATTACACGCAGGCGCATTCAATTGGACTTATACCCTCGGCACCGGTTTATTGGACCCGTGGAGCGTTGGGGCTACGGCACTGATACCGTCGAGTGATACAAAGATTGAGGAGCTTCCAAAACTTTTGGCAGAGCATCAAGCGACCATCTTTGCTGCAGCTCCTGGTGTTTATCGACGTATGCTTAGAGTATCTCCATTTCCGTCACTGCCTAATCTGCGCCATGGATTGAGTGCTGGCGAAAAGCTATCAGAGACCTTGCGCGACGAATGGCG
Source organism: uncultured Alphaproteobacteria bacterium (assembly GCA_913051655.1). Taxonomy (GTDB): domain Bacteria; phylum Pseudomonadota; class Alphaproteobacteria; order Rhodobacterales; family Rhodobacteraceae; genus LFER01. Next base: position 53,808 of record CAJXHI010000015.1, read on the forward strand.
TTATACCACGGGAGGCGAAATTTACGAAGCGTTTGGTATGTCAGAATGTTCCACTTTTATATCATCGTCTGTAAATGCACCTGCACAATCGGAAATGCTAGGGCGTCCTCAAAGGGGACGACGCGTTGCAATTCTTTCTACCGAACTCAACGCACGACCGGTTGCCTTCGGAGAAACAGGCATGATTGCTGTAGACAGAAATGATCCCGGCTTTATGCTTGGTTATCTAGGGGAAGACGGGCAAAATAATTTTCGGGGTGAATGGTTTTTGACGGGCGATTTAGGTCAGATACACTCAGATGGATCGGTGCGTTACATGGGCCGAAACGACGATGTAATGACCGCTGGAGGATATCGTGTATCCCCGATTGAAGTGGAGAATCAGCTTATTACACACCCCGAAATTCAAACTGTTGCGGTAAAAGATATTAGTATCAAAACAGAGACACGGGTGATTGCGGCCTTCTACACTTCAGAAAAAGATATTCAAGAAGCAGAGCTCAAAACGTTTGCTCGCCAAAGGCTCGCGCGGTATAAACAACCGCGCCTCTATTTTCGAGTTGACGCGCTACCGGTCGGGCCGAACGGAAAGTTACTGCGGCGCGACCTATCTTTTACAAAGGAATAGACCATAATCAGATTTGATGTATTCTCTGACCCAATTTGTCCGTGGTGTTATATTGGAAAAACGCATCTAGACCGGGCCGTAAAACGAAACGACGCAACCTTTATTGATATCCGTTGGCATCCTTTTCAATTAAACCCTGATATGTCCCCAGAAGGTATGGATCGTCGCAGTTATCTTGAACATAAATTTGGTGGGCGAGCAGGTGCGGTCAAAGCTTATAATCCCGTAGTTTATCACGCTCAAGCTGCTGGGTTAGAGATCAATTTTGAAGCTATTAAAAAAACGCCAAATACTTTAAATGCCCATCGCCTGATCCATTGGAGCGATGCGGAAGGCTGGCAAAATGCAATGATTGATGCGCTTTTCGAGGCATATTTTTTAAAGGGCTGCGATCTGAACGACCCAGAAGACCTCTGCGAGATCGCTCAAAGTGTAGGTCTGGAAAAGGCGCTTATTAAACGTTTATTTGCCACTGATAACGATCTCGCTTATATTGCAGAGTGCGATAAAAAAGCGCGGAAAATGGGAATAAGCGCAGTACCAACCTTCGTCGTTTCGGGCCAACATGTCGTACAAGGGGCGCAAAGCGAAGACTTCTGGAGCAATGTTATCAAGGAGATTTCAAACAATCTTTACAAGGCAGGTCCGCCGTAAAGATGCAGGCGTCAAAACTCTCGTCTCGCGAATTAATCGCGCTTCTTGCTATGATGGTGGGCACTGTTGCCTTTTCTGTTGATGGTATGCTTCCCGCCCTCCCCCAGATTGCGACCGATTTGAGCCCAGAGGCCCCAACACGCGCCCAAGAAATCCTTGTCTGGTTCATGATTGGTATGGGTGTTGGGACTTTTTTTGTTGGGCCACTTTCGGATGCCTTTGGCCGGAGAAAAATAATAATAATTGGCCTGCTTTTCTATATCGCGATGGGATTTATTGCGTTTGTTTCATCCTCGTTGGAAATCGCGCTTGTTGCTCGTTTTTTTCAAGGACTTGGAGCTGCTGCCCCAAGGATAGTGTCGCAAGCTATCATTCGAGATCTTTTTTCAGGACGAAAAATGGCGCAATTGATTTCGCTGGTAATGGTGATTTTCGCATTAACACCTGCATTCGCGCCAATTGTCGGCGAACAAATCATGTCCGTCTTTGGTTGGCGTGGCATATTTTTGGCTTTTGTTTTTTTCGGTCTGGTCTTGCTAAGTTGGTTTTACATCCGCTTGGGGGAAACACTACCACCAGAACAACGGCGGGTATTCGGGCTTAAACAAATTTTACCGTCATTAGGGGAAATGTACCTGAACAAACAGGTGCGATTGGCGATATGCACACAGTCGCTTTCTTATGTGACACTCTTTGCAAGCATAATCTTGATCCAGCCCATCTTCGATCAAAGCTTTGGTAAGGCAGACAGTTTTGCGAAATGGTTCGCACTCATCGCAGCATTCTCCGCAATTTCAAGTCTTATAAATTCACGGCTCGTAATTCGCTTTGGGATGCGAACCATAGTTTTGCTCTCTCTATTGGGACAGATTGCAGCCTGCGCTTGCGCCTCGGCCTATTTTATACAGGCCTCTTTGGAAGCCACTGTGTCCTTTATCGTTTATTTCATATGGCAAACAGGTGTCTTTTTTCAGGTAGGCTTTACGCTTGGTAATCTTAACGCTTTGGCACTGCAGCCTATGGGTCATATTGCAGGTTTTGCCTCTAGCGTGATTGGGGGCGTTTCCACAGTGATCGCTGCAATTTTGGCAAGCGTAGTCAACAGAGTTTTTGATGGCACGCCCCTGCCCTTGATACTGAGCTGTTTTTTAATGGTCTGTCTCGCTTGGATCTTTGCACTACATCTGCCCGAAGAAATGCCCGACACCTCACTAAACAAATCAAAGACTTCCAAATAAAAAGAAGTCTCACAAATCTCAACGCTTATATTCGTAAAGAAATCAAAATGACAAATTTATGTCGACAAATTATCTTCATATTGCCTGATTTAATCTGCGATGATTGTAGTAAACGTCTGGCTTGGTCGCATAACAGCGGCAAGTTTAACGCGGTCTGGATAATAATACCCACCAATGTCTACGGCCTGACCTTGTACATTCTTAATTTCTGATAAGATCTTGTCTTGGTTCGTGCGAAGCGCCTCTGCGATGGGGGCAAAATACGCAGCAAGACCGCCGTCGTCTTTTTGCGCTGCAAGCGCCTCAGACCAGTAGAGAGCAAAGAAATAATGGCTATCACGATTATCATTTTGCCCAACTTTGCGCGCTGGAGATTTGTTATTGTCTAAAATGCGCTGCGTAGCAGTTTCGACACCTCTTCCCAGAATTGCAGCTTTGGGATTATTTTTTACTTCAGCAAGAAAATTGAAGCTTTCGCCGAGAGCGCAAAACTCTCCAAGACTATCCCAACGAAGATGATTTTCTTCAACTAACTGTTGAACGTGTTTGGGTGCTGAACCACCAGCCCCGGTTTCAAAAAGGCCCCCTCCTTGCATCAGTTTCACGATGGATAGCATTTTTGCAGAGGTTCCAAGTTCCAAAATTGGAAATAGGTCAGTCAAGTAATCGCGCAGAACGTTCCCTGTTACCGCAATACTATCTTTTCCTCCTCTTATCGTTTCGAGCGTCAAACGTGTTGCCTCACGTGGGGCAAGGATTTGGAATTTGTCGTTGACACCTTCTGCGGCAAGAATGTGTTTCACGTATTTAATCACTTCGGCATCATGACTGCGAGTTTCATCCAACCAAAAAATGGCTTGTGATCCAGTTGCCGCTTGGCGTGAAATAGCAAGGCGCACCCAATCTTCAATTGGAGCTTGGCGTACAGTGGAAGAACGCCAAATATCGCCTTTTGCCAACGCTTGATCGAATAGCACGTCTCCATTGGCCAAAATATAACGTAAGCACCCATCTTCCGGCATTTCAAAGGTTGTCGGATGACTACCGTATTCTTCCGCCTTTTGTGCCATTAACCCGATATTGGCAACAGCGCCAGACGTTGTCGGGTCCAAGGAGCCGGTTTCTTTAAAATAAGAGATTGTTTCATCATAAACAGGTGCGTAGCAATTATCTGGGATTACACACTTTACGTCCGAAGGGCTTCCATCCGGTCCCCATCCTTTGCCCCCTGCGCGAATTACTGCGGGCATGGAGGCATCAATGATAACGTCTGAGGGAACATGAAGGTTTGTAATACCCCTATCGCTGTCAACCATATATAGGGGCGGATTGGCTTCAATTACCGTTTCAAATTCGGCCACAATTTCTGGATGATCCGCCAAGCGTGCAAGAACATCGCCATAGCCCGAGTTGGGATTTATACCCAATTCGGTAAAGAGAGTCTTATGTTTTTCAAACAGACTTTCAAAAAACACAGAAACGGCATGTCCGAAAATTATTGGATCAGAAACTTTCATCATCGTTGCTTTCATATGTAATGAAAATAAAACGCCCTCATCTTTTGCTTTGGAGATCTCTTCCCTCAAAAAAGCGCGCAATGCGTTTGCCCGCATAAACGTTGCATCCACTACGGTCCCTGGCAAAAGATTAATCCCGCATTTTAATACCTGTGTATTACCAGACTTATCAATAAATTCAATTTTTGCAGGACCAGCTTGTGAAGAGCTAAGCGTGTCCGAAACTTCGTTAGAACGGAAATCATTACATCGCATGGAGGCTACATGGGTTTTGGATGTGGAGATCCATTCCCCCATCGAATGGGGGTTTTTCATTGCATAATTTTTTACTGCACGCGCAGCGCGGCGATCCGAGTTGCCTTCGCGCAATACAGGGTTAACCGCAGAGCCTTTAATGGCGTCATAGCGCGCGCGAAGCGATCTTTCCTTATCCGTTGTGGGTGCTTCTGGATAATCTGGTAATGCGTATCCTTGTGACTGTAATTCTTTAATGGCAGCGGTGAGTTGAGGGACGGAGGCGGAAATGTTGGGAAGTTTTATGACATTTGCTTCAGGTGTTTTGACCAATTCACCTAATTCCGCTAAATCATCGCTTTGACGCTGCGCATAAGTCAGAAATTCGGGAAACGCAGAAATGATTCGACCAGCGAGCGAGATATCCTTTGTTCCCACAGTTATTCCAGCGGCTGAGGCAAAGGATTTAATAATAGGCAAAAGCGAGGCACTGGCTAGCTCAGGTGCTTCGTCTACGATTGTATACAGCACATCAGGGTTTGAAGAATTTGTCATTCAAAATAGACCTTTCACATCTAATAGAAGCGATAACTTCTCTCTGCAGAAGCCAAATAAGACGCAGAAACTCAGCGATGCGATAGCGCAATCAGAAAATGAATTCAATTCATGACTTTGGTCCAATCAACATAAAAAACATCCTCATCCCATGCAAAAAAATTCTTCACATGATGCTATCCAGATTTATGCGTCTTTTGGTTTAAAACAAGAACAACAATAAGAGTATTCTGAGAGAAGTAAAAAAGCGCCGTTGCCAATTAGCAGTATCAACGAGGGCATAACAAGACACACTCGTTCGCATAAAACACTTTATGACCGAACTTGTTTAATAATAAATAAACTAAACTATCATTTTTATAAATTCGGTTTTCACGCTACCGTGAAGATCCTTTTTTCGAAACATCCCTAATTTTCAATACTGCATGACATTTTTAAGTAATCTGTTAACTTGTAGAGCCGCGAAGTTTCAAATAGGTATTGAACCTCTAATTTGTCAGACTTCACCAAATCCACTGCAAGCATACGCAGTTTTCACAATGGCATTGATTGGACGTTGGTAGCTCGCAGAACCTAAGGGGGTCAAAATTCACAGTTCTACCAGACAAGTATGCCGGATTTGTATGTGTAAGCTTCATGCTTATTGTAAACACCATCAGTCTTTGGATCCATACTATCAACAATTTAATGCTTTTTTCTTTGATACATTTTTATATTTTCTCAAGATTAAGTCTTTTTATGAAGCGGTCATTGCTGCCCAGCATAGAACTATTGAAGAAAATCAGAACTTGAGAAAGATTCTTTATGCTTTTGAGCTCATCCTTATCGTCGAACTTACACTCTCCCCCAGAAGAGTAATGCACTAAGTCATTTGAGGATGAAGCATCGAACCAAATTGAAAATACGCACGAAACTTGATGTTTATAGATCTAAATAACCGTTAAGATTAAAGCGATTACCAACTAACCATAAAAAATAGGGGTTTACTTTATTAAAAAGCTGGGTTTCTTAAAATTCCATAACATTTCTCAACTCTACAAAAATTGTAATCTCCTTAACAATTTTGTGTTAAATTTTTACCAAGATTTTAACTGCTTACATAACTTAAATATATACCGTTTATAAATTTTTATCCATATTTAAAGTCTTAGAAGACAACGGAACCATAAACGCCGTAACCTTTTACAAAAATAGTAAATTCTTAAAATAAGTAAATATTTCGATACCATCCCACTAAACATTTTTACCGAATTTTGAATAGATTGCTTAAAACCCTTATTTTTGATACTGAAAAGTTTCATAAAATTAAAAGGTTTCAGTCATGGTAAAATGTACCTGCCTTTGTAAGTCAGTCGAATTTGATGTTAATTTTACGACTAAAAATTATAGCGTATGCCATTGTAAAGATTGCCACAAATGGACCGGCGGTGTCTATATGAGTTTGAGCGCTGGTAAAGACTTAAGTTTTAAAAATGAAGCCGCAATTGGCAGATATTCGCATTCGAGTTGGGCGGAGCGCGGATTTTGTAAAAAATGCGGAACAAATTTATTTTATAGAATGAAAAAGAGTAATCACTATTTTTTAATGTTGGGGTTAATAGATGATGAAATAAGTTTGAATTTTAACGAGCAACAATTTATAGACGAAAAACCAAATCATTTTTCATTTAGCAATGCCACGAATGCTATTACGAAAAAAGAAATGAAGATACTTTTAGATGATTATTTGGAAAAGAAAGATTGAAAATTTAATGACTTAAATATTTAGTATGATCAAGTTAAGTTAAAAACCGTAAACTTCTCTTATTTCATTAAACTTGACTCGATGTTCCATACAAGAATTTAAAACAAAAAATAATTTACAGACATGCAACCAATAAAAGTACTTAGTTTTATTTAGGTGCTTGATAATATTATGTATGCCATAACCTTGTATATTTTATGCCTCAACGCTTAGAAAACTGGAAGCTTCTGCGTGCTTTCCGCTTACCATATTTCTTACGCTCAACAACTCGGCTATCGCGTGTAAGAAAACCCGCCGCTTTCAGCGCGCCACGCAATTCCGGGTCATAAAACTGTAGTGCTTTAGAAATACCATGCTTGACTGCACCGGCCTGCCCCGACAAGCCGCCTCCTTTTACGGTTACTTTTACATCAAATTGATCCTCTACACCAGCAACCTGAAACGGTTGGCGAAGGATCATTTGCAATACGGGGCGAGCAAAGTACGTGTTTAAATCCTTGTCATTGACCACAACTTTACCCGAGCCGGGCTTAATCCAAACTCTGGCAACTGCATCTTTTCTTTTTCCGGTTGCGTAGGCACGGCCAAGGTCATCACGCTGTGGTTCACGAGGAGCAGCCATTTCAATAACAGCTTCTGCAGTGCTAGTAGCGACTTCCAGCTCACCCAATGATTTGATCTCTTCGTTCATTACGCGCCCACCCGTATGTTTTTCGGATTCATTGATTTAACGTCCAAAGCCTCAGGGCTTTGCGCCTCGTGAGGATGATCTCTCCCTGCATACACACGTAAGTTTGTCATCAACTTACGGCCCAAACGATTAGAAGGAAGCATCCGCTTTACAGCAAGCGTTAATACGCGCTCTGGGTGCGCGCCAGTCAGTATCTCGTCTTTAGTGCGAGACTTGATGCCGCCAGGATAACCCGTATGCCAGTAATGACTTTCTTCGCGTTTTTTGCCGGTCAGCTGAACTTTCTCAGCATTCACGATTATAACGTTGTCACCGCAATCCATATGCGGCGTAAAGGAAGCCTTATGTTTTCCACGCAAGCGCAACGCAACGATAGAAGCCAAGCGACCTAATACAACGCCTTCCGCGTCGATAATGATCCACTTCTTATCAATATCTGCAGGAGTTGCAGAAAAAGTTTTCATCTCTGTTTGTTCCTTATTTGACCGGTCAAAGACCAATCTTAGTTACAGCACCTGAGGCTCACGGTGTATATCGAAATATTAAACAACGTCAACGCCGATTTGATAAATAAAACCGAACGAAATCAATTACTTATAAAAATGGTATCATAATACCCAGGAATAAAACAGCGATTTTTCTGTGTATCGTGCACCGGATCACAGTTACTTTATTTAAAATAGCAAATGTGGGCGATGTCCGGCCCAATCTTTCCTTCATTTATTTAATCGATTTGACCTTATGGCTAAGCAGCTCACGCATACGTCCAAAGCTCTAACTAGAAAAATGAAACAACGTCTATCAGAAAAAGATTTCTGACTCAGAGCACCTCGAACAGTCCTGCAGCGCCCATACCGCCGCCGACACACATTGTGCATACTACATACTTTACCCGGCGCCGTTTGCCTTCGATCAACGCATGTCCAACCATACGGGCGCCAGACATACCATAGGGGTGCCCGACCGAAATCGCTCCGCCATCAACATTAAGACGTTCATTCGGAATGCCCAGATGATCACGGCAATAAAGCACCTGAACTGCGAAGGCTTCATTCAATTCCCATAACCCAATATCATCCATTTTTAAGCTATGGGCGTCCAAAAGTTTTGGCACCGCATATATTGGACCAATCCCCATCTCATCGGGTTCACACCCTGCGGCCATCACGCCGACATAGCGCCCCAAGGGTTCAAGACCAAGCTGTTCTGCAAGTTTTTCTTCCATTATCACACTGGCAGAGGCCCCATCAGAAAGCTGACTGGCATTTCCTGCGGTAATATAACCACCCGTTTTAATATGGATACCATCTTTGAAAACAGGCGCCAACCCGTTGAGACCTTCAATAGTTGTGCTTGGACGGTTACCTTCGTCCTTGGACAGCGTAATTTCATGTTCTGAAATAGTTTTCGTTTCCTTATCTTGAGACTTCATCACAGTGGTCATAGACACAATTTCATCATCAAATCGCCCTGCTTCTTGAGCGGCATGGGTGCGTTGTTGTGATTGCAGAGCGTAGTCATCCTGCATATCGCGGCTGACGTTATAACGCTCGGCAACCGTTTCTGCAGTTTCCAACATAGACATGTAAATCTCTGGCTTATGTTCAACGAGCCAAGGATCACGCCCTACGCGCATGTCTTGTGTTTGAACTATAGAAATACTTTCAACACCACCACCAATCACCACATCCATTCCATCGCTAATCACTTGCTTTGCTGCCGTCGCAATCGCCATCATGCCACTTGCGCACTGGCGATCCAGCGACATTCCAGCAACACGAGCAGGCAGCCCTGCACGCAGCGCTGCCTGACGAGCCACATTGGTCCCCTGTTGCCCCTGCTGAAGTGCTGCTCCCATAATACAATCATTGATGTCATTCGGATCAACGCCTGCTCGTGCTACTGCATGCTCTATAGCGTGCGCGGCTAGCGCTTGGGGAGTTGTAGCGTTAAAGGCCCCCCTGTAGGCTTTACCTATAGGAGTACGTGCGGTGGATACAATTACGGCGTTCCTCATTGATTTTGTCCCTTTTTTAAATATCGTGTCAACTGTGAATGTCATAAGGAAATCACCGAGCACAAAAACAGTTTCCAAGCGCAACATGTCATCACAAATTTTGATTGACAAGTGTTCACTCCTTGGGATCTCATGTGATGGCATGGATAGAAATCCAAGAGATTTATTATGAAAGCAATGTTGAGTACAGCCGCTGGTGGGCCGGAGAGTCTTATTTTCACAGAACTCGAAACGCCAACTCCTAAAAACGACGAAGTTTTGATCTCGGTCAAAGCAGCTGGTATAAATTTCCCTGATACATTGATCATACAGGATCTATACCAGATCAAACCAAAACGCCCCTTTGCGCCCGGAGGAGAGGTATCAGGGATCATCGAGGCAATAGGAGAATCTGTAAATGGCTTTGCAATAGGTGACCGTGTCATCGCTATTCCAGGATTTGGTGGCTTTGTCAGTCATATCTGCGTACCAGCGACTAAAGTATTAAAAATAAGTGATAATATGCCTTTTGACGAAGCCGCCTGTTTCATATTCACATATGGCACAAGCCATTACGCACTGCGTGAGCGTGCAAACTTAGCTGCTGGTGAGACACTTTTGATTACGGGCGCAGCAGGCGGGGTTGGTGCCGCAGCAATTGAGTTGGGCAAAGCGCTTGGCGCAAAGGTTATAGCTGCTGTTTCTTCAAAAGAAAAATCTGATTTTTGTAAAAGCCTAGGCGCGGATGCAACGATTATTTATCCGCGCGTTATGGATCGAAATACACAAAAAGCACTTTCAGCTTCGGTCAAAGACTTGGCAGGACCAAAAGGCGTCGATGTGGTTTATGACGCAGTAGGAGGAGACTATGCCGAACCCTTTTTAAGGTCGATGGCGTGGGACGGTCGATTTCTTGTAGTAGGATTTCCCGCAGGGATTCCAAAAATTCCGCTTAACCTGACGCTCTTGAAAAGTTGTCAGATTGTCGGGGTCTTTTGGGGTGCTTTTACAGTTCGTAATCCCGCGCAGCACAAAAAACACGTAGCAGAACTGTTTGAGATGTATAGTAATGGTCAGATAAAGCCCCGAATTACAGAACGGTTTGTACTAAACGACGCCGCCAAAGCACTCACCTACGTGGCTGAGCGACGCGTCCTCGGAAAGGTTGTTTTAACAATTGACTAATCCAGATGACTTGTCCCATTGAAACTACGAAAAAACATTTGTTCGTCATCAATCACCAAAGTATTGATCGAATAGTTGGCGGTGCCAAGAAATGCAAAGGGTTTTGCTCCAGTCGCGACGGACAAAGTCGCAGCGATCACAGCGCCATTAACAAAGAAAGCTACCAATTGTTCGGGGTGTGCATGAGCAATGCGCAAAAAACTGGCCTGTACTCGGGTTTGCAGTGCAGCAGTTTTTTACCCATCAGGAACTTCATCCCACCCATGATTTTGCAAACACATCAAAAAAAAATGATCATCTTGCGCGACCTTTTTGCGATATATCCTACGATCCCAGTCCCCAAGATAGATGTCGCGCAAATCTGTTTCAACTTTGGTCGCTATTTGAGTTACCTCTGCGAGAAGCGCAGCGATCTGATGCGTACGTCTGAGGGGTGTCACAAAGATCGCGGCGATAGGAAGCGTCTTCAAGGACTCCGCCAAAGCAAGTGCTTGTTGTTATCCGATCTGGTGATGCACCGGATCCCCACGACCATCCGTCATTGGAAAGGGCACGCCTTAAATGCCGGCCTGACTTTCGCCGTGCAGGATCAACAAAAGTTCAGCAGCGCCTTTAGGGGGGTTTTAAACATGCTGTCGATATACTTCAGCCATTGTTTGAGTACATCTTTCTTATCAAAAACCCTGGAAACTGACATGCCTGTTGGATGGAAAAATTGCGTCTTTGGCAACCCACAAGGAGCCTTATAATGGAGATTGATACCCTCAGAACACCTGATAGTGCATTTGAAAATCTACCAGATTGGCCTTATGCACCGAATTATATTTCAGACCTTGAAGGCGTCGATAAGCTGCGTTTGCATTATATCGACGAAGGACCTAAATCCGCAAGAGAAGTATTTTTGTGCCTCCATGGGCAACCAACTTGGTCCTACTTATATCGAAGAATGATACCTATATTTTTAGCTGCCGGGGGTCGCGTGATTGCACCCGATTGGTTTGGTTTTGGTAGATCTGACAAGCCAATACATGACGCAAGCTATACCTATCACTTTCACCGCAACACGATTTTAGCTTTCATAAAAAAGCTAAACTTAAAAAATCTTACACTGGTTGTTCAAGATTGGGGAGGGCTTTTGGGCTTAACGCTGCCCGTTGCAGCGCCGGATCGCTTCAAACGATTGTTGGTCATGAACACAGCCCTCGCGGTCGGCCAAAGCCCGGGAAAAGGATTTGAAGATTGGCGCGCCTTCAGTAACGCCAATCCAGATATGGATATTGCTCGACTGATGGCGCGTACGGTACCCTTTTTGAGCGATGCTGAAGCAAAGGCCTATGCCGCCCCTTTCCCTGATGTGTCATATAAAGCCGGCGTGCGCCGTTTTCCCCAAATGGTCATGACAGATTTGGATATGGAAGGCGTTGATATTTCCCAAAAATCGCGTGCCTTTTTGCATGCTCGTTGGAGTGGCGAAAGCTTTATGGCCATCGGCATGCAAGATTCGGTGCTCGGCGAAAACATCATGTTGGACCTTTGCGCCAGCATAAATGGCTGTCCAGAACCAATGCGCCTCAAAGAGGCCGGCCATTTTGTCCCCGAATGGGGAAAAGCGATTGCAGAGGCGGCCCTTTCGCATTGGGGTCTAAAAACTTAACATTGACCCTCTAAGAGAGATAGTTAATGTCAGACGCCATCAGCGCTTTGGTAGAATATTATGTCACGCAGGACATATATAGTGGGGTAGAATGTCGTTTTTGCAAACGCAGAGAAACGCTTTCGGAAGGGTACATAGAATACGCAGATTTCGAACAAAAAATACCACTTTCGGAGAAAGCAGTCTATTGCATTTACTTTATGACAAAGCCAATTTTTCCGTGCTCGCACTCATATTGATCGAACGGGGGCGTTTGTATCTTTACGATCCACTACTCACTTTTGATCCACGGTTTCGATTCTTGAAGGTGCTACACAATGAGGGAGTAATGGAACCCGTAAAGTCAACTATCAAGGTAGAACACCTTTTGACTTATTGTGCAGGGTTTTCTTATGAATTTCTTCTCGGCAGTCAGACTGCAGCTTATTATCGATAGGTAAATCTATTGGATGATAGTACGCATAATCTAGATAACACAATGGGTATCTTGTCCAAATTACCCTTTGCCTTTCATTCGGGAGACAACTGGCGCTATAGCATGGCTACGGATGTTCTGGCTCATGTCATAGAACGCGCCACCGGTGAACGTATTGATTGCTTGCTGAAAAAATATAATTTTGGAACAATAGGAATGTTGGACACAACCTATGGCTTCAAAGACGATCAATTACCGCGTCTAATGTCTCTCTATGAAAACGAAGATCTTGTACGGCTCCCTACATTTGAAAGAGTCCCTTATGAATTACGCGGCTTAGATGTTTCACACGTTTATCCAAACCAATCCATAGTTTTTTTCCGCGGCGGTCACGGACTTTATTCCACGTTAAATGATTATTGCGCTTTTATACTAATGCTTCTCAGCGGAAAAAGTGACGCCGGCGAACAATTGCTTTCACAACGCACATTGTCGATGATGCATGCTAATAAATTACCGGATAGCCATCATACGTTACGGATAGGTATTATTGTCTTGCCAAGATACGGCTGGAATCTGACAGGCCGGATTATGACCAATTTCGCAAAAGCACATTGTACCCACGCGATACAGGATGAGTTGCGCTGGGCAGGTGCTGCACGGACTTATTTTTGGGTTGATCCTCGCGGAGAAATAACTGGGGTGATTATGACACAATTTATTCGCAGCAATTTTCTATTATCAGATGATATGATGACGGTGTTTTACGGTTCATTGCAAAAAGTCACTCTTGGATATTAAGGAATGTAGACCATGAAGCCATTACTTTCGCTAGACTTTTACAATTATACAGTTCCATGACATCTCAATTGGACTGCCATGAAAAATACCTGGCACTCATTCTGATCAGTCTTTGTTTAATCGGTGCACTTAGCACCTGGTTTTCTGCTACAGTAATTTTGCCGGAATTAAGCAGTATGGCGCAACTCAGCGATTCTCAAGAAATTTGGCTGACAAATGGTGTGCAACTAGGTTTTGTAATTGGCGCTTTGATCATCGCATTTTTCAATATTTCTGACATCGTTAGTTTAACAAAGTTGATCGCGCTGTGTTGTATTTGTGCGGCTTTGGCAAATGTATTATTGACTATTTCAAACAGCGGCGCTCAGATCGTCGCCTTGCGGGTTCTCAATGGAGCAGCACTTGCTGGAGTGTATCCACCCTGCGTAAAACTTATTGCGACATGGTTTAAAATTGGGCGCGGTATTGCGATGGGTACCATCATCGGAGCGTTGACATTAGGCGCTGCCCTCCCCCATCTCCTACGCGCTATTGCAACGGAAACGAATTGGCAAAGTGTTATTTGGGGAAGTTCTACGGCAACTTTTTTGGCAGGACTCGTATTTGCCCTTTTAGTCAAAGAAGGCCCACATTCTTTCACGCGCGCCACCTTTGATCCATCTCAAATCTTTCAGATTGTGAGAAACCGCGCTCTAGCCTTGGTAAATATTGGGTATGTTGGTCATATGTGGGAACTTTATGCAATGTGGGCTTGGATCCTGACATTTACACAACATGCTTCAGAAAAATTCACAACATTCCCACTAAGCTCACCAGAATATCTTAGCTTTAGCGTGGTCGCTGCTGGCAGTCTTGGTTGTGTTTTTGCTGGGCGACTGTCGGACGTTTATGGCCGTTGTCTGACCACAGCAGGGCTAATGTTTGTCTCCGGTTTCTGTGCATTTTTCATTGGGTATTCAATTGAAGTATCAGCCTTCTTATTTGCCATAGTGGCATTAACCTGGGGCGCAACTATCATAGCAGACAGCGGACAGTTTTCCGCAGCAGTTACAGAGTTGTCAGATCAAAGACTTGTTGGCACGGCGCTAACCTTTCAGATGGCGATCGGATTTGGCGTTACGCTTCTGACGGTATGGTTGGTTCCTTTGATTGCGCAAAAGAGTGATAGTTTCCAATGGGCCTTTCTGATATTATGCCCAGGCCCGTTAATTGGAGCTATAGCCATGTTAATACTGCGTCAAAGGGACGAAGCAAACTTGCTGGCGAATGGAAAACGTTAGGAAATTGGATGCAAGGAAGCGTAAAATGGCACTCAAGTCCGTTCTGATCACTGGAGGCAATGGCAATCTTGGCCATCTCCTCGCAGATCATTTTGAAAACATCGGTATCCGCGTTATTTCTTTTGATATTGCACAGCCTCAAAGGCCAGTGGCGTCACGTAATATTATCACGGGTGATATCCGCGATATAGAGAAACTGCGCTCTTTATTTGACCAAGAACATCCCGATGCCGTTGTCCATCTTGCTGGGTTACTTTCGGGCAGTTCTGAAGCAAATCCAATGGACGCTTGGGAAATAAACGCGACGGCTTCTGTAAATCTCATGCAGTTGGCAGAGCAGTATAATGCCGCGCCTTTTGTGTTTTCAAGCACCGTCGCCTCCTATGGGCCCGATGTACCAGCAGATCTGCCAGCGGAGACACCCCAATGGCCGCAAAACGTTTATGGTGCGACCAAAATTGCGACCGAGCGTATGGGGCATTGGATGAAAACCAAACGTGGCTTTGATTTTCGTTGCCTACGTTTTCCGATGGTCATCTCTCCTTTTGCCCCATCTGGCGCTGTCACGGCCTATCCGGGGCACGCTTGTTTTGCGGCAAAATCAGGTAAGCCTTTCAAATTTCCAGTAAAAGCAGAAACTGGCATGTCAACACTTTACCTGATGGACGTCGTGCGTAGTTTGGCGGAATTTACGTTGTGCGACAAAGCATGCATCAAACAACCTGCTTACAATCTACATGCATTTCATTTCACGGCCGCAATGCTTGCGAAAAGCTTACAAAATCGCTTTCCCGATGCAACTTTTTCTTTCAATCCACAGGAGCCAGCTAACAGTATGATTGCCAACTGGCCCGATGTAGTCGATGATGGACATGCGCACGACGACTGGGGTTGGAAGCACCAGTATGGGTTTGATGAAACAATCGACGCACTCTTAGAAACCCTTAACTGAAAAGGCGGGCAAATTATGCCAGAAGCGATTTTAAGAAGCTGCGAAGTTTCTCACGAAGGAACAACGCAAAAAATATTTTACAAAATGTTCGTCTCCATACCCTTATTGATTCCGCATGATGACCTAAGGAACTTATGGCGTGCCACAGAAGACTTTGTGAAATAGAAAAAAATGTCACGCACAGCGATGTCTGCTTTGACGTCTTTCAAGATTGCACCATAAAAACCCGTGCTGACGCAAGTAAAGTCATCTCTTACAGCCGGTAAAGAGAATTTTAATTTTTCTAAAGGTTATTATGGTAGATTTTGCTAATGACCTATTTGCAGCCAACGTAGTTTTTTCATTGTTTAAAAATGAATTTTAAATAGTTTGACTCCCAAAAAATCATGAATTACCATCAAAACCTTCATTTTTTTTCACAGAAAAATTATATTGTTGCGACCATTAATTGTTATTACAACGATACAACCATGGAAAATGGACCCCTGTGGGGCTTCCCGGTTTGGCATCAAAAAGATCTGTTCAATCAATATGATAAAATTGTAATTGGACAAGCCTGTTGTCTTATGAATATCCGTTCTCAGCTGATGCGCAGAGCGTGGAAGATATATTAAGAAAAGCCGGCTTGATGACTATACATAACGCTCACACCTTGCAGTATTCATTGCCCCCAGTGAGCTAATACATCCAACAAGTTTTTTGAATTGCTAAACTTTTGCAGACGCAAAATCCTAAGCGCCGCCTATTTCGCCAAAATTTAACACATGCAGAGTTGTGCGGGAAAATCCGATTAAGTCGGCGCATGATGACCCACGCCCCTATCAAACCACACGAGATTGACCAGTCGGGTAAAGTCTTTTTATGCTTCACATTGGAGAAGATGAGCTCATATCCGTTAAGTGAACAAAGGTGCCGCGTAGCATTAAGAGTTTACCGATTTTTTCACACAGTAAACAAGACTGCTAAGTGCTTAAAAATTGAGATTAGTTAAAAAATATAATAAAAGTGTTGAAAATGGCATGACGGAGACGAAAAATATGGCACAAACAATCAGCAAAGGTATCAAAAAGCTTCTCAAACAGGCAAACAGTGTTATAAACGCGATGTCGATTGAAGATGCTGCAGAACGGTTTAACAGTTCTGATTATGTCTTTGTTGATTTACGAGACATCCGTGAAATTCAGCGTAGCGGAAAAATTCCTGGCGCATTTTCGTGTCCACGTGGGATGTTAGAATTCTGGATTGATCCAGAAAGCCCCTATCACAAGGCAGTTTTTAACCAAGATAAAACCTATGTGTTTTATTGTGCGAGTGCTTGGCGCTCTGCGCTCAGCGCACAGACAGCACAGAACATGGGACTATCGCCGGTCTTTCATCTTGATGGCGGTTTCGATGCATGGAGTAAAGCTGAATTACCTGTCGAAGAACACAACAAGAAACCTTAAAAAATGCAAACAAGATCTTGTTATAATTTGATTAATATGACCGCGCCATACCGAGCACGTGCTCTGCAATGTACGATAGGATCAAATTGGTTGAAATCGGGGCAACCTGATAGAGACGAGCCTCTCGATATTTGCGCTCCACATCATATTCTTGCGCAAAGCCAAAACCGCCGTGGGTTTGCAAACAAGCCTCAGCCGCAGCCCAACTTGCGTCTGCAGCTAATAATTTTGCCAAATTAGCCTCTTCTCCATTTGTCCCTCCTGCTTCATATAAACGCAGTCCCTCGCGGACCATAAGTTCTGCGGCACGCATGTTTGCATAAGCCTTTGCAATGGGAAATTGGATGCCCTGATTTTGCCCAATGGGACGTTGAAATACCGTCCTGTCAGCTGCGTAGGAAGTCGCTTTTTCAATAAACCATTTCGCATCCCCAATACATTCTGCTGCAATCAAAAGCCTTTCTGCGTTCATTCCAGATAAGATATAGCGAAATCCCTGCCCTTCTTCACCAACTAAGGTATCTGCAGGAATAATCATGTCATCAAAAAATAATTCAGTCGTGGCATGGTTCATCATGGTTTTTATCGGTCGAATGCTGAGGGATGAACCTCGCACCTCGCGCATATCCACAAGAAAAACCGAAAGTCCGTCTGTTTTCTTTTTAACGTCTCCTTTTGGCGTCGTGCGCGCCAAGAGCAGCATAAGATCGGAGTGTTCAGCACGGCTAGTCCAAATTTTTTGTCCATTGACAACATACGTATCACCAACTTTTTGTGCGACAGTACGCAAATTAGTCGTGTCGGTGCCACTTGTCGGTTCGGTGACACCGAAAGCTTGTAAGCGCAATTCGCCGCTCGCAATCTTAGGAAGATAGGCGCGCTTTTGAACCTTTGTTCCGTGTCGCAAAACTGTCCCCATAGTATACATCTGAGCGTGGCAAGCTGCGGCATTCCCTCCGGAACGATGAATTTCCTCCAAAATCGCAGCACCTGCTGACAGAGGAAGCCCAAGTCCCCCATATTCTTCAGGGATCAAAGCAGAGAGATATCCACCTTCCGTAAGCGCGTTTACAAAGTCGCTGGGATAGTACGAGGCGTTGTCGCATTTCCGCCAGTAAACCCCTGCAAATTGAGTGCAAAGCTTTGCCACAGCTTCCCGAATATCTTTATGGTCCAAATCGTATTTCACATCTGTCTTCCCGTTTTTTTAAAGATCTGGTTTTTTTTGACATCACATTAAGCCGGAAACTCCTTTCGAAGTGTTTCAGTATGCTGACCAAGCGCGGGGACCAAACCGACCTTATTATCGTTTCCTAACGGGAGCGCTGCCATTTGAATTTCTGAATTTCCAAATAGTGCGCACGCATTTTTTAAGAACATATGCTCTGAAAGATCGCCGACAGAATTCAGCGCACCATTGGCAATGCGCGCGCCATCCAATTTCGAAGTAACCTCTGCGATGTCCATTATGGAAAAACACGCATTCACAATCTGGTCCAAAGCCACACGATTATGATATCGTTCCAGATTATCTTGAAATCTGCTATCTTTTATCAATTCAGGCTGTTCCAGGACATGGTCACAAAACCCAGCCCATTCCCGATTATTTTGAACAGACAGGAGTATCTGCTTGCCTCCTTTGCACGTAAAACTGCCATACGGCGCAATAAAACTATGCTGAAGTCCGCTACGATCTGGTGTGCCCCCCATATACCGATGCGCCAAAAGCGGCATGTTCATCCAATCAGCCAGCACATCAAACATTGAAACAGTCAATCCCATCCCAACACCGCTCTTTCCCCGCTTTATAAGCGCACGCAAAATTCCAGAAAATGCTGTGAGCCCCGTAGATAGATCGGAAATAGATACCCCAACACGCGCCGGCGAGTCCCGAGTTCCGGTAACAGAACAAAGGCCGACTTCGCCTTGGACAAGGAAATCATAAGCTTTCTTTTTGGCCGCCTGCTCTGCCTCTCCGTAACCTGATATAGTGCACGTGATCAGTTTTGGATTTTCCACGCGCAACTTATCGCCCGAAAGCCCCATCTTTTCTACGCTGCCCGGTGCGAGATTGGCTACAAAGACATCCGCTTTGCAAAGCATCGAACGCATCACCGCGAAATCTTTGGGATTCTTCAAATTAAGGGTGATAGATTCTTTACCGCGATTGAGCCAAGCAAAAATTGCGCTTTCGCCCTTTGCGCCATTATCGTATTGGCGTGCAAAATCACCTTCGTGTCGCTCAACCTTTATAACGCGTGCACCAGCGTCTGCCAAAAGAAGGCCACAATACGGAGCAGCGACTGCCTGCTCCAATGAAACCACCATAAGCCCCTCTAATTCATTCTGCACCGCGCGC
>CAJXHI010000016.1 GCA_913051655.1 uncultured Alphaproteobacteria bacterium
GAAAATACGCATTATTACGTGTCCCCCTTGCGAGCGATGAAACCGTTCTTTGCAAGATTCATGGGTATGCTGTTGCCGGTGCATCGAACACTGCGTTGTGTGCCCTTTTGATGGAAGAGGATGCAGAAATTTGATACACGCCGAAACGTTTTTGGGCGGTTGTCTGACGACGGCTTTATGCGTTTATAGGTCTTTAGCACGAAGGGCCGAACCCGTGCTGTTTAATGGCGACGAAATATTAAGTCGCGTGGGAGAAGATAATGGACTTATCCTTAAGGCAGTGCTTAACTATCTGACGGAAGAAGTTGCGTACCTCCCCACCAGCGTTCCCGTCAATTAAATTGCCACAAAAAAATGATAATCAATCCGGCGCTTGCGCAGATGGGCCCGATGCAAACGCAACAGTTGGGCAAACTCTTTGATGGGTACACCAGGCATTTGGGAGAAGGATTGACTTTTAAGGCCCGTGCTCAGAACGAAGGTTGCGAAACAGTTGTCAAAGTCCGTGACGAGGACCCCTTTAATTGGATCTAAAAATCCCGGCTTTCTCCATCAAACAAATGATTTCGTATCATAACTGCGACGTATTTAACTCAAATTTTAATATTTATATGCTCTTTTGTGGGACTGTCTTGTTTGTTTGGTGTCGGGTATTTAAATAATCTCCATGAAACTCAAAATTCCGTTTAGAAAACAACGTAAAACCGTTTCAGTCCTACGCTTGTCTGGATTGATTGCAAATGGTGCACGGGGGCAGGTAAATGATCAAACTTTGGCGCCTATCATCGAAAAAGCCTTTGAAAAAGGAAACCCGTCTGCAGTGGCATTGTTGGTCAATTCTCCGGGTGGGTCGCCTGTCCAGTCCTCACTGATTGGGTCGCGTATTCGTCGGCTTTCAAAAGAAAAAAACGTCCCTGTTTTGGCTTTTGTCGAAGATGTGGCCGCATCTGGTGGGTATTGGATCGCTGTGGTGGCAGATGAGATATTTGTGGATGCAAATTCTATTGTCGGATCAATCGGTGTGATTTCCGCAGGGTTTGGACTTCATGATCTGATCGCGCGTTATGGTGTTGAACGTAGAGTTTACACCGCGGGAACGTCAAAATCGACCCTCGATCCATTTCAACCCGAAAACAAAGACGACGTTCAGCGTCTCAAGTCGATGCTTGAAGATGTCCATGAGACATTTAAAAACCACGTTAACAAGTGCAGAGGTGAAAAGTTGTGTCAGGAGGAAGATCTTTTTAATGGCGCCTTTTGGACGGGACAAAAAGCTGTTGAGTTGGGATTGGTCGATCAAATCGGTCATTTGGATGCGATTATAAAAGAACGATACGGTGATAAGGTGCGCATAAAGCATTATGGGCCCAAGAAAAGCTTGGTCTCTCGTTTTGGGGCAAAGATACTAAATGCTGCGGCCTTGCTAGCAGAAGAGAAAATTGCATTTGCGAGATTTGGATTATGAGATGATATCAAAAATCGTTTTGCTGTTTTTAGTGGGGATGGCCATCCTTGCAATGCTTGGCCGCTTGAGCCTCCCTCGTAGAATACTGCCAAGGGCAAAACGTTGTGAAAAGTGTGGTCAGTTTAAAATTGGACGCTCTGCTTGTCAGTGTGAAGGATAAAAGAGCGCCATGTTAAACTGGATATTATGTAGCAGTGGTTTGATCATCCTTCTCGTCGCTGGAGATAGCCTTGTTAAAGGCGCTGTAAACCTTAGCCTGCGTCTTGGGGTCCCAGCAATGATTATCAGCCTTACGATTGTCGCATTTGGGACATCTGCGCCAGAGCTACTTATTTCCTTGAATGCGACGCTTAGTGGTGCATCTGGGATTGCCATAGGAAATGTCGTTGGTTCGAACACTGCAAATGTTTTAATGGTTCTCGGGATACCGGCACTCTTGTTCACGCTTGATACGTCTAAGTGTGATACCAAAAAGTCCTATTTCTTCATGCTGCTTGCGACGGCAGTTTTTATTATGCTTGCCTTTACTGGAGGCTTTGGTCTTTGGCAGGGCGGGTTACTTTTAATACTTCTGGCACATTATCTTTGGAAAAATTTCAAAGAAGCACAGGAGCATAGGGCAGAAGATAGCGGTAATCGTCCCAAACAAGCATCAGAATTCGAAGAGGCTGATCCTAATCTGGCAACTTGGAAAATTATGGCGTTTCTTATTGCGGGGCTTATTGGGTTGCCTGTTGGGGCGGATTTGCTGGTCGATAATGCTTCTGTGATAGCATACCGCTTTGGTGTTAGTGACGCGATTATCGGTTTGACGTTGATTGCTGTGGGTACATCACTACCCGAATTAGCCACAACAACCGCGTGCGCTTATCGTAACCAAGCTGATGTAGCAATAGGTAATGTGATTGGGTCCAATATTTTCAATCTTTTGGCAATTATTGGTGTCACTGCCATGGTCGATTTTATTACTGTTGCGTCATTGTTCCTACGATTTGATCTTTGGGTGATGCTGGCTTCGTCTTTGTTACTAATGCCTTTTGTAATTTATCGGGTATATCTGACAAGGTTATGGGGATTACTATTGACGGCGCTGTATCTGAGCTATCTGCAAATCATAATACTTTAAACAAAAGAGGTGCCCATGCGTGCATTGGTGACAGGCGCGGCAAGGCGCATCGGACGTGAGATTGCCGTTTATTTAGCGGAGTGTGGCTATGAGTTGGTCGTGCATTACCATACCTCTGAAGCAGAAGCGCTATCCGTCGTAGAAGACATCCGAGCAAAAGGCACTGCTGCCGAAGCGCTCTCGGCAGATTTGCTGGATGAGGCAGAGGTAAACACCTTGATACCCCGCGCAGCGCAAGCGCTAAATGGTCCGCTTACGCTTTTGATCAATAATGCCTCGATATTTGAATACGATACCGTGCAGACGGCGACGCGGGAAAACTGGGATCGTCATTTGGAAAGCAATCTTAGGGCACCTTTTGTCCTTACACAGGCCTTTGCAGCACAGGCCCCTGCAACAGGTGTGGATCGAAACGATGAACCTATCGCGACGTCAATGATTGTTAACTTAGTAGATCAGCGGGTGAAAAAACTTACTCCCGAGTTTTCAACCTATTCTATTGCAAAAATGGGTCTTTGGGCTTTAACCACAATTTCGGCCCAAGGATTAGCACCGCAGATCCGCGTAAACGCCATCGGGCCGGGGCCTACTTTGCGGGGTGGCCGGCAGTCAGATCAGCATTTTTCAAGCCAACGAGCGAACACTATTTTGGAGCGTGGCGCAAACGTGGAAGACGTTACTGCGGCGCTTGGTTATTTCATGAATGCTCCGGCCGTAACTGGGCAATTGTTGTGCGTAGATGGTGGCCAACACCTCGCGTGGCAGACGCCAGATGTTCTTGGCGTGGAGTGAGCATGATAAAGGAGCGGCCATGAGTTGTGCACCATTAGCAACCTTTATCATATTGTTGTCACTTTTTCTGTATTTTTGAGATATTTGAAAATATTGATAAAAAATATTGTTGGAATTCAATGAGTTAAATTTATGCCTAATTTTTGTGCAATTTGTATAACAGCTGAAAATTCAAGAGAAATTTCGAAATTTTATACCTTATCCTCAAAGTTATCCACAGGAACAGTGGAAAGGTTTAGACTTGTATTTGGATGGATTACATTGCAGGGCAGAAAGAATCATAAACATCTGGTATGGGGCTATATCTTAAGAAAATCTGATGGTAATAAAAGGTTATGATCTCATCCAAAAGTATCTTTCGAGCTTAGACACAAAGCCAGGTGTCTACCGAATGCTTGATGAAAAGGCGCGGGTGCTTTATGTGGGTAAAGCGCGAAACTTGAAGGTGCGCGTGTCTAATTATTCTCGGCCCGGTGGACACAGCGCGCGCATTGAACGGATGATTTCTGAAACCGCCTCAATGATGTTTTTGACCACTAATACGGAAACTGAAGCGCTTCTGCTTGAACAAAATCTAATTAAACAGCTTAAGCCGGTTTATAATGTCTTGCTGCGCGATGATAAATCTTTCCCTAATATTTTGGTCACGGGAACCCATGCTTTTCCTCAGATCAAAAAACATCGCGGTGCGAAAAAGGAAAAGGGGGACTATTATGGACCCTTTGCGAGCGCGGGGGCTGTAAACAGAACGCTATCGCAGCTACAGCGCGTGTTTTTGCTACGCAATTGTTCGGATGCAATGTTTGATAGCCGTACGCGGCCCTGTCTGCAGTATCAGATCAAACGTTGCAGTGGCCCTTGTGTAGGTAAGATTTCTGAAAAGGATTACGCTGCATCGGTCAAAGACGCAGAACGATTTTTATCTGGTAAGTCCACCGAAATCCAAGAGACGCTAGCCAAGGACATGGCCGAGGCTGCAGCGATCATGGAATTTGAACGTGCTGCGGCCCTTCGTGATCGTATACGTGCTTTGACGCAAGTCCAAACGACGCAAGGCATTAATCCCAGAACAGTAAGCGAAGCGGATATGGTGGCGCTCCATCTGGAGTCTGGTCAAGCTTGCGTACAAGTCTTTTTTATTCGTGCGAACCAAAATTGGGGAAACCGCGATTTCTATCCAAGGGTCAGCGGGGACATGACCCATCAAGAAGTGCTCGAAGCTTTCCTTGGTCAGTTTTACGCCACTAAGGACCCTGCGCGTCAGATCATTCTGTCTCATGATATCGAAAATAGTGACCTGATGCAGAATATGCTCAGTGAAAAACTGGGTCGAAAGGTGGACCTAATCGTTCCCCAAAAGGGTGAAAAACGTGATCTTTTAATTGCCGCCACGCGCAATGCGAAAGAAAGCCTCTTGCGTAAAATGGCAGAAAGCGCAACGCAGGGAAAATTGCTCAGAGGGTTGGCAGAAGCCTTTGATCTTTCCAATCCGCCAAAGCGGATTGAGGTTTATGACAACTCGCATATTCAAGGCGCCTTTGCCGTTGGCGCTATGATCGTGTCAGGGCCAGAGGGTTTTCAGAAAAAAAGTTACCGCAAATTCAATATTCAGGGCGATAGCCTGAGTCCTGGTGATGATTTCGGCATGATGAAAGAAGTGCTATCGCGCCGCTTTAAACGGCTGATAAAAGAAGATCCAGATCGCCAAGGAGAACAATGGCCGGACCTTCTGCTTATTGACGGGGGGGCAGGGCAAGTATCCGCGGTGGCAGAGACAATGCATGAGTTCGGTGTTGAGCACATTGCGATGGTGGGAGTCGCTAAGGGAGTTGATCGCGATCACGGGAAAGAAGAATTCCATGTATCTGGAAAACGCCCCTTTGCCCTACAAAGGAATGACCCTGTGCTGTATTTTGTGCAACGTTTGCGCGATGAGGCGCACCGTTTCGCCATTGGAATGCATCGTGCCAAACGTGCAAAATCAGTTTTGGCCTCTCCTCTGGACGAAATCGACGGCGTTGGTGCGTCACGTAAACGTGCTCTTCTAGCACATTTTGGTTCAGCCAAAGCAGTGAGTCGCGCAAATCTTGCAGACCTTAAAGCGGTCGACGGCGTCTCTGCGGCCATGGCGGAAAAGATCTATCATTTCTTCCAAGAAAAAGGATGAGGCTAACCACCGTTAAGCTTTTGATAGGTCTTCAGCCGATCTTCTGGATAGGTGCGCGCATAAAAAACGCCACGTGCTAAGGCGCGTGCGACGCATAGGCTTGCTGCGTGGCAAATCTCTGAGAATTCCAAAATTGTTTGTGGGGCGGGCATTTTATCCGTGGCTGCGGCGAAGATCAGATCTCCGTCCAATGGCAAATGGGACGGCACAAGCGCGCGGGCAAAACCATCATGGGTAACTGTAGCCAATCGGTGTGCTTCAGATTTGCTTAGAGTAGCATCAGTCGCAACGATGGCGATGGAGGTATTGGTTTGTGGCATCAAAGCGCCCAGCTTTGTCTGCTCAAGGCCTTGACCATGTGCGCCACCTGATGGCGGTCCCAGTCCTCCGAATTCCGCAGCGACTTCAAAAGACGCAGCCCAAAAATGTGTGCCGCTTTCGTCTGTAGGATTGCCCACCGGATTAGCGGCCACCAATGCTCCCACAGTGATACCATTTGACAGAGTAAAAGACGCAGATCCGAGCCCGCCTTTCATCATACCACATTGCGCGCCAAATCCCGCGCCAAAACTGCCAAGTCGAAAATTGTCATTCAAAGCGTCATAGGCGCGGCGCCCCAGTTCTGGGTATGGATTTTGAGACCAATTTTTGTCTCCACCGTTGTTCAGGTCGAATAAGATCGCCGCAGGTACCAGTGGAATGGGATGACCCGCGGCAATAAAGCCACGCCCCGCTTTGCGCAACCGCTCAACAACTCCCGAGGCTGCATCCACACCAAAGGCAGACCCACCAGAAAGCACCAAAGCATCGACGCCAATCGCGGTCTTGTCTGGAGCCAGAAGATCAGTTTCTCGAGTTCCAGGTGCACCGCCCATAACAAAGTAAGAGGCAGTAAAGGGAGCATCGCTACTGACCACGCTCACGCCTGATTTCAACTTCTCATCATGGGCATTTCCAACAAGAATGCCCTGAACATCCGTGATCAGATTTTTCGTGCCCGCCTGCATCATCAGATACAGCGACCCCCGTCAACTTGCATACAGACCCCCGTAACCATGCTGGCCTCATCTGAGCAGAGATAACAAGAGGCATTGGCAATGTCATCGGGCACTGCAAAGCGGCCGAGCGGAATACTTGACAGAAATTGCTGCCGCATTTGAGGGGTATCGTCGCCGAGGAAAGAGGCCAAGAGCGGCGTTTCGCCGGCAACAGGGTTTACAGCATTTACACGGATGTTGAACGGGGCAAGTTCAACGGCCATAGTACGAGTTGCGGTATTCATCCAACCCTTTGAAGAATTGTACCAATTTAGGTTTGGACGCGGTGACACCCCAGCCGTGGAAGCAATGTTTAATATATTACCTGATTTGCGGGCCTTCATATCGGGCACAAACTCTTGAGCCATTAGATAGACGGATTTACAATTTACCTGAAAAACGCGGTCAAACTCTTCTTCGCTGACCTCATCCAGAGGCGTGGGTAAATGGGTGATGCCTGCATTGTTGACTACGATATCAATTGGCCCAAAAGCCTCTGTCGATTGCGTTTTCAAAGCATTTACCGATGCACGATTTCCTACATCGCAATGCGCGGCAACTGTATTTTCGCCAAGCGTTTGGCTAAGGGTTTCAGTCGCAGCTTGATTAATATCTGCAATCACTACGCGCGCGCCTTCGCTCAGAAATTTCTTTACAATCGCCTCTCCGAACCCCGAAGCACCACCCGTTACAACGGCTGTTTTGTTTGTCAGTCGCATTTCATGATCCTTTTCTATCCGTGATAACTTGCTACCGTTTTCAATGATGAAAACCCATAGAGAGCTTCAAAGCCTTTCTCTCGCCCATGGCCAGAAAGCCCGCGTCCCCCAAATGGCAACTCCACACCGCCGCCTGCGCCGTAATTATTAATAAAGATCTGACCGGAGCGGATTTTTTTAGCAAGCCGCATCTGACGCGCGCCGTCTTTTGTCCAGACACTTGCGACAAGACCGTAATCCGTGCCATTGGCGATGTCTAAAGCTTCTTCATCGTTGCTAAATGGAATAATCACTTGCACGGGCCCAAAAATTTCGTCTCTTGCAAGGCAATGATCCTGTGGGACATCGGTAAAAAGATGTGGAGCGAGAAAGTTACCTGAGGCAGGGGCAGCGCTGTCAATCTGCCCAATTGCTGCTAGCGTAAGGTCTGCCCCTTTATCAAGGAATGTTTCCACGATATTTTTCTGGCGTTCTGAAATCAGAGGACCAAGATCCCCGTCCTCTTCCGCCCTCTTGGCGGTGAGCGCCTGATAGCGTGCAGCCATACGTTCGCAGACTTCTTCATATCGACGTTCATGGACAAGGATACGGCTGCTGGCAGAACACGTTTGTCCGGCATTTTGAATTCCTGCGTTTATGAGAAATGGTAAAGCGGAATCCAAATCCGCGTCTTCAAAGACTAGCTGAGGGGATTTTCCACCAAGTTCTAAGGTCACAGGAATTACATGTTGAGCAGCCGCCATTTGTATCATTCGACCCGTCGCTACTGAGCCTGTAAAGCTTAGATGGTTTATGCCGCGATGTGCGCTAAGTGCTGCGCCTGCCTCTGCCCCCAGTCCGGGAACAACATTTAATGCGCCCTTAGGAAGTCCAGCCTCGAGCGCAAGATCTGCAAAAGCCAGTGCTGTCAAACATGCTTCTTCTGCAGGTTTTAATACGCAGGCATTTCCCATGGCCAAGGCCGCCCCGACAGAACGCCCAATAATTTGCATCGGATAGTTCCACGGTACAATATGGCCCGTTACTCCATGCGCTTCGCGGAGCGTGTAAACTGTGTAACCATTAAGATAAGGAATGGTTTCTCCATGCACTTTATCCGCCGCACCGCCGTAAAATTCCATATAGCGTGCCAGAGCGATGGCATCGGCGCACGCTTGTTTGAGTGGTTTGCCCACATCCAGCGCTTCAAGTCGCCCAAGGACATCGACTTGGTCTAATACCAACTGGGCCAATCGCATAAGAATGCGTCCACGCTCCGCAGCAGGTGTGCGTCCCCACTCCCCTTCCGAAGCGTGGTGTGCGGATTTTATAGCGGCGTCAATGTCTGCATCTGTTCCCTTGGCAATCTCGCAAAGTTTGCTTCCATCGGATGGGTTCACCAAAGGAAGGTTTCCCCCTTGGGACGCGGCGCGCCATTGCCCGTCGATCAGGCAAGTTGATGGGTCAAATGACATTTTAGGTAGAGGCATAGAGGTTTTTCCTATCCGCAGACTGGTTGGTGGCGAGGCTAAAACAAAGATTATGGATTTAAATCCAAAATGCAAAAGAGAATTCACAATGTATGGCGCTTGCCCGCGAAAGATCTAGTTAATCGTGATTTTGGCCAATGCCTTGAGCATCTCTGGCACAGCAAGTAGCTCTGCAAAAGTTAAAAATTCTCGGCCTCGAAAGATTATCTTGTCTTCCATTTGTAGTCGAATGGCATTAAACAAAAGGGCCCTCACATCAAAAAGGGCCAAATCTTCGTCCACGAGCGTTCGTTTGGAAAAAAGATTAGCGGATAGTAAAAGGCTATCTGGTCCACCCATTGATTGCGCGCCTTTTGATGTGAGGCTTAATCGCAGCTTGCTTCGGTCCCTGCTTAACAGAAATGCGAGTTGTGTATTTCCAAACCAAAGGTTTACTTTTTCGCTTTTGACGCTCAGATTTTGTGCTTCAAGCACAATCCGGCGGGTTCCGTCTCTACGTAATATTGAGGACGCGAGCATGCGATCCGAAGATATTTTGACATCTATGTCATCCAGCTTTAGTTCCTGGCGCTCAGGGAAGATGAAAATTTCATGGTCTTTATTGTAGCTTAGACGCAAAATCTGTAGAAAATCGCCGCGCCAGGCAAAACCCCATTCGTTTACTTCGATCCGTAGAGGGGTCATGGTTACATCAAATCTATTTGGAAATCCGCTGAGGGACATATCTCCTACATAGATATCAAATCTTGCATCATTTTTCTCAGTGAGCCATGTGTTAAGTTCTGCTTTTGTACGCTGCGCACCGATGGTCCAGTATGCGGACCAAAAGAGTGTTGCTGAAATAATAATCATCAGCAAAGTGCGCATCTTTGGGTCCTTTCGTCTTTATCTAAAATGGTGTTTACAGATGCACGGACAAGAGAACCAGAGGAATGAGCATGTGGGTATTTGGATACGGGTCGCTTTTGTGGAACCCCGGGTTTACTTACCAACATTACAAATTAGCCCGACTCAATGGATATCGTCGAAGCTTTTGCATGTCTTCCATCCACCATCGTGGTACAAAGGAGCAACCTGGTCTGGTGCTTGCCCTTGATAAATCAGAAGGTAGCGCGTGTTATGGGCTGGCCTTTTATATAGCACCAAAGGATGAAAAAGATACGCTTGATTATTTGCGCGAAAGAGAGTTGATTTCCTCGGCCTATTTAGAGGTTTCCGTTGAACACGTTGATACGGATGGTACCAAAGATACTGCCATTACGTACATAATTGATCAGTCTCACGTTCAATATTGTCCTGACTTGTCTTTAGCGAAACAGGCAAAAATAATTTCAAACGCTGTAGGGGAAAGAGGCCATAATGCAGAGTATCTGTTTAATACAGTGGCCAAGCTTAATTCGCTTGACATACCGGATTATGGATTGGAGCGGCTGGAAACAGAAGTACGTAGGATTTTGGATGCAAAGTCATAGATTGCGGGATATACAAAAACGTATGAAGCCAAATACATGGGTGAACGGGGACTGAGCCAATGGATCAGACAAACCTACAGCTAGAAACACAGTTCACGCAGCCCGTCCGACAAATCATGATGATGCTTGCGGTTGTTGGGATGACGTCGACCGGCGCGATCGTTGCAGCGCCCAGTGTCTTGCCCATTTTCTTTGCCAACCTTTGGCTGAACGGCTTTATTATGCTCGTTTTCTTTATCGGTGTAGCCAGCTGTTTCGCACAGGTTTTCCAATTGATTTCCTCTGTGCGGTGGATTGAAAATTTTGCTGCCAGCCGGACAAAATTAACTACAAGAGCGCCGCAGCTTTTAGCGCCTCTTGTGAACTTGTTGGGATCCCGTAGCGCGCAGATGAAGATTGCGGCAACATCGACGCGATCCATTTTGGACAGCGTGTCAACACGTATTGAAGAAGCGCGAGAAATTACGCGCTATATTGTCAATCTTTTGATCTTTTTAGGTTTGCTTGGTACATTTTACGGGCTGGCAACCACGGTGCCAGCGCTTGTGGAAACTATTCGTTCTCTTGCCCCACGCGATGGAGAGGCGGGTTTTGAAGTATTTAGCCGCTTGATGGATGGGCTAGAAAGCCAGCTGGATGGAATGGGCGTCGCCTTTGCATCCTCTCTTTTGGGTTTGGCGGGGTCTTTGGTCGTTGGACTTTTGGAACTTTTTGCAGGCCATGGTCAGAACAGATTCTATCGCGAACTTGAAGAATGGCTATCCTCAATCACACGGCTTAGTTTTGCATCAGGTGATGGAGAGAGCACGAATGAACAGGATTTTGCCGCAGGTATCTTCGCCCAGATGACAGAGCAGCTGGAAGATGTTCAGGACATGTTCATCAGCAGCGAAAAGTCACGGGTTGCGGTGGAGCAAAAGTTGGGAACTCTGGTGGAGGCGTTGACCGGCTTGACCCGCCATATTGAGGCCAATACCCCAAGTGCACACGCGCTATCTCGAGTTGCTCAAGGGCAGGAAAAGCTCCTTGCCGTATTGGGTGAAATGGAACGTAGCGAGGCGCAAGATGCTGAAAGCCGGATGCGATTACGCTCAATCGATGTACAGCTTTTGCGTTTACTCGAAGAAATGTCCACTGGTCGTCAGGAAACAACGGTGGCGCTGCGTCAGCAATTGGAACAATTGACTGATGCGATATTAAGGACGCCGGATCAAAAAGATAAAGGCGATTAATATGACCTGTAATCTTAAGGACTGTTAGGGGCGCAATGGCACTTTCTCGACGCACAGGGCAACGTTTCCAAGCCTCCATCTGGCCTGGTTTTGTTGATGCGATGACTGGCCTTTTACTGGTTTTGATGTTTGTCTTGACGATCTTTATGGTTGTCCAATTTGTCTTGCGCGAAACAATAACCGGACAGGAAAGTGAGCTTCACGAACTGAGCGCTGAAATTTTGGCGATTTCTGAAGCGCTGGGTTTGGAGAGAGAAAAAGTCGTCAACCTTGAAGGTGAATTGGGAAGCCTTAAGTCGACACTGGATGGGACAAAATCCGAACTCAGCCGGCAAAGCCGTCTGATCACAGCCTTGTCCGCCGAACGTGATGAGGCGCTGGTGGCACTGAGTGGGGCGAATGCCAAAATTGTGTCCTTTGAAGAACAGGTAGCAGGTCTTTTAGCAGCGCAAAGCCAAGACAAAGCAAAAATTGCAACACTTGAAAGCACCAAAAAAACGCTTCTTTCGGAACAAGAGACGCTCAAGCTTGCGCTTGTCTCTGCGCGTGACGAGATAAATCAAGCCGTCGAAGATGCTCGACGGAAAGCGGCGGAACGAGAGGCTATTGAAACTTTGATCGCCTCTCTCGAGGCGCAAAAAAGTGACAGTGAACAAAAGGTCGCATTACAAGCGAACGAATTGAAACGGCTTGAAGATGTCATCAGTGAAAAAGAAGCCGCCCAATTGATTTCAAACGCAGCTGCGGAAGCGCTGCGCCAAAAGCTTGCGGATGCCGATGCTGAACTTACCGCGATGAGCCTTGCATTGGAGAGACAGCGCAAAAACGCCGAGGATTTGCTGATCACTCTTGCAGCTGCCGAGGCTGCGAAAGCAGATTACGAAGAACAGCTTCAGGAAACGCTTCTTGCCCTCGCTGCTGCTACGGCAAGATCAGACATCCAAGCTGCAGAAGTAAATGATCTCCAGCAGCTTTCTGTGACATTGCGCAGCGGTGTAAAAGATGCGGAAATTGCACTTGCTGTGGCCTATGCCCAACAAGTTTCACTTAAGGCGCGGATCGCAGAGCTGGAGGCGCAAATTCTAGCTGAAAAGCAGACTGCCCAAACAGCGCAAAACATTCGGCAGGATTTGGAAAACGCACGCAGTGAATTAAATGACCGCCTGTCTCAAACCCTGTTAAATTTAACGCAGGTACAGGCTGCACTTACAGGGTCCGAAGCGACGGTTACGGACCTTAGGCAGCTAATGGAACGTCTGGAGAGCGACAGTGCCACCATCCAAACCACCTTAGAAGAAAAACTGGCTGAGGTGATTGCAGAACTTTCCAACGTGTCCTCTGATCGTAACAATCTACGCAATCAGCTGGATACGTTGATCCAAAACGTCAAAGCATCTGATAAGGAACTCGGAAACGCCCAAGATCTAATTACTACATTGACAGAAAAGTTGCGCGTTCTGGAAACGAACAGCCTGTCCAAGAAACGGGAACTGGATGATTTGAACGCTGTTTATGGCAATTTGCAATCCGAGCGTGATACCCTTCGCGACAAGCTGGCAGGTGCTTTACTTAATCTGACTAAATCCGAAACCAACCTTCAAAACGCTCTTTCAGAAAGTGATGATCTTTCAATTGCTCTTAATTCACTGAAACTGGACACTGAGGAAAGACTAGGGGACATGGAAATACAATTGGCTAATGCACTGGCCTCTGTTGCAAAAGCACAAAAGGACCGTGCTGCTTTGAAAAGCGAATTGGCTGAGGCAATATTGAACCTGACAGACACTAAAACCAACGCAAAAAAGCTGAAAGAGAGGCTTGACGCGGTTTCTGTATTGGGCGACGAGAGGGCTGCTTCGATTGAGAAAAAGCTCGCAAGGACCCTCGCAGCATTGGCGTCCGCTAAAACCGAATCAGAGAACCTTCAAGCACAGCTTAAATCCGCGATTGCGGCAAAAATTGCTGCCAAAGAGCTGTCTGATACGCACCTTGATGAGTCGATGGAAAAGGAAATCTTACGCCAAGAGGCATTAACGAAACTCAGAGACTCCGAATTTGCTTTGTCTAAATCCGAAGAAGAGGCGCTGAAGCTCCAAAAGCAAACTGCGGCATTGAATGCGCAAGTAGCTGAACTGAGAAAACAACTTAGGAAACTTAAGGCCTTATTGGACGTTTCAGAAGCGGCAGATCGTGATAACAAGATACAGTTGCAAAACTTGGGAAACCGCTTGAACGCAGCATTGGCAAAGGCTGCTATAGAGGAACGTCGCTGGCGCAAACTTGAAGAAGAAGAGCGTAAGCGGCTTGAGAAAGAACTAATTGCCAAAGAAGAGCTGGCCAATCAGGCCCTTGATCTGGCGAAATATAAGTCTGAGTTTTTTGGTCGGATGAAAGATTTTCTGGAGGACCGCGAAGGCGTGCGTATTGTTGGCGACCGATTCGTATTTTCCTCAGAGGTTCTTTTTGCGCCGGGTAAGGCAAATTTATCTTCGAAAGGCGAATACGAACTTTTGAAAGTTGGGCAGATCTTAAATGCGATCATGTCTGATATTCCTGAAAATATAAATTGGGTGATCCGAGTTGACGGGCATACAGATAATTCACCTATTCGCAATTCACCGCTATTTTCTGACAATTGGGAATTAAGCCAAGCGCGCGCGTTATCTGTGGTGCGTTTCATGATTAGAGAGCTGTACATTCCGCCAGCGCGCCTTTCTGCGAATGGGTTTGGAGAGTTTCAACCGCTTAGTCCCGCTGATACGCCAGAAGCGCGCGCGCAAAATAGACGTATTGAACTTAAATTAACAGAAAAATAGCCGATATTTTTCCTACTTGGGGGCCAAGGTAAATTAATTTGCCGCCACGGCTGCCAAAAAGCTGTTATTCTATTTTGAAAGCTTTAACATGATTACTCTTTGTTCAACTAAGGCGCCATCGCAGAAAAGGGTCACTTTGCCTTCATAGCTGCCTTTGAGCCAGGGAGGTATTTCCTTTTAAATCCAGCTGCACGCAACATTTGGGCTTGCGCTTTGGATATTGTTTTATCATCGGCGAAAACCTTATCGATTGCTCCTGAAATTTAAAAATGTAGAAGGTCGCCTCTACTACGACCAAATCCATAAGCCCTTACGACGAGTACTTCTGCGTAAAGTGATAAACCTTGTTCTGTTGTTTTTCCCGGTTTTAAGGCTGAGTAATCTGGAACGGTCTTACTGAAACTCCAGAAAGCAAACCGCTGACACAATAAGCGATTGGGTTATTCCAAATAATGTTCTGATCTGACGCGGCGCACGTGATAGTTTCGTTTGGATGAAACGAACCAATGACTTCTTGATCTTTGCGCCGGGTTAGGTGAAGCTGAAGAACTTTATACGTCGGCTCATCCCGATTTGGTTGAGCATCTAGTTGGCTTTCACAATTTGACCTTCGCAAAGAGAAGACCACTATCGCAATCGCTGCCTTAAATTTTCAACAAATTCTTGGAACACAGAACTTGGCCTGGCATCCAATCGCACGGCGTCTGGGCTTATCCATCTGAGCAGCGAAAACGTATGCGACTGCGTTCATCTGTTGCACGGAGTCAAGCGCAAAATCTGTTCCCTTATGTTCGTCATAACTCAATCTCTAATAGATAAAAACTGACGCCCTTCTGAACGCTCACAATCCATATGCTGCTGGATGTAGCAGTATGTTATAAGGTGGAATCTAATGGAACCATCAGCCTTTTATCCCAGCGTGCACTGCTCATTCTATGCACGCCAAGACAAAAACTTCAGATTAATCGGCGGTCAGAAGAGGGGGCTTATTTCCGGAAAGCCGAGGCTTTGCAGGACCTTGAAGCTTTAGCGTCAATTCGCCCTTGAGAACCCCTACTTTCACAAGACCGCCTTTTGCCAATTTGCCAAACAACAATTCTTCTGCCAGCGGCTTCTTAATATATTCTTGAATGGCACGACCGAGCGGACGCGCACCCATTTTTTCGTCATACCCTTTGTCAGCCAACCATTCTGCTGCCGCTTTAGACAGTTCAATGGCCACATGGCGATCCATCAATTGCGCCTCAAGCTGCAGAACAAATTTTTCAACAACCTGAAGGATTGTCTCCTTTGGAAGTGGCGCAAAGCTTATAACAGCGTCCAAACGGTTGCGAAATTCTGGCGTAAACATCCGTTCAATTGCGGCAGTGTCTTCGCCTTCCCGCCGGTCACGTCCAAACCCGATCGCGGCTTTAGCCATATCCGCAGCCCCTGCGTTTGACGTCATGATCAAGATCACATTACGAAAGTCAACAGAGCGCCCGTTATGATCGGTCAACGTTCCGTGGTCCATGACCTGTAAGAGGATGTTGAACACATCTGGATGCGCCTTTTCGATCTCATCCAAAAGGAGGACGCAGTGCGGATGCTGGTCCACGCCGTCGGTCAGTTGCCCACCCTGATCGAACCCGACGTAGCCCGGAGGCGCTCCTATCAAACGGCTTACAGCGTGTTTTTCCATGTATTCGGACATATCAAAGCGCAGCATTTCCACGCCAAGCACGTCCGCAAGCTGCTTTGCCACCTCCGTTTTACCTACTCCAGTAGGACCTGCGAAAAGATAGTTTCCGATCGGTTTTTCCGGTTCGCGCAATCCCGCACGCGCCAGTTTGATGGCGGATGAAAGAGCTTCTATTGCCGCATCCTGACCAAAAACCACCCGTTTCAAAGAGGCTTCCAAATCTTTCAATATGGCAGCATCATCCTTGCTGACGTTCTTAGGTGGAATACGCGCAATTTTAGCAACGACCGATTCGATTTCCTTAATACCGATGGTTTTGCGCCGCTTGCTTTCGGCGACAAGGTGCTGTGCTGCACCGGCCTCATCTATTACGTCAATCGCTTTGTCGGGTAATTTGCGGTCGGTAATGTAGCGGGCCGAGAGCTCTACAGCTGATTTGATCGCTTCGGCGGTGTATTTGATGCTGTGGTGGTCTTCAAAGTAGCCTTTGATACCGCGCAGGATTTTCACTGCATCATCTACGCTGGGTTCTTTGACGTCGATTTTTTGAAATCTGCGGCTAAGTGCACGGTCTTTTTCAAAGTGCTGGCGATATTCTTTATATGTTGTAGACCCCATGGTGCGTAATTTTCCGCCCTGAAGTGCAGGCTTTAAAAGGTTTGAAGCATCCATCGCCCCGCCAGAGGTTGCACCGGCGCCGATTACTGTGTGAATTTCATCAATGAACAAAACCGCATCAGGATGGGCTTCCAATTCTGTGACCACGGCTTTCAGCCGCTCTTCGAAATCACCACGATATCTTGTACCGGCCAAAAGGGCACCCATGTCTAAACTATAGATTGTCGTCTTAGACAAGACTGCCGGAGTGTCACCGCTGACAACCTTGCGCGCCAGTCCTTCCGCGATGGCGGTTTTCCCGACACCTGGATCACCAACAAGCAGGGGATTGTTCTTGCGTCTACGGCACAGTACCTGCACGCAACGCTCCACTTCGTCTTCACGCCCAATCAGAGGGTCAATGCTGCCCTCGACTGCTTTGGCGTTCAAATCGACGCAATACTTGCCAAGAGCTGATTCTTTCTTCTCTTCGTTAGAGTTTTGATCGGTTGTGAACGGATCTTCTTCTTTTTCACTTGATCCGATAACCGGTCGCGATTCTTCATATGAGGGATCTTTAGCAACCCCGTGTGCGATGAAATTTACGGCGTCATACCGCGTCATGTCCTGTTCCTGAAGAAAATACGCCGCATTAGATTCCCGCTCGGCGAAAATGGCCACCAAAACGTTAGCTCCAGTAACCTCTTTACGTCCTGACGACTGCACATGAATTGCTGCGCGTTGAACTACCCGTTGAAACGCTGCTGTCGGCACAGCCTCGGATCCTTCGATTTCAGCAATGAGATTGCTTAGATCGTTGTCAATGAATTCGAGAAGATTTGAGCGTAATTCTGAAAGGTCTACGTCGCAGGCTTTCAGGACTTTTTCCGCGTCTGGTTCATCCAGTAATGACAAAAGTAAATGTTCGAGCGTAGCAAATTCATGGGATCTTGCATTCGCCAGTGCGAGTGCAGAATGAATTGCCTGTTCCAGACTTGTTGAAAACGAAGGCACGGTTAGCGCTCCTTTCCTTCATTGGGTAGATTACCCTTTGTATCACATACTCCTAAAGTGTGGTCGATCTTGGCCACTCTTCAAGTGTTTTTTCAAAAATTTTTGCTTTCATCTTAAAATTATCCATTGGACATGCCCGAAATGGTTAAAATTTGTCCTTTCTGCAGCGGATTTCCGCAAAAACCTGATCATCACTGGCGTTTTGCATGCCGAGAATGTGGCGGATGTTCGCGCTTTGTGGTCGTAAAAAAGGATTTGTTTCGAGCTCTTCACGAAGTGTGGAAGGGACAGTTGGCTGATTTTTATTGCGGAGGTCAGAAATTCTACGAATTCTGTCTTTTAAGGCGGCATTCTGCGGTTCAATGGTCAAAGCAAAGCGCGCATTTGCACTGGTATATTCGTGACCTGAGCAGACGAGGCAGTCTGGGTCAAGTGCGGTAAGTTTCAAGAGGCTGTTCCACATTTGCGTCGCGCTGCCTTCAAACAATCGTCCGCATCCTAGCGCCATAAGACTATCGGCCGTAAACAATAGTTTTTCTTCTTCAAAGAGAACAGCAATATGTCCAATGGTATGTCCTGATACATCAAAAACTCGGCCATTCTGAGTTCCGATTTTAAAATTATCACCTTCAGTGACGGCCAGATCCAATGGCGGTAGCCTGTGCTGATCAGTGGCGGCTCCGATCACGCGGGCGGGATGAGCATGCAGTAATTCCTCTAACCCCTGAACATGATCTGCATGATGATGGGTGATCAAAACATCGCTTAAGGTCCATCCGGTTTCTACTAGTGCCTTTTTGATTGGGGCTGCTTCTGGGACGTCGACGAGCAGCGTTTTTTTACTGTCTCTGTCATGAACAAGAAACGCATAGTTGTCGCTTAAACATGGGATTGTGATCAATTGAAAAGACATCGGTATCTGGACCTGTGCTATTAAACTTGCGATACTCTGTCTCAAACAAGAGCCTTGCGCAATGCACTTAGACGTTGAAGATCTCCGTAATTTTTATTACCGCCAAAAGCTTGGCCGGTCAGTACAACGCGTCGTTAAGCAGGAAATACTGCGCCTTTGGCCTGATGTGAGTGGACAAACTGTCGCAGGGTTCGGGTTTGCCATACCGCTTTTACGCCCTTTTCTGTCCAAATCCCGTCGTGTAATCGCACTGATGCCGGGGCCTCAAGGTGTGATGGCTTGGCCAACGCCACAGGATAACGTTGCGGTTCTTTGTGAGGAAGCAAGATGGCCAATCGATACAGGACATATTGATCGGTTGGTCGTGCTTCATGGTTTGGAAACTAGTGATGATCAAAACGCGGTTTTGTCAGAAGCATTTCGAGTTCTTGGTCCTGGTGGAAGGGCAATATTCATTGTGCCAAATAGAGTGGGGCTGTGGTCGCGCAGCGATATGACTCCGATGGGATATGGCCGCCCGTACACGAGTGGGCAACTTGAGACACAGCTTAGAATACAGGGGTTTTTGCCAGAAAAATCACTGACTGCCCTCTATCAACCGCCATCATTTAAGAGACGCTGGCAACGGTTTGGGGGCGTTATTGAACGCTTCGGGCGTAGCATTCCGTTTTTGGCAGGAGGTATTCTTATTCTTGAGGCCAGTAAGCGAGTGCATCCAGCAACAGGCAGCAGAATTGGCGCTGCAGCCAAAAAAAGTATAGGGGTTTTAGGCGGTCTTACTGGCGGCAAACCAAAGCCCGCTTTGCAAAGTGAAATTTTGCGTTCCTGCCAATACAGAACGTGACTGTCACATGGCATACTTTGATCTAATGCGTTACGTCACAGGAGCCATGCTTTTCATAGCTCAGGAAAACCTCCGTGCAGATTGGTTTTAAAAGTGGTAGATTCGTAGACTAAATATCTTCATTGGTGTTGCGAGTACGGAAAGGCTCTGCTACACCCACCACGATTTCGCTAGCTATGTCTGGCGTTGGTTGAAATATAAAACCGTTGGGGTCTTTGACTCTTTGCGGAAAAATCGGAAGGGTGGACGTGTCCGAACCAGCTTCGATATCCTCTGGCATAGCTGCGCGATATGCGCAGGCTTTGTTTGAGCTCACAAAAAGTCAAGATGAACTGGATAAGTTGGAAAGCGACATTCAGAGCCTAAAAGATGCGTTGGCGGGAAGTGCTGAAATGAATTCCTTGATAAACTCCCCGGTTTACAGCCGTGATGCGCAATCAAAGGCGATTCTGGCCATTGCTGACAAGATGAAGCTGTCGCGGGCAATGAGAAATACACTTGGCCTTATGGCCGCAAAACGACGTTTGTTTGTGATGCCTTCGTTTTTAGAACGCTTGAGCGGTTTAATTGCAGGCGACAAAGGCGAGGTCAGCGCTGAGGTGGCGTCCGCCAAGGCCCTAACTAAACCACAGTCTGATAAACTTTCGAAGATTATCTCAGCGCGTGTTGGAAAAGCCGTGAAAATCAATGCGACCGTCGATGCAGATATCATCGGCGGCCTTGTTGTTAAAGTTGGATCGAAAATGATCGACACGTCGATCCGGTCTAAATTGAACTCCCTACAGAACGTAATGAAAGAGGTCGGATAAATGGGTATCCAAGCAGCCGAAATTTCCGCAATTCTAAAAGAGCAAATCGAAGGCTTTGATCAAGAGGCCGAAGTCGCAGAGGTTGGACGCGTCTTGTCTGTGGGCGATGGTATCGCCCGAGTGCACGGATTAGATCAAGTGCAGGCCGGTGAAATGGTCGAGTTTCCAGGTGGTATTAAGGGAATGGCGCTAAATTTGGAAACAGACAACGTTGGTGTTGTTATCTTCGGAACTGATCGCGACATCACCGAAGGCGACGTTGTGAAACGCACCAATTCGATCGTGGATGTCCCTGCGGGTGATGCGCTTCTGGGTCGGGTTGTCGACGCGTTAGGTAATCCAATTGACGGCAAGGGTCCAATCAAAGGGGCAGAGCGCCGGATCGCAGATGTGAAAGCGCCTGGTATTATTCCCCGTAAATCGGTTCATGAGCCAATGGCGACGGGTCTGAAATCCGTGGACGCGATGATTCCAATC
Source organism: uncultured Alphaproteobacteria bacterium (assembly GCA_913051655.1). Lineage (GTDB taxonomy): Bacteria > Pseudomonadota > Alphaproteobacteria > Rhodobacterales > Rhodobacteraceae > LFER01. The sequence goes on from CAJXHI010000016.1 coordinate 20,631, forward strand.
GGTCGGGGTCAGCGCGAATTGATCATTGGGGATCGCCAGACGGGTAAGACAGCGGTCGCCCTTGACACAATCCTCAACCAGAAAAGCTACAACGATCAAGCTGGTGATGATGAAAGCAAAAAGCTATATTGTGTATATGTTGCCGTTGGTCAGAAACGTTCAACCGTCGCGCAGCTTGTCAAGAAGCTAGAAGAAAGTGGCGCTATGCAATACACTGTGGTTGTTGCATCAACAGCTTCTGATCCTGCACCAATGCAATTCCTCGCACCCTACTCCGCAACATCTATGGCAGAATATTTTCGCGACAATGGCCGTCATGCATTGATCATTTACGATGACTTGTCCAAGCAAGCAGTGTCTTATCGTCAGATGTCCTTGCTTCTTCGGCGTCCACCCGGGCGTGAAGCTTATCCAGGTGACGTTTTCTATCTGCACTCTCGTTTGTTGGAGCGTTCCGCAAAGTTGAACGAAGAAAACGGTTCGGGGTCGTTGACGGCGTTGCCGATTATTGAAACACAAGGTGGTGATGTGTCGGCCTTTATACCAACGAATGTGATTTCCATTACGGATGGGCAGATCTTTCTTGAAACTGAATTGTTCTATCAGGGTATTCGGCCTGCGGTGAACACAGGCCTTTCAGTGTCCCGCGTTGGATCCTCTGCACAAACGTCAGCTATGAAATCTGTGGCGGGTCCTGTGAAGCTGGAATTGGCGCAATATCGTGAGATGGCAGCCTTCGCGCAGTTTGGCTCTGACTTAGACGCTGCGACACAGGCGCTGTTAAATCGTGGTGCGCGGTTAACGGAACTTATGAAGCAGCCACAGTACTCGCCGCTGACCAATGCGGAAATCGTCTGTGTTATCTTTGCAGGCACTAATGGCTACCTTGACGGTATCTCGGTTAATGATGTCGGTAGGTATGAAGCGGGGCTGATTTCGCATCTGCGTAACAACAGTGCTGATTTGTTGGCTTACATAACCAATGAAGACCCAAAGATCAAAGGCGAAGCGGAAGGAAAAATCCGCGCAGCACTCGACACATACGCCGCAGATTTTGCATAAGAGGATTTCCCTATGCCGAGTCTGAAGGACTTAAAAAACCGGATCGAGAGCGTAAAAAATACGCGTAAGATTACAAAAGCCATGCAGATGGTTGCCGCTGCAAAGCTTCGCCGCGCTCAGGACACAGCAGAAGCTGCACGTCCTTACAGTGAACGCTTTAACAGTGTGCTTGGCGCGCTTGCTGTTTCAGCCGCTGGTTCAGATACTGCGCCAAAATTGCTGAGCGGAACAGGTGGTGATCAGACCCACCTGCTGGTCGTAATGACGGCAGAACGCGGTCTTTGCGGTGGGTTCAATTCCAATATCGCGAAATTGGCCCGGCAGCACGCGAATGATCTAATTCGCGCTGGAAAAACAATCAAAATTCTTACCGTCGGTAAAAAAGGTCGCGACAACTTGAGCCGTGATTTTGGCGCCAGTTTTATCGACCACTTTGATCTGACCGAGGTGAAGCGTATAAGTTATTCCGACGCGCAATCCATAGCGCAGGACATTCTAATGCGTTTTGACGCTGGCGAATTTGACATTGCAACGATTTTTTTCTCAAAATTCGAAAATGTGGTGAGCCAAGTACCCACAGCGCATCAGGTTATCCCTGCGAGTTACGAGCAAAGTAAAGATGACTCAGCAGTTGGATCTTTCTACGATTATGAACCTGATGAAGGAGCAATCCTTGCCAACCTTCTTCCGCGCGGCGTTGCGACACAGATTTTTTCAGCCCTTCTTGAGAATGGGGCGTCGGAACAGGGTGCGCGCATGTCAGCAATGGACAACGCGACCCGCAACGCTGGGGAAATGATTGACAAGCTAACGATTGAATTCAACCGTTCGCGTCAAGCTGTGATCACGAACGAGCTTATTGAAATTATTTCAGGCGCGGAAGCCCTGTAAAGAATTGGAGACGAATGATGGCTAATGCAGTAGGAAAAGTGACCCAGGTGATCGGTGCGGTTGTGGACGTGCAATTCGATGACAACCTGCCCCAAATTCTGAACGCCCTGACGACTGACAACAATGGCAAAACATTGGTTTTGGAAGTTGCGCAGCACCTTGGTGAGAACACAGTGCGGACAGTAGCTATGGACGCATCCGAAGGTCTTGTCCGCGGTCAGGAAGTGATCGATACAGGCGCTCCAATCGCGGTGCCTGTGGGAGATGCTACATTGGGACGCATTTTGAATGTTGTGGGCGAGCCTGTAGATGAAAAAGGACCTGTTGCGGCGACACAGACCCGTGCTATCCACCAAAACGCCCCTGAATTTTCGGATCAGTCCACGGAAACAGAAATCCTTGTTACGGGGATTAAGGTAATTGATCTGCTCGCGCCTTACACAAAAGGTGGTAAGATTGGCCTCTTCGGCGGTGCGGGCGTCGGAAAAACAGTTTTGATCATGGAATTGATAAACAATATTGCGAAGGTACACTCTGGTGTTTCCGTATTCGCCGGTGTTGGTGAGCGGACGCGTGAAGGCAACGACCTGTATCACGAAATGATCGAATCCGGAGTTATTGTCCCTGATAACCTGTCAGAATCAAAAATTGCTCTGGTGTACGGTCAGATGAACGAACCTCCCGGAGCACGGATGAGAATCGCGCTTTCAGGTCTGACTTTGGCAGAGCAGTTCCGCGATGAGACAGGTTCTGACGTGCTGTTCTTTGTCGATAACATCTTCCGCTTTACGCAAGCCGGCTCTGAGGTGTCGGCACTCTTGGGTCGTATTCCATCTGCGGTGGGATATCAGCCAACATTGGCTACTGATATGGGCGCTATGCAAGAACGTATCGCTTCGACGAAATCCGGCTCTATTACCTCTGTGCAAGCAGTTTATGTGCCTGCAGACGACTTGACCGACCCTGCGCCAGCAACATCCTTTGCGCATCTTGATGCGACAACAGTTCTTAGCCGTGCGATTTCTGAGATCGGGATTTACCCTGCAGTGGACCCGCTTGATTCAACGTCGCGTCTTATGGACCCAGCAATTGTTGGCGAAGAGCATTATTCCGTTGCTCGTGATGTTCAGGGTATTCTGCAGCGCTACAAATCGCTTCAAGATATTATCGCGATCCTTGGTATGGACGAACTCAGTGAAGAAGACAAGCTGACAGTCGCTCGTGCGCGGAAGATTCAGCGTTTCTTGTCACAACCGTTTGACGTTGCGAAAGTCTTTACCGGCTCTGACGGTGTTCAGGTGCCACTGGATGACACAATTGCATCGTTCAAGGCGGTTGTTGCCGGTGAATATGATCACCTACCTGAAGGTGCGTTCTATATGGTTGGTGGCATTAACGAAGTTTTGGTTAAAGCTGAAAAGATGGCGGCAAGTGCCGCCTAAAGGAGGCCCTAGGTGGTAGACACAATGAAGTTTGATCTAGTAAGCCCTGAACGTAGACTGGCATCGATGCAGGTGCAAGCTGTTCAGATCCCGGGTACAGATGGTGATATGACGGCAATGCCAGGTCACATGCCTGTGATCACAACACTGCGCCCCGGCATCCTGACGGTTACGACTGACGATGGTGATCAGGAATTTGTAGTGACAGGTGGCTTTGCAGAGGTGAGCGAAGGGTTGACGGTTTTGGCTGAAAATGCACTGCCCCGTGCGGACATGACGCAAGAGAACTACGACGCCATGATCAAAGTAGCAGAAAACCTATATGGTCAGGCGCAGGAAAACTTTGTTAGTGAGCCAGGTCCTGTAGATGAGGCAGCAAAAATGTTGTCTGATATGGTGGCGCTAGGGGATCAGATCGGTCTTTCGTCAACACGCTGAGAAGTATAAACAGCGCTTAATTGTATGGCCTGCAAGATATGCTTTGCAGCGCTTCCATTTTTAAGCATCTTATGACGTCCGTTAGCCTAATGTTTCGATGCTCCTTGCACTTAGGCGCAAACCGTCACACAAGGAGTGTGAGCACACTTTTTATTGAATACTGACGCCGCAACTTATTGATTATGAAACCAGCAACTGAAGTGCTGATTGATACGTCGGCATTTTGGGTATCTTCATAAAGATCCTCAACCTTGCGTGGATTGACTACGGCAGCCACACGTTAGCCATTGCAACATTAATAGACGGCTGACCAATTTCTGTACCCTGCGTATCGCCAGCGCAGTGATCGTTCCAGTAGAGTATATTGCATGTACAGCTTGCTAATTGCCAGTAATGCTATCCGTACCAGTGTGTGCTTTCACTCAGGCTGACATCAACTGCTGCGATTCCTGCTGACATCGTCAAAGTGGTAGTTGCGAAAAGACCATGTTTAGTCGCTTTCTAAGTGTCTCAAGCATATTGTTTCTTATGACGCTAAAATTATCGTCAAATCGATGCGAATAGATTTAATATGAAAGACACCTATAAAAATAGTAGTTTCTGTAATTTAGATGATGAAAAAATAGGTTATTAAACAAATGATAATTCACCAAAAAAGGAAAGAAAATGAGATTTAGAATGAAATGACGTACGACAAGCCTTTAGTTGAACATGATTTAGTTTTATATCGTTATTTTGCTGATTTTCTCTCCCTTACATCAAATCCTATAAAAACAAAAAAGCATGATCAATATACTTACTTAAAGCAGCTTGATCCTCTTTTTTAGTAATCTGAGATAAATACAAATAAAATCACTGCATATTGACCAGTAGATCGCAGAATAATCTGATCAATGCTATAAAAATTCCATGATAATCATGCATCGCGTTGAGAGTTGATACCAAGCGACAACACTGTCAACAATCAACGGAAAAGTCCAATAGGAGATTTACGGCAGAAATTCTTAATTTGGATAAATTTACTGTCTGATATAAATGTCAAAAAATACTCGTTTCTCGGTTGTGTAGTTGAATTTTTGATGTTGACTGAAGCATGCTGTGGTTAAATTCGTCAAGCTTAGTGGTGCAATATTGATATGAGTGGGTGCGCTTTAACAGTACTGCTCAGTAAGACCGGCAAGAGGCGCATAATTTATTTAATTGAACATTCCCAGAAAGTAATTGTGATGATCCAGAAAATGACGGAGAGCTTAGGTATTCCTGTAACTAAAGGTACTTATTCGGTACAAAACGACATCAGCCTTTATGAGCCGCGAAAGCTTTTGGTTTACTCCATTCCTAATATAACGCAAATTTTTGCGCATCTGCATCCGGACAGCCTGAAGCAGATCGTAAGTAAGTTTCCTGGGGTTTTTGAAAACGCTTTACCTTCCGACCATCATGGCGAGACGGATCATAACGCGCTCGGTGAGCGCCGCTGAGGGTACCGTTCGACCAGCAGAACGCAGCGTGAGGTCTAGATCGATAAGCATTTCAATGGCTTTCTTGGCTTTAACAATACCCCAAATTTGCGCCTGATGCAGCAAACGGTCGCGCCGTGGGCCAAAGACTGGAGGACGCAGCCGCCCAAGACCTGCCCGCGCGCCACCCGGATCAGCGGTGATAATTAAGAGTGTTTTGAAATGACGCGTTGCCCCGATACAAAGGGCAACAGGCTGAATGCCTTGTGAAACGAGACGTTCCATAATTGGGCCGATATTCTGTGCGTTTCCTTCGGCAATGCTGTTTAATATATCATCTACGGCCGCCTCATGGGATAGTGGCGCGCAAAGCTCTATATCTTCAATTGTTACTGGCGTTTTATCATTCAGCTTATAAAGCGTAATCTTTTCAAGTGTTTGCTGAAAATCCCCCGGTTCAAGACTTCGGGATAGTGACATCAGAGCCTGAAAAACATCCTGCGTCAACTCGGAAAGCCCTGCCTTTTCCACGGCCATCTGAATATCGCTCTGACTTGGAGGGTCAGCATAGATAGCCGCAGCGTAGACATTTGGATGGTTTTCAAACAATTTGCGCAAGGGTGACGCGGCCCGTAGTTGTGCTGCAGTGATAATCATTTGAGCATCGCCATCGCGCCAGTCTTCTAAAGCGTTGCTTACAATAGCTGCTATCGAGTCAGAGGCGTCCTCTAAAAATGCGACCCGCGGACCCGGGAAAAAGCTTTGCGCCTTCACAGCATCGTTTAACAAAGCGGGTTCTTTGCGCAGTTCTGCCGTGGAAATGCGGCTGAGGCGCATTTCTTCTTCCCCATTTGGTCCTACGAGCGCTTTAATCACTTCTTGTCGCTTTAAGGCGGTCCGCATCGGATCTGGACCGTAGATTAATATTCCCGCTCTTTCAGCTTCGGGATTGCGAAAATATGCGCCTACTTTTTGAGCTGGAAGCTTCAAATTTCCCCCTTTGCTGCCGCTAGCAGCAAGTCATCAACAAGCTGATCTGAGAGGATTTTCATCAAACGCTTTGTGGCGTCGCGCCCGGAAGCATCACTTGCTACAGAAGAGGCCAAGGCTGAATAGCTGGTAAACACATTGATTTCGTTTGATTTTACCATTTCACCTGTTTTTTTAAGGGTGATTTTGTAGCTTAGCTTACCTTTCAAAATGCTTCTGTGTGATCGTCCATCTGCATCAATTGCCGCATTGGTCGTATTTGTTGAAATGCTATATGACAGAACATATCGACCTAGGCGGTTGTCAGAAACCTGCCTCTTTAGATTATGGTAAAACTGATAGGATCCCCTGTCAGTTGGCGCCTTGAGAACAAAGGCGTCACGTATGGAGGCTGCCGTTGTTGAGGAAGTGTATGCAGGTTCAAAACCGCAAGCGCCGAGCAGGAGTAGCGCAAACAGCGCTGAGATCCGCTTAAACAACAACATTCACAATGCGTCCAGGTACAACAATCACTTTCTTGGGTGAAGCGCCATCAAGAGCACGCACAACGGCCTCTTCGCCTAGCGCGAGGGATTTCACTTTATCTGTGGAAAGATCTTTGGCAACCGTGATTTCCGCGCGCCTTTTGCCGTTGATTTGTATGGGCAATGTCAAAGTGGTTTCCACTAACATACCTTCATCTGCCTTTGGCCAAGGAGTGTTGACGATCAATCCGTTCCCTCCTTGATGCGCCCAAATATCCTCTGCCAAATGTGGTGTCATCGGGGACATGAGCTGCGCCAGCGTCATGATCGCCTCGCGTTGCGCTGCTTTCGAGGCCTTTGATTTCGAGAGCGTGTTGGTAAAGGCATAAAGCTTTGCAATGGCTGCATTAAATCCAAAACTTTCCACGCCAAGCGTCACATCACGAATGGTTTTATGCATTTCTTGTAAAAGCTCTTGATCCCCTATGCCACCGAAGTCATCAGGCATAGCCGCAATTTTGCCACACATTACCCAGACACGGGCTATATGCTTGTGAGCGGCTTCTGCACCGCTTACGGTCCATTCAACATCCCGTTCTGGTGGGCTGTCAGACAAGACAAACCAGCGCGCCGTATCTGCACCATATTCCGCAATGATGCGCTCCGGGTCGACCACGTTATTTTTGGATTTTGACATTTTCGCAGAGGGAACAATATCGACCTCCTGACCGGTCCCTTTTAAAAAAGCCTTACCGTCCTTCAACTCAATTTCGTCTGGGTAGTGATAAAGGGGACGGCCGTCTTCCAAATTGACGGTCATATAAATCGCATGGGTTACCATGCCTTGTGTAAAAAGCGCCTTAAATGGTTCAGAGATATTTTTATTTCCGCCATGGCCTGTTATCTGCATACCTCGCGAGAAAAATCTCGCGTACAAAAGGTGCAAGATGGCATGCTCAACGCCCCCAATGTATTGATCGACATTCATCCAATAGTCAAGGTCGTTATTTTCCGTGGGCGTAGCGGCTCTGGGCGCCGTAAAACGCGCAAAATACCAAGAGCTGTCGACAAAGGTGTCCATCGTATCGGTTTCACGCAGCGCATCTATTCCACAAGAAGGGCAGGCACATTTGCGCCAATTCGGATGCCGGTCAAGTGGATTGCCCGGCACGTCAAAGCTCACGTCATCCGGTAGGGCAATGGGCAGGTTTTCTTTCTTTTCGGGCACAACGCCACAGGCATCACAATGCACCACTGGAATGGGACACCCCCAATACCGCTGACGGCTGAGACCCCAATCGCGCAGACGAAAATTTGTAACCCCTTTTCCCCACCCAGCATCTTCGGCAAAGCTGATCGTGGCATCGATAGCCTCTTGGCCCGTGGCAATATCTAGTCCTGCAAAATGCTCAACCCATTTTACTTTCTCGCTTTTGGTTGGAACAAAGGCTTCGTTTGCTACGGGTGTTTCATTATCCATGGCATAAAAGGTGTCGATGACTGGAAGGTCATATTTGCGTGCGAAATCAAGGTCGCGTTGATCATGTGCAGGGCAGGCAAAAATTGCACCAGTGCCGTACTCCATCAAAATAAAATTGGCGATCCACACTGGTAATTCCCAGTCAGGGTTCAAAGGGTGCCTGACACGGATGCCTGTATCAATGCCCTTTTTTTCGGCCTTTTCCATATCTACTTCAGAAGTGCTCATCTGACGGCAAGCTTTATTGAATTCGGCGATCTCTTCGTTATTTTCTTCGAGATGGCGGGCAAGAGGATGATCGGCAGAAATACCGATGAAGGATGCACCCATTAAAGTGTCGGGGCGTGTTGTGTACACCTCAATATCATTGAATCCGTCAGGCGCATTCATGGTTTCAAAACTTAGCTGAAGCCCGCGTGATTTGCCGATCCAATTCGCTTGCATCAATTTCACTTTGGCTGGCCAATCGTCAAGCTTCTCGATTGTTTTTAGCAGATCTTCTGCAAAGTCAGAGATTTTGAAAAACCATTGCGTTAGCTCGCGCCGCTCTACCAGAGCGCCAGAGCGCCAGCCGCGCCCGTTTTCGACCTGTTCATTTGCGAGTACGGTCATGTCTACTGGATCCCAGTTCACGACTGCATTTTTGCGATAGACCAGCCCGGCCTCTAAAAAATCGAGGAACAACGCTTGTTGTTGCCCGTAATATTCTGGGTCACAAGTTGCAAACTCGCGCGACCAGTCAATCGAAAGACCAAGCGGTTTCATTTGTTCGCGCATTTGGTCGATATTGTTATAGGTCCAATCCTTAGGGTGGCCTCCGCTTGCCATCGCCGCATTTTCTGCGGGCATGCCGAAAGCATCCCATCCCATGGGGTGCAGCACATTATGTCCTGTGCTCATTTTATAGCGCGCGATCACGTCGCCCATTGTATAGTTGCGCACATGCCCAATATGCAGTTTCCCCGAAGGATAGGGAAACATTTCTAGTACGTAATATTTGGGTCGCGATTCATTGCGTTGTGCCTGAAATACTTTGGCTTTGTTCCAGGCTTTTTGCCATTTTGGCTCAATATCAGCGGCAATGTAGCGTGCCATTTTTCGCGACCTTTTATTCAACGTTTGACAGGTTGATAAGCGTATTACGCCGTAGCGTCCAGAGGCATATCAATCTCGTATCTCAATCGGTTTTGCGCGAACTTTGCAAAAATTGCGATAATCAATAGTTTTTATCCCAAAAAAGAATAACAAACATTTCTTTCGCATGTGTATAGAAACGGGCGTGCTTCTTTTGCGTGTAATTGGCAAGCGGCAGCGGAAAAACTGTGGCAATGCTGCATCATTTTTCGATCAGGTTCGCATTCTGCACAGCAATCACTTGCATTGTCAGGGGGAAAAGAGCGATTACGAACTTATTCCTGACACGGATTCACCGTTTCAGGGTCCATATAACGAACCGAGGAAAAAAAATGAAACATGTTCTTCTCGCGACTACCGCTCTTGCAATGTCTGCAGGCTTTGCATCTGCAGATGTAAGCCTAAGTGGGAAAGCTAACGCTGGTACATCTAGCTCAAATAACGTAACCACAACGTCATCCGGTATCGACCTGAATGTTAGCGCAAGTATGACAACAGATGCTGGCGTAACGCTCACAGTCGCTGATGATTTTGGTGGCGGCTCTTTGCTCGACTGGAACGACGACTACCGAGTTGAAGCTCAGGGATCAGACCTTGATCAGCCTTCAGTAACTGTTGCAATGGGTAACGTCACTCTCACAGTCGACCCAGGTGAAGTCTCTGACCTTTATGACGACAGTCAAACTGGTGATGTACAGATCAGCACATCAATGGCTGGCTTTACTATCGACTATGTCGCATCTTCAGACACAGACGTAAACACCAACTCTTATAAGTTGGGTTACGCAATGGGTGACTTGTCGTTCAGCGTGATCGGTACAACTCGTGGCGACGCTGCGGCTGGAGCAGTTCCAGCTGAAAATGAAGCCATGAAGTGGTCAGCTTCTTATGCAATGGGTGACATTACGCTCGGCCTTGCAATGAACAATAACGGTGACAATGATGACATTACAACCGGCTCTGTTAAATACGCTATGGGCAATGGTTTGAGCGTTTCAATGTCAGCAGACGATAACGACGACTGGGACGCTTCTGTATCTTGGTCAGCCGGTGCAGTTTCTGTGAGCTACTCAACTGATGAAAATTCTGCTTACGAAGCACACGCAACTTATGACTTGGGCGGTGGTGCGAAAGTATTCGCTGCTACAACGGACGCGAACGACTTTACAGCGTTCGGTGTAGAGTTCACATTCTAATCAGCCGATTAGAGTGACTTATGAAGAGCGGCTTTTGAGCCGCTCTTTTTTGCTTGCAATTCCCTGCACGGTGTTACCTTAAAGTGCAAAAAGGGGAAAATAATGTCACTTCAAGGGATCACAGAGCGTTTACAGGCTGCGGAGCGCGAACACGGTCGCCCGACTTGCAGCACAAAACTGATTGCCGTGTCAAAAATTCAACCTAATGAACGGGTGCATGCGGTTCTTTCTGACGGGCATCGTGTGTTTGGGGAAAACCGTGTCCAAGAGAGTTTGAAAAAATGGCCCGCTTTTAAAAAGGAATTTGAGGGCATAGAGCTGCACTTAATCGGGCCCTTGCAAAGCAACAAGACCCGTCAGGCGATGGAGCTTTTTGATGCTATACACTCCGTCGATCGCCCAAAACTTAGCACGTCAATCGCACGTATTGCGCAGGAAATAGGACATTGTCCCGAGATCTTCATACAAGTTAATACGGGTCTTGAACCGCAAAAAGCGGGTATTCTACCTCAAGATACCGACGATTTTATCAAGGGCTGCAGGGCACTTGATCTTCCTATTAAAGGGTTGATGTGCATTCCCCCGGCAGAAAAAAACCCTACGCATCACTTTGCGCTTTTGGCAAAAATTGCCAAAAACAACGGACTTTCAGGATTATCTATGGGTATGTCTGGCGATTTTGAAACTGCGGTTGCACATGGGGCGACCCATGTGCGTGTCGGGTCCGCTATTTTCGGGGAACGTATCAATGTTGACGGACAATAATCTTTGTGCCAAATCGGATGCGTCGAACAATCTGCAATAAGTGTCTAGGATCAAAAGCAATACAGCCTTCTGTCGGATGGCCCGGTTTACGCCATTGGTGTAGGAATATAGCGGATCCACGTCCTTTGATCGCATAAGGCCAATTCCAATTGATCAGCAGAACAAGATCATACAAGGGATCGGCGCGATAAAACCGTTCATGTTGAAATTGGCTTGGGACCTGGCCCATCATATTGTATTCAGGGTCTGCGCAATCATCCGACCAAATGTCGCGAGGTCGAATGGGGAGCGCCCAGTTTGTTGGCCTTTCCAAGCGGTCAGGACGGTAAAGCAAACCAATAATTTCATGGGCGCCTTCTGGTGTTGCGTTATCTCCCTCACGTTTGCGCGAAGTTGTTCCATTTTTTCCGATGCTACAGGGATAGATTATGTTGCCCACACGAGCGCCGCGGGGTGTAATGTAAATATGCTGTGACCGTTGCGTCATAAAAGATGACCAGATTTACGCGCTTTTGTGGCCAGATAATGTGCATTTGTCGGGTTTTCACCTAGGATCAAGGGCACGCGTTCAAGCACGTTGATACCATTTTTCTCCATCATCAATATTTTTGAGGGATTATTGGTCATAAGGCGAATATTGCAAATTCCCATGTCTTTGAGGATAGATGCGCCAATTCTGAAATCTCGTTCGTCATCTTCAAAGCCGAGGCGATGATTGGCCTCAACAGTATCAAATCCTTCGTCTTGAAGGGAGTAGGCCCGTATCTTATTGGCCATTCCAATACCGCGGCCCTCTTGATTAAGGTAAAGCAATACACCGCTACCCTTCTGCCCCATCTGCTGCAGTGCGCCACGCAATTGCGCACCACAATCACATTTCAAACTGCCCAACACATCCCCTGTAAAGCAGGCCGAATGTAGACGCACAAGAACCGGTTCGCTACGCTCAGGTTTTCCAATTTCCATTACATAATGTTCTTCTGTACCATTATTGGGGCGAAACAAATGCAGTTTTCCCTTTGGAGCCGCAGAAATTGGAAGTTTTGAAGAAATTATGTCAGACAAGATTACCGCTTCGCTTAAATAAGAACTGGCAACTTGCACATTTAAATACGTCAATCCCTCAAGGGCGACAGTATTTGGTTTCGATACATATTTAATCAACGCTGTGGGTAGAAGATGTGCGGATTTGACGAGACTTAAAGCAAACCGTTCCAATGCCGCGTCCCCATCACGTTTGCTCTTAAATGGACCTTTGAGGGGTATTTCCAGATCAGAGGATGGATCAGCCATGGCCCTAAACCATCTAGTGTTGGCCTCTTGTGGGACAAGAACTCGGGCCAAATCACCGTCATATGCAGCAAGTTTGAGCGTTTTAGCGCGTTTGGCGCTGAGCAACAAAAGCATTTCGCCTGTCATCTGTCTCAGATCTTTTAGACGTTCGTCACTCAGGGTTTCTGCAGGAATTAGAAGGGCAGTTTCATCCAAATCCAATATTACAGGAACACCCATGCGCAAATCTGCGCGTGCCCGAGAGATTTGTTCCTGTATCGAAAGAGCTAATGCCATGTGACCAATTATCGAAAAAACACCTACACATGACTTGTGCGATAATGTCGCAGAATATTCAATGTTTGATTTTCGCTCGCAATTGTTTCAAAATCTGTGGAATTAAACTCGTCCTTGTGAAAGGAACCCGACTGAGCTTTCAATCTTTCAGATTAGGGCGCACCTCTCGGTCGTAAAGCAGACAACGGAAAAGATGGCTCAGACGAAAACAATTTTGCTTGTGAATGATGAAGAAGATTTCAGATACGCGCTTGCTGAACAGCTTATTATTGTTGGCGAGTTTGAATTACAACAAGTGGGGTCTGCACGAGAAGCGCTTTCGAAGGTGGGGCAGCAAGATTTTGATGTTATTATTCTGGACATTGGCCTGCGCGATATAGATGGCGGAGAATTATGCCGCATTATGCGTAAACAAACCATCAAATGTCCCATCATAATCCTCACAGGGCAGGATAGTGATGCCAACGCGATCCTAGGATTGGATGTGGGAGCAAATGAATACATCACTAAGCCGTTTAAGTTTCCGGTTCTATTGGCACGTATTCGGTCTCATCTTCGTCAATTTGATCAAACAGAAGACGCAAATTTTGCACTAGGGCCCTATATTTTTACGCCTACGCAAAAATTTCTGGTAAAAGAAGATGGTATCAAAATTAGATTAACAGAAAAGGAAACAAATATTCTGAAATTTCTTCTCCGTTCCGAAAATGCCACTGTGCATAGGAACATTTTATTGCATGAGGTCTGGGGATATAATGCCGGCATCACCACACATACGCTTGAAACACATATTTACAGACTCAGGCAAAAAATTGAACCTGATCCTTCTCAGGCCAAAATGCTGGTCACTGAACGTGGTGGATATAAGATTGTAGCAAAACAGCAACAGTGAAAGGTAAGGATATTGAAAAAATACAATATTTCAATTATAAAATCGTATGAACCCGTGCATACCTGGGTTAAGGTTTGCACCCTCTCTGTTGGACTGGTCCGGGGTGACCCGGACCATTTTTTGTGTGCTTTTTGATTTTGAATTACATTTTTAACCGATGGATGACGGTCTTTTGTTAACTATATCGTACGAAGTTTACTAAGAAACCTTGCGCTGCTGCCACCTTTAAAAGCAGTCCAATCGAAACAAATTATTCGACTGGTGCATGGGTGATAAGCATCCACACCTAACATGTCCGTAAAATACGTCTTATAGCTAAACTAGCTGGTGAATACGAGACAGCGAGAATCTAACGTTTTTTCTTTTTTGATAAAGCAGACGTGTCTTATCCCAGATTTTCAAAAACGTCGCTGCCAAAACCGGTAACGATATGTTGACATTGAGTTAGCGTTTTCTCTTACCGAATTACAATTACGGCAAATCCGTTGCATCTTGATAAAAGCAAATTGAAATTTCTGTCAGTTTGATCGAAGAAATTTTCGGTAAATTAAAGTGAGCTTGTGCTTTTAAAAAGCATGTCGTTTGGTAAAGTTGAAAGAACTGTAAATGACGCAAGCTGAATTGGAAAAAGCTAATTGTAGGACAGCGGATCCCGTGAAAACATTTCAATACCTTGAAGCTTTATTTTGTTGGGAAATTCGGTGGAAGTCCACCGTCATGTAAACAAAATACACCGTTCGTGTTTGGACGGATACTGATTTCCTCGCGCTTTACTTTCCCGCATAGCCATTGACACCTTTGAATGATCCTCATACCAATTTCTCATGAATTAATCGTATTGGTCTCCGCATCGGCGATCCCGATGCAGCAGAATCAAGAGTTAAATAATTGGGTTTCACCACTTATTCGCACGGGAATTATAGACCGGTTTTCGGGCTCTTTTGTCATAGGGCGATGGAACTGAATTTGAAGTTGACTCTTTCAACGAAGTTTAGGTCTAAAACCTTTGCATATGGTGAGTTACGGGCGAGAGGCCTATAGCACAAAGGAAATTTGATGTGACCACGACAGTTGCCACTTGGAATATTAACTCCGTCCGCCTTCGAGCTGCTTTGGTTGTAAAGTTATTAAATGAAGAAGCCCCCGATGTTCTATGTTTGCAGGAATGTAAATCGCCAGTCGACAAAATCCCCATGGACCTTCTCGCGCTTTCTGGTTATGCGTATGTAATTGCGCGTGGGCAGAAGGGGTACAATGGAGTCGCCATCATATCGCGCAGTCCAATCACCCAAGTTGGGGCAGAAGATTTTGCTGAACTCGGACACGCACGTCATATTGCAGGTCAGCTAGAAAACGGTCTGACCATCCACAATTTTTATGTGCCTGCGGGCGGCGACATCGCTGATCGTACGGTGAACGAGAAATTTGGCCAAAAACTGGATTATCTAGCCGCAATGAAAGCCTATTTTAAGAAAACCCCGCCCAAAGCCTCTGTGCTTGTGGGGGATTTGAATATTGCGCCGCGCAAGGATGATGTATGGGACCACAGAAAACTATTGAAAGTGGTCAGTCACACACAGGTCGAAGTAGACGCACTGGCAGATGTCCAAAATTCCGGGAAATGGGTAGATGTGACAAGGCAGGATATTCCAGAAGGTCAGCTTTATTCGTGGTGGTCGTATCGGGCGGCAGATTGGGATAGTGCTGACAAAGGACGCCGGTTGGACCACATTTGGGCGTCGCAGGATATTTCGAATAAGGCGTATGGATCCCGTATCCTGCGTACTGTACGTGGGTGGGAACGGCCGAGCGACCACGCGCCAGTTTTTGCAAGTTTTGATCTTTGAATTCTGCAAAAATCATCCATATATGAAGCTAAGGAAACACGATGAAAGAAAACAGATGTTGGAATTAGGACAAACCCCTGAAGTGTCATCCTCAGACTTGGTGTTTGAGGCCAGCGAAGCGACCTTTATGGCTGACGTGATTGAAGCAAGCCAAACAGTCCCAGTCATTGTGGATTTTTGGGCGCCATGGTGTGGTCCCTGTCGGACAATCGGCCCACAATTGGAAGAGGCTGTAATCGCCGCAAAAGGTGCTGTGAAAATGGCTAAGGTCAATGTTGACGAAAACCAGATGATCGCGGGGCAGATGCGTGTGCAGTCTATACCAACTGTCTATGCGTTTTGGCAGGGTAAACCAGTTGACGCTTTTCAAGGGGCTTTGCCTGCCTCTGAGGTACAGGCTTTCGTAGAAAAAGTCGTAGCAGCCTCAGGTGGCAGTGCAGATGGTGGTCTTGGTGATGCAGTTGCTGCCGCGGAGGAGTTCTTGGCTGCTGGTGAGGCAGAGGAAGCGGCACAAACCTTTTCCGGAATTTTGGGCGAAAACCCAAATCATCCCGGTGCCTATAGCGGCTTAGTGCGTGCGCAGATCGCACTAAACGATCTTGACCAGGCAGAGGCGATTTTAAACGGTGCCCCAGCAGAGATCGCGAAAACGCCAGAATTGGAAACGGCTTATGCGCAGCTTGAATTGGCAAAGCAGGCTGCCAATGCTGGGCCCATCGACGATCTGCGTGGTAAGGTTGACGCGAGCCCAGAGGATCATCAGGCGCGCCTTGATCTAGCGCAAGCTCTATACGCTGCGGGTGCTGCGGAAAAAGCGATTGATGAATTACTTGAACTTTTTCGCAGAGACAGGGATTGGCATGAGGGTGCTGCAAAAGCACAGTTGTTTATTATTTTTGAAGCTCTTCAGTCTAATGATCCTATCGTTTTGAATGGACGACGAAAATTAAGTTCTTTGATATTTGCCTGATTGCTGTGCGGAGCTACATATGGTCCATGGTAATGAATTTTGATCTTCCAGACACCATTGCGGTGTTTCCACTACCAGGCGCGCTTTTGCTTCCGCGCTCGCGATTACCACTGCACATTTTTGAACCGCGCTATTTGACAATGATTGAGGACGTTTTGAAAACCCCAGAGCGCTTGATCGGGATGATTCAGACAAGCGGTCAAAACGGCGACGAACGAATGCAGTCCATTGGTTGCGCTGGTCGTGTCACCCAGTTTTCAGAAACGGAGGATGGTCGGTATATGGTAACCCTTACCGGGGTCAGCCGCTACCGTATTCGTGACGAAATCGAAGGATTTACACCCTACCGACGGTTTGGTGTAAGTTGGACAGGTTTTGAAGGGGACAGAGCTGCCAGTGACAAAGATCCAAGTTTTGACCGTGTGGAGTTTTTCAAGATACTTGCGCGATATTTCAAGGCGCGGGGGCTTTCCACAGATTGGGATACGCTCAAAGACGCAGATGATGAGTTACTGATTAACTCGCTGTCAATGCTGTTGGATTTTGAAGTTGAAGACAAGCAAGCACTATTGGAAGCGCCCTCACTGGTGACGCGGCGCGAAACGATTGTGACCTTGATCGAATACAGCTTGCGTGCGGGCGATGGTGGAGACGTTTTGCAGTGAACGATATCTCGCACACAGTAGCGCATCGCAAAATGTTGGAGGTGTTAGTCTGTCCTTTGACAAATGCGACGGTAGAATATTGCAAAGCGACGCAAGAGTTGATCAGTCAGAAGGCGGGGCTCGCCTTTCCGATACGCGATGGAATCCCAATCATGTTGGAAGATGAAGCCCGTAGTCTGGATGATTAAATTGCGGCTTATGACCCGCAATATTTATCAGGTGGCACCGCGAATTTGAGTATCTATAAAAGGATCAACCAATGTTTCTGTTTAGGGACCAAGGCTTGATTTAGGAGGGCTCCTAAAGGTCATACTATGCTTAGGGCAGTATTATTATTGCATCAGATGGGGAAGTTCACCCGACAAACCCGCCGCTTCACGCATCAGACAGCGTTTGAGATTGGGAAGTCCATTGACAAGCCCGATACCAAGTGTTCGAATGTCCTGAAGCAATCGACTACGATTTGAAAACAGGCGGTTAAGTCCATCCAGCGCAAGGGGCAGAGCTGTGGCATCAAAGCCACGCCATTCTTGATACCGGCTCAAGACGGTAGTTGATCCAAAATCCTCGCCCCTTTGTTTGGCTTCATAGATGATTTGGGTTAACGCCGCAATATCCCTCATGCCCGCGTTCAATCCCTGACCCGCGATGGGGTGCATCCCATGGGCCGCATCGGCAACAAGGGCGACCCTGTCTGCTACGAGCCTTTTAGCGATACTCATTTCCAAAGGGAACGCGAAGCGTTTACCTGCTAGCGCGATATTGCCCAGAAAATCACCGAAGCGCGGTCGCAAAACATCCAAATATGCTTCATCGTTCAAGGACATAATGGTTTCAGTGTTTTCTGTGGTTTCAGTCCAGACGACTGAGCTGCGGTTTTTGTTCAGGGGAAGAATTGCAAGTGGCCCGGGCGGCATGAAATGTTGATAGGCGACCCCTTTATGTGGTTTTTCATGCTCTAAAGCGCAGACGAGAGAGGTTTGTGCATAATCCCAGCCGCTGTAGGCGATGCCTGCTTTCGCGGCAAAAGCGCTTTTACGGCCATCTGCAGCGATAACCAATTTAGCCTTAACTTTTGTTTTGCCCCCTTTAATGGATAACTCTGTTGATGTTGGTCCTGTGTTTTGTCCTATGACTTGTGTTTGATCCAAATAAATGATTTCGTCTTTGTCTTTAAGGCGATTTTGGAGTAGAGGTCGTAAATGCCGGTCTTCAATCATATGGCCCATGGGACCTTCCTCCAGGTCATATTTGGCAAAATGGAGCATGGACGGAGAGGGTATCTCTGCCACCCCACCATTACTAATTTTGATATCGAAAATCGGTTGAGCAGTTTTTTCAAGATCGTCCCAAAGTTCCAATGCTTTCAGCATTCTAACAGAAGAATGGGCCATGGCGTATGATCTGCCATCAAAATCGCTGCTGCTTTGGATATTTGACGGTTTTGCATCAATGATGCAGGTCTTTAATCCATGTGCACGTGCACATACAGCCATTACGGCTCCCGCCAGCCCGCCGCCGATGATCGCGATATCTGTTGTTATTGTCATAAACCTTAATATGATGGCATCGTTATGTTTGTCCATGTGCGTAGTTGCCGCTGAGGTGGCGCGTTACATTTGGCGTTAGTGAAGGAAAAACAATGCAATCGATTCTGGAAATGTCCGCATCGGATCTGGGCAGGGAGATTGATGCGGGTATGTTGGATCCGGTAGAAATCATAGAGGCCTATCTTGAGGCCACTACGGCGCATCCAGAAGCCAAACGAATTTACACGATTATGACACCGAAGCGTGCTTTGGCCGAGGCGGAAATGGCGTCTCAGCGTGCGCGATCCGGAGAGCGGTTGTCTGTGCTCGATGGGGTTCCTATTAGTTGGAAAGATTTATTTGACACAGCTGGCGATGTAACTGAAGCGGGCAGTGATCTTTTGGCTGGACGTATCCCTGAAAAAGATGCCCTTTGCCTTAGAAACGCAACAGCGGTAGGGCTTGTGTGTTTGGGGAAAACCCATATGTCGGAGCTCGCGTTTTCTGGCATTGGATTAAACCCGGTCAAAGAAACACCACCGTGTATAAATTTCCCTGATACTGTGCCGGGGGGATCTTCTTCAGGTGCAGGGGCATCAGTAGCCTTTGGACTGTCGCCCGCAGCGATTGGGTCAGATACGGGTGGGTCTGTCCGTATCCCAGCGGCGTGGAATGACCTCGTCGGATTGAAGACAACCTCGGGGCTGATTTCTCTTGAGGGTGTTGTGCCGCTTTGCGCATCATTTGATACGGTTGGACCTTTGACGAAGACAGTGGAAGATGCAGCGCATATTTTTACAGCCCTCGCGGGGCAGAGGGCGATGGACCTTGCTAATGCATCTCTTTCAGGGAGGCGCTTGGCCATTTTGAAAGGTGATCTATTTGATGTCACGCGCAATGCGCCTGCTCAAGCCTTTCAGGAAAGTGTTGAAAAATTTGCAAAAGCAGGAGCAGAGATTAGGGAAGTCACTCTAGATTTCCTGAGTGACGCAAATACGATGGGTGGACCGCTTTTTGTGGGGGAAGCGTATGGCACTTGGAAACATGTGATCGAGGCGGCGCCTGAAAAGATGTTTGCGCCTATCTGTGACCGTTTCAGACAGGGTGAAGACGTGAGTGCTGCAGATTTCGTGGCAGGCTGGCAGCAGCTTGAACGTTACAGGGCAGAGTTCAAATCTTTGACGAATGGATTCGATGCAGTTATTTGTCCGACAGCTCCAATTATGCCGCCAAAAATAGACAGGCTGTTTAGCGATGATCAATATTATGTCACGGAAAACCTGTTTTCATTGCGGTATACCCGTATCGCCAATCTTATGGGGACATGCGCTGTGACCCTTCCTACGGGGTATCCCAGTTGCGGGGTGATGTTGGCGGCGGGAGCTTTTGAGGAAAGGCGGCTTTTGCGGCTTGCCATGGGGGCAGAACTGGCGCTGACTAGATAGAACTAAGGGCACATTTCGAAAAAAAATGGTTTTGACACCAGATTTTCCAAAAAGTCAGCGGTTTCGGTAGACGCGGCGTCTTTCATTGATTATAGTTGTAAAAAATCGGGACGTTACGATCCCGAATATTGAGGCTATGAGATGTTTCCTGAGCGGTTTTCGAACCTACCCGCTTATCCGTTTGCGCGTTTACGCAATCTATTGGATCCGGTTGCTTCGGAGCATTCCGTTCTGACAATGACAATCGGAGAGCCGCAGCATGCGTTTCCATCTTGGGTAGTCGATATCATCACTCAAAACGCCTCTGGTTTTAACAGCTACCCTCCGAATGATGGCACGCAAGAGCTTAGGACAGCCATTTCTGGTTGGCTGGCGTGGCGTTATCAAATCGAGTTATGCGCAGAGAAGAACGTCATTGTTTTAAATGGTACGCGTGAGGGGCTTTATAATGCGTCTATGGCCCTTTGCCCTGAAACGAAAAATGGGGCGCAACCTATAATATTGACGCCAAATCCATTTTATCAGGTTTATATGTTTGCCGCGCTTTCCGTAGGTGCGCGCTTAGAATTTGTGCCAGCCACCCGTGAAACAGGATATTTGCCAGATTACACGGCTTTGCCACCAATTGTTCTTAATCAAACGGCACTGGCTTATATTTGCTCACCTGCTAATCCACAGGGGGCCGTGGCAAGCAGAGAATATTGGAAAGAACTTATTTGTCTGGCTGAAAAATACGATTTCAAAATTCTTGCAGATGAATGTTACAGTGAAATTTACCGCAATAATCCGCCAGTTGGGGCTTTGCAGATTGCCTCAGAAATGGGCGTGGGTCCCGAGCGTGTTATGATATTTCATTCGCTTTCAAAACGCTCCAACCTGCCAGGTTTGCGTTCAGGCTTTGCAGCGGGCGGCGAGAGATCAATCACGCAGTTGAAAACCATGCGAGCTTATTCAGGGGCGCCACTGCCTTTACCGTTGCAACGCGCTGCCGAGGCGGTTTGGGCAGATGAAACCCATGTTAAAGAAAACCGTGCCCTGTACCGAGAAAAATTCAATCTTGCAGACGACATTTTCGGGAATATTGAAGGTATCAGGATGCCAGAAGCTGGATTTTTTTTGTGGCTTCCTTACCATGATGATGAAGAGGCAGCAGTGAAACTGTGGAAAGAAGAAGGCCTTCGCGTGCTTCCGGGGCGATATTTGTCCCAAGATGTGAACGGCTGTAATCCTGGAAATAATTATATCCGTGTAGCGCTTGTCGCGGACAAAGCGCAAACCGAACTGGCTTTGCTGAAAATTCGCAGATGCCTTTATAACGTATGAGGTAGATATGGCATATCATTCCACACATGAACGCAGCCCATTTATCGACACCCAGCTTCGAGCCGTTTTGGAACAACGCGGGATCGAGCTTTTGGGTATCGGATTGATCGGCCTGAGCGTTTTGATCGGCGTGATGGTGTGGAGCTATTCGCCTGAAGATCCGAGTTGGCTGTCTGCAACAGATGCGCCAGTACAGAATTTGTTGGGCGTGAAAGGGGCGTCGATTGCGGCGCCGGTGATGCTCGTTCTTGGATGGTCAAGCTGGACGTTTGTGGTTTTGAGTGCAGGTTGGGGCCTTCGTTGCATCATACACATAGGTGCTGACAGAGCGCTTTGGCGTCTTGTTTTTGCGCCTTTTGCGATTGCACTTCTGGCACTTTATTGCGCGAGCCTCGTGCCACCTGCCATATGGACACATAGTTTCGGGATGGGCGGATTGTTTGGGGATACCATTCTTCAACAGGCTCTTTTGCTTATACCTTTCACGGATCGTGGGAATGTTCTGCTAACCTCTTTCGTGACGGGCGTCTCTTTCGTGGGAATGTTGCTATTTTGTCTTGGATTTACGCGCCACGAGCTTGGTCGTCTTGTACGTTTTTTATTTACGGGCTTGGTAATGACCTTTGCCCTTTTGATGAGTGTTCTTGGTCGAAGCAGATCGCGTGCGTTGAAAGCTGCGCCCTCATTAAATGCCAACTCTTCATGCGATATGGATGGTAAGGATGGCCGGCACCAAATCGCAGTGCATCCTGTCGTCAAGCAAACCAAGCGGGCAGTGACAGCAGCACAAGGCGGGCTGTCACTGCCGCCGGCACCAGCCTTTGTTGAGGAGGGTGAGAGTTTTGACCTTCAAGAAGAGGCTGCGCAAAAGCACAGCTTGTTTTCTTTGATGCCTTCTTTCGTAAAACGCTCGGAAAAAATCTCAGCGCAAGAATCGGTCGAAGAAAATGCGCAAATTAAGGATCCTTATCTGCATGGTGATGAGCGACTTAAGGTGAAAATCACCAATGTGATTAAATCGCGAGTGCGCCGTCGCTCCGAGTTGGTGGCCGATACATCGAGCTCCCGCGGACTTTTGTCGCACGAACAAGAAAACTCTGACTTGGATATGCAAAAACCTTCGTTGCGGATTGAGCCTCGCGTTACAAAACGGCAGTTTGAAGCGGTAGCGACAGTGGAGGCATGTGTAGAGGAGCCCTCTGTTGAGCCCAAACAGCAGGGGCTTAATATTTTGGAGAATATGGGTCTGCATCATATGGAGCCAGAAGCAACCACTTATCCCCCGCAGAGCCTTGGCACTCTACCAAAGTATGAGCCGAAAAAAGTGGTACAGCCCCCTTTACGAAAACCTATTACGCAATCCTCTCAAGCGAAAAGGGAGGCCCAACCCAGCCTTAAATTTGATGACTCTCAGCTTGAATATGAACTTCCTCCGCTTAGCCTGCTTGCTAATCCGGTCGTGATAGAGCGCCAGTATCTTTCGGATGAGAGCCTTGAAGAAAACGCGCGTCTTCTTGAGTCGGTTTTGGATGATTACGGTGTGCGCGGAGAAATCGTTTCAGTCAGACCCGGACCGGTCGTAACCATGTATGAATTGGAACCGGCTCCAGGGTTGAAAGCCAGCCGTGTTATCGGCCTGTCTGATGATATTGCACGCTCCATGTCAGCGCTGTCGGCAAGAGTCTCAACCATCCCCGGTAAGACGGTCATCGGGATAGAGTTGCCCAACGAAAACCGCGAAAAGGTAGTTTTACGCGAAATTCTAGCCTCCAAATTTTTTGGTGATGGCAATCAAAAACTGCCCATCGCGCTTGGTAAAGATATTGGTGGTGAACCTGTTGTGGCAAACCTTGCAAAAATGCCTCATCTTCTAATTGCAGGAACCACGGGATCAGGTAAATCCGTAGCGATCAATACCATGATTCTATCGCTCCTTTACAAGCTTACTCCGGATGAATGCCGCTTAATCATGATAGATCCCAAAATGTTAGAATTAAGCGTCTATGACGGTATTCCCCATTTGCTAAGCCCCGTTGTCACAGACCCTAAAAAGGCGGTCATAGCGCTAAAATGGGTCGTGGGAGAAATGGAAGAGCGGTATCGCAAAATGTCTAAGATGGGCGTGCGAAACATAGATGGGTACAATGGCCGTGTGGAGGACACGTTGGTCAAAGGCGAAATGTTTAGCCGTACAGTCCAGACTGGATTTGACGATGACACGGGCGAACCTGTCTTTGAAACCGAAGAATTCGCACCTGAAAAAATGCCTTACATCGTTGTCATCGTTGATGAAATGGCAGATTTGATGATGGTTGCGGGTAAGGAAATAGAAGCTTGTATTCAGCGTCTCGCCCAAATGGCGCGCGCCTCTGGAATCCATCTGATCATGGCTACACAGCGACCGTCTGTCGATGTGATCACCGGAACAATTAAAGCAAACTTCCCAACGCGTATTTCCTTCCAAGTGACCAGTAAAATTGACAGCCGGACGATCCTTGGCGAAATGGGGGCAGAGCAGCTCCTGGGCATGGGTGACATGCTTTATATGGCTGGTGGATCCAAGATTTCCCGCTGCCATGGTCCATTTGTCAGCGATGAGGAAGTCGAAGAGGTGGTCAGCTATCTCAAAGCTTATGGCCCACCCGAATACAAAAGTGGTGTGGTCGATGGTCCGGAAGATGATTCCGCCGATAGCATTGATCTTGTTCTGGGCTTGGGAGGTAATACTGATGGTGAAGATGCCCTTTATGATCAAGCAGTCGCGATTATTTTAAAGGATCGCAAATGTTCCACTAGCTATATCCAAAGGAAATTGGCGATCGGCTATAATAAAGCGGCCCGTTTGGTCGAGCAAATGGAAGACGAAAGGCTTGTCAGTGCTGCAAACCACGTTGGGAAACGCGAAATACTTCTGCCAGAGCAGCGATAAGTTGCCGATAAATGTTATCATAGATCTGTTTGCGCTGGTGTCACGCAGTGCTAAATATATACTAACGTTATGGTTCATATTCTACATATCGTGCCTTTTTTGTCTGCTTTATGTCTGTCCACAGCGGTTTGGGCAGATAAGATCAGCATCAATGCGCTGTCTTTATATTTGGACGGTTTGCGGACTGTTGAGGCAAAATTTACGCAAATCAATTCAGACGGAAGTTTGTCTACAGGGTCTCTTTACATCAAACGTCCTGGACGAATTCGGTTTGAATACGATCCCCCAAACGATGCGCTTGTTCTCGCTGCGGGGGGGCAATTGGCCATTTTTGATCCCAATGGCAATGACGTTCCAGAAAGCTATCCACTGAGTAAAACGCCGTTGTCTTTAATCTTAGCGGATAACATCAATCTGTCTCATGAAAGTATGGTCCGCACACACCAATTTGACGGCACGTCTACAATTTTGACGGTCCAAGATCCTGAACATCCTGAGCGGGGGCGTATGGCGCTTGTCTTCACTGGACCTAATCCTCAATTGCGCCAATGGGTGATTGAGGACCAGAATGGGGAACAAACGGTTGTTGTACTCAACGATGTGACGACAGATATGTTACTGAATGACAATCTGTTTAATGTTTTGATCAATCAAGAAAAACGCCGCAGAAAGAACTGACACTGATATCGGTATAATAGATAAAATAGCACCGCGTTAGACGGTGGCACGATTTTAGAGCTTATTACATCGTCTAAGCTGCGTTTTGTATACAGATGCCCTTCTCGACACTTTTTTTGCTACGCCCATGAGCCAAGACTTTTTGCGGTAACTGCCTCTGGCGTATCCTGTTTGTCCTTCGTGATAAGCGAGATATTGGTTCTTGGTGTCTGAGAGGGGCACACCGTTGCTTCGTTTCGTATTGTTCATATACCAGCCCATAAAATCGGTCGCATCGCTTATATTGCTGCGTCTGGCGGCAAATCGGCCAGTAGATTTTTTATATTCGTCCCAAGTTCCATCAAGAGCTTGCGCATAGCCATAGGCAGAACTTTGACGACCTCGTGGGATTATCCCGAGGATATAGCGCATCGGCGTTTTTGCATTGGCTTTAAAACGGCTCTCCTGATAAATGACCGCCATTTGTACATTTATAGGTACGCCCCAGCGACGCTCTGTTGCTATGAACGCCTTGAGGTATCTAGGGCGCTGCTCAACAATAGAACAAGCATTATCCAAATTGCGTGGAGCGGTACCGGAGGGCACAAGGCCACAAGATCCCAATATGCAAACGGTAAGAATCGCAGAAATGTTATGCCTCATTTAACACGCCTCGGTTTTATTATTTTTTTATGTATACTCTATTTTTCTGAGCGGCTAAAGTGTAATCGCGGGCCAAAAGATTGCAGGTGAAATAATTCAAAGGGTTAAGTGGACATGCCTTTAGAGTATTTGCTTAACAGTGTGCTCCATTCCCACTTATTTCTGATTGCAATTAATGCTGGAAAATTAACTGATTGTTTCTGAGAATATCCATTCTTTTATTGGACAAATACATCGTGAAAGACATATAAGGCCGGAATAGGGACTTATACGATGTACACGCACAGCGCGAAATATTACTTAGGCCAGATTGTTCGGCACAAAAAGCACCCGTTTCGCGGGGTGGTTTTCGACGTGGATCCTGAATTTAACAACACTGAAGAATGGTACCAATCCATTCCAGAAGACAGCCGCCCGATCAAAGAGCAACCGTACTACCATCTTCTCGCTGAAAATGAGCATAGCTTTTACGTGGCCTATGTCTCTGAGCAAAATCTTATTGAGGACATGTCTGGTGAACCTGTTGGTCATCCAGACATCCCCGACCTGTTTGGCCCTTTAGAGAATGGGCATTATCCGCTTCATTTCCAGATGAACTAAAGCGGTTCATTTTTCCGACTTCTTGGTTAATAACCAATAGCGCACCCATCTTTTCTGGGATCCGAGGCTCCTTCAAGTACACCGTTCTCATGGATATAAATGGCTTGTGCTCCACCGATCGCTTCAATGTCCTGTGTGACTTGATGACCCATATCAGAAAGTTCCTGCACCACCGATTGCGCATATCCACGTTCCACTTTCATTAGACCATCGTCAGAAAAACAGCGTGGGGCATCTATGGCTTCTTGCGGGGAAAGGCCAAAATCTAACATATTTGTCATCACCCGCGCATGGCCAACCGATTGATACTGCCCCCCCATAACACCAAAGGTCATCTGAACCTTTTCCTCTTTGCGCAACATCGCGGGAATGATCGTATGCATCGGCCGCGTTTGTGGTTTTAATTCGTTTGCGTGGCCTTTGATGAGGTTAAATCCTGCCCCACGATTTTGGAATAAGATGCCATACCGATCGGTGGCAATGCCGGAACCAAAGCTTTCAAAGATGGAATAGATCAAGGACACTACCATATGGTCCTTATCAACGACTGTGATGTAAACCGTATCTCTGTGATAGGTTTCACTTAAGGCGCTTTGATGCGGACGAGCTTTCTTTAGGTCAATCATATCTGCAAGGCGTTTGGCACTGTCAATGGACAACATTTCTTCCAGTGCAGTTGTATGCCTAGGATCGGCAATAATCCGATTTCTTGCATCGTAGGCAAGCTTTGTAGCTTCGGCCTCAAGATGCGCTCGCGTAGTACCGAAGGGATCAAGGCTGGCGATGTCGAATTGTGAAAGGATATTGAGCATTAAGATTGCTGTTGCACCAGACCCATTAGGAGGATGCTCTATCAAATCCGTATCTTTATAAGTGCCGCTGATTGGATCGGTGTAAAACGCTCTTTGATCTGCGAAATCTTCAAGTGTATGCGTCCCACCAAGCGCGCGGAGTGAAGACACCATGTCTTCGGCTACAGCGCCGCAGTAGAACCCATCCCGTCCTTTTTTGGCAATTTCGCGCAACACTTCTGCCTGACCCAGCGCTTGAAATAAATCGCCCACCTTTGGCGCGTTGCCGCAGATGCTAAAATAATGTTGCGCGGCGCCCTGCAAGCGGTTCACATTATTTTTCCAATCATGGCCGACGCGTGGCGCAACGGGAACGCCTTCTGTGGCGTAGTGAATACTTGGCGCAAGCAGTGTATCAAGGCCAAGTTTTCCCCAATCATCGCTGAGCTGGCAAAATGCATCTATCGCTCCGGGTACGGTAACTGCATCGGCTGTGCAACGGGGCATCTTCTCATAACCTTTTTCGCGTAGCTTGTCAGCATTTAGGCCGGAAGGTGCTTTTCCTGAAGCATTCATAGCCTTGATTTCTTGGCTGCCGGCAGGTGAGAAAAGAACGAAGCAATCTCCACCGATGCCCGTCATTTGTGGTTCACAGATTCCGAGTATAACAGCACCCGCTATTGCGGCATCCATAGCATTTCCGCCAAGCTCGAGGATGTTTACAGCGGTCTTTGCCGCCAATGGATGAGATGTGGCGCATAGCCCGTTGGCCGTAAGTACCGGTGACCGACCGGGTAAATGGAAGTCTCGCATAAAAACTTTACTCTCGAATGCTAAGAAAATGGCACTTTGACGTTGGCTACATTATTTATTTTGGAAGGCCAAGCATCATTTTTTTGAAAAGAGCGAATTTAAATATCTACTAGTAAACGCTTTTAATTTGTTTTTTACTTACTTCGGCGTCTGTCGGATAGCGTTAAACTTTGTGGTTATCCTGCCAAGACGCAATCAAAAATAAGCCTTAGATATTCCAAATCATTCGCCCGGACGCCCTTACAGTTATATTATGTCAGGATATCGGATAGTTATTGAATATGAGTAAAATGTAAAACTAAATGGGAATTTGAAGCTTTGGAATATTCGTATTTCATTGTCGAATGTTCGAATATCAAAGCAAACGCTGTTCTGGTTTGCCATCCATATCCTACTTTTAGGAGATCATCACATGATTTATTTTTGGATTCGCCGGCCATTTTTATCTTTTCCGTTGGCCACATGATAAACCCGCATCAAAAATTTCGCTGAAAATCGGTTTTCATAGAGCACTCATTTAAGTTGGATTGGATCTGGCCGATACGAGTGATACCCGTGTTCAGCAATATTATTTATATCCCATGATCGGGCCTCCAAACTGTGACTTTCTAAAATGGCTAGACGGCATAGCTTGCTTTTATGTATTCATAACAAAAAATAGGAGCGAACTGTGTCGGAAGTTGTGATTTGTGGTGCTGCACGGACAGCCATTGGCGGATTTCAAGGCGATTTTGAAGGTGTCCCAGCCGCAGAGCTTGGCGGTGCGGCGATCAAAGCGGCCATGTTAGGAGCGGGTGTGAATACGGTCGATGAAGTATTGATAGGAAATGTACTTTCCGCTGGACAGGGTCAAGCACCTGCGCGGCAGGCGGGCTTTGCTGCTGGACTTGATGACTCTGTACCCGCAACGACGCTGAACAAAATGTGCGGATCTGGGATGAAAACCACAATGATTGGGTTTGATCAGATCGCCCTGGGCCATTCTGAACTTATGGCCGTTGGAGGGATGGAAAGTATGTCGAACGCCCCCTTCATCTTGCCAAATATGCGCAGTGGCATGCGCCTAGGCCATAGAGAGGTCAAAGACCATATGTTCCTTGATGGATTGGAAGATGCTTATGACAAGAATCGTCTTATGGGTACATTTGCTGAAGATTGTGCGGAGAAGTATCAATTCACACGTGAGGCACAGGATGATTTTGCGCTTAAATCACTTTTGAATGCGCTAGCTGCAAAAAAAAACGGGGCATTTGATAATGAGATCGCGCCCTTTAGCTTGACTACGTTTAAAGGCTGCCGAACGATCAGTGCTGATGAACAGCCTGCTAACGCTCGTCCAGAAAAAATTCCTCACCTAAAGCCTGCATTTCGCAAAGGTGGAACAGTGACAGCCGCAAATTCATCTTCGATTTCGGACGGAGCAGCGGCATTGATTTTGAGCTCTGAATACTTTGCAGGAAAAAACAGCCTTCCTGTTCGGGCAAAAATAGTGGGCCATGCCAGTTATGCGCAACAACCTGGATGGTTTGCGACAGCGCCTATTCCAGCCGCCCAAAAGTTATTGAACCGGATCGGATGGACAAAAGAAGATGTGGATCTTTGGGAGGTGAATGAAGCTTTTGCCGTTGTCCCTATGGCGTTCATGCGGGACATGGGTATTCCAAGAAACAAAGTCAATGTACACGGTGGGGCCTGTGCGTTGGGCCATCCAATTGGTGCCTCGGGCGCGAGGATTATCGTGACGCTTTTAAACGCGATGGAGCGATATGACCTTACACGGGGTGTTGCGGCCATTTGCATCGGTGGAGGGGAAGGCACTGCCATCGCGCTTGAAAGAGGCTAAATTTCTAAAAAAAGACAGGTATGTGTCAAGCGGAATGCTCGCTTAAAGTACTCAGGGGGCAATTTGTTGTTAAACGATTACATTTTCACTGCCTTTGGCAGTATCACAATATCCACGCGTCTATTTTGTGCACGGCCTTCGGATGTCAAGTTTGAGGCGACAGGCTGATCTTCGCCGCGTCCGATCGCAATTATACGGTTACGTGGTGCGCCATTTTCGATTAATACATTCGCAACGCTATTAGCCCGTCCAACTGAGAGAAACTGATTGTAACTCGCGGCGCCGGTGTTATCTGTATGGCCGATGATTTGAATCGTCGTATCTGGATAGCTACGCAGGTTTGCTGAAAGTGCACTGAGATCGCTCATAAGATTATTGCGAAGCACTGTGCTATCAACTCCAAAGAGAATGTCTTGTGGCAGTGTGACGACCAAACGATCCCCAGTGTTTTGAATAAGAATATTTTCATTGCCCATCGCATTACGGAGCTCCGCTTCTTGCTTATCCAACTGGCTACCAATAATTGCGCCTGCGCCACCGCCCAAAATGGCTCCTTTTAGCGCACGGTTACGCTTACCCTCGGCCTCTGTCCCTGTCATCAAACCGCCTACTGCGCCTAGGATACCGCCAATGACCGCGCCACGTTGAGTTTTTTCATAGCTGTTTTGTCCTTTAAAGCGTTCAGGTCCTGTACAAGCGCTCAATCCCAAGCCAACAGCTACAAAAAGTCCAACAAATTTAGCTAAATTTGTCATATTTTACCTATCCAAAACTTTTTCTAAACCTGTTTTTGGGGTTTTATATGGGAAGGCTTAGCGCAAACAAAACAGGGAAAATTGTCATGCGCGAAACTATGCCGTTTCAAATTCAGTCAGGACTTTGCATCCCGTCGGGCCGCCTCATAAGCAAGCATGGTTCTCTTTACCGGAAGCCCCCAGTGATATCCGCCAAGTTCACCTGATTTGCGCAGCGCACGATGACAAGGAATAAGCCAACTGATTGGATTTTTCCCTATTGCAGTGCCAACAGCACGTGTTGCTTTAGGGGATCCGATTGCAGAGGCGACATCGCTGTAGGTCGTGACCTTTCCGCTTGGGATATTTATCAAAGCTTGCCAGACTTTGATCTGAAATGGTGCACCCATGACGTGAAGGCGCGGCGTGCCCGTATCTGCAAAAATTGCCATCTCATTGTCAGATGTCGGGATACTTTCTTTGCGAAATTCTGCATCAGGCCAGCGTTGCATCATATCTGCTAAAGCGGCATCACGTCCTGTTTCGGCGGAAAAGGAAATGCCGCAGATGCCGCTAACGGTGGCCATTATAAGCGCCTCTCCAAAAGGACTATCATCCCATGCATAGCGGATCACCAGTCCCCTGGCTTTTTTGGCAAATTCATCTGGTGTCATAGCTTCCCAAGTGATTAAATGATGATCCAATTGTCCCCTTCCGGAAAGTCCAGTTTCCAAAGTGATGTCCAAAAGGGAATGGTGATCCCTCAGTAAGTGTTTTGCATGTTCAACAGTTAGATATTGTTGAAAATTTTTAGGTGATATGCCAACCCATTTTGAGAATAACCGTTGAAAATGGGGTTGGCTCATTCCCATGTTTGCCGTTAAATCGGATAGGGTGATCTGGCCCTCTGAAAAGTCGATCTCTTCGATTGCGCGTTTTAATACACGGTAGATGTAAGAAGCATCTGTATCGGTCATTTAAAGTCCATTTCTGTTGATTTGGAGCGACGAACGGGCGTTACACTGCTACGAATATGCGCATTTTACTTGTTCTTGAACAAAACTAAAGGCATAGCGAGGCTATGGCAAAGCAGTTTGGTTTTCATATTATAAAGCATATATCACTGTAATTTGAAGAGGCTGATCCTCTATGGGTGTTATCACTGTAAAGAACGAAAACCGCAATGTGAGACCTGTCTTATATGGAATTTATGTTTGTTTGAGGAAAAAGATTAATGAAAAAATATCAAGTCGTTGGCATCGGAAATGCGATTGTAGATGTTATTTGTCCATCACGGGATCAGTTCCTCGCAGATATGGGTATTGAAAAAGGAATCATGCAGCTAATTGATCGTGAGCGTGCCGAGCTTCTTTATAGTGCGATGTCCCAGCGCACTGAGGCACCAGGAGGGGCTGTGGCCAATACTTTGGCAGGGCTCGGCGCACTAGGTGTGCGCACAGCTTTCATTGGACGGGTAAGCGATGACAGTTTAGGCGAATTTTATGCTAAAACTATGCAAGAGACGGGGACAGACTTCGTGAACCCACCAGTCGTGGGTGGGGATTTGCCGACATCACGCTCAATGATTTTTGTTTCAGAAGACGGTGAGCGTTCCATGAACACCTATCTTGGTACTTCTGCTGAACTTGGAACAGAAGATGTTTCATTAGACGTTGCGAAAGAGGCTGAGATCGTGTTCCTTGAAGGGTACCTTTTTGACAAAGATAAAGGGAAAGAAGCTTTCAAACTTCTTGCTAAAACCTGCCGTGGCGCGGGCGGAAAGGCGGGCGTTGCGATTTCTGATCCATTTTGCGTGAAACGGCATCGTGATGATTTTCTTCATCTAATCGAATATGATCTTGATTATGTGATTGGAAATGACGACGAGATTAAATCACTTTTTGAAACGAACGACTTAGATGTGGCGCTGGGAAATACTGCAAAAATTTGTGACCTTGTCATTTGCACAAGAGGCAAGGAAGGTGTTTCGGTGATGCGAGATGGTCGACGCGCAGATCACAGGGTTAAACCCGTTGTGCCTGTCGATGCGACTGGGGCAGGAGATCAGTTTGCCGCTGGATTTCTATTTGGTCTTTTGAATGGGTGTGATATGGACACCTGTTGTCAGATGGGAAATATCGCCGCCGCAGAAGTGATTGGTCATATTGGGCCGCGTC
Organism: uncultured Alphaproteobacteria bacterium; assembly: GCA_913051655.1. Lineage (GTDB taxonomy): Bacteria > Pseudomonadota > Alphaproteobacteria > Rhodobacterales > Rhodobacteraceae > LFER01. The sequence goes on from CAJXHI010000016.1 coordinate 53,400, forward strand.
CACAAGAAGAAGTCACTCAGCTTTTCGCAAAAGCTGGACTGATCTAATCTTTTAACTGTACGAAATCGACTTAGTTGACCCGATTCGGTAGCCTTAGTCCAAAGCAGTTTTTGCAACTAGAGATTTATTAAAAAGGGTGCTTGAAGTCGTATTTGAACAGACCAAAGTCGCGGTTACAGATCTCGGACTTCAAATGCACAGAAAGATCATAAAAGTAACTTTCATTAGGTTTCGTGCATTTTTTTCCATGGTCCTTGGGTCCATTAAATTGCGTGATTTCAAAGACGTTTATCACAAGTTTTGTGTCGATTCAGCCATACGCTCCTTTCACGCCTCTGTTAAATTGGTCGCGTAAAACAATCTACCTTGATGCTCACACTTCGTGACAAAATTGGAAATATTTTTAGACGTTTCTAGCAATCGAATACGCTTTTCCATTAGTGTACGCAATTTGGGTTTGTCTCATTTAGACAAAAAGGGTCGAAAAAATTTCATTTCGCCAAATCGTTGTTTTTGTCATCACGGCGGAGCAACGACGCATTTTTTTAAACCTCTTTTCACATCACCGAAGAATAACAGCAAAAAAATAACTGTGAATAAATCAAAACGGTCTGTGGCCTTGACGATGGAAGCGCAAACTCCATTATCGTGTGTCAGTTGCTTTTTCATATTGAGGACCCAAAATGGGCTATTCTTACGATCGCAATAATATATTTGCAAAAATCCTTCGTGGTGAAATTCCAAACGAGACCGTATTGGAAACGGAACACAGCCTTGCTTTTGAGGATGTTAATCCGCAAGCGCCGGTTCATGTTCTCGTCATTCCCAAAGGAGCCTATGTCAGTCTTGACCATTTCACACAAGACGCGAGTGATGCTGAAATTGTTGATTATAACAGAACTATTGGGGAAGTCTGTAAACTTACCGGTGTCCAGCCGAGCCTTGGAGGAAGCGGATTTCGTGCTATTGCGAACACAGGAGCAGACGGGGTTCAAGAAGTGCCTCATCTGCATGTGCATATCATTGGTGGACGTGTATTAGGGCGAATGTTGAACAAAGCTTAGATAAAGCAATTTTTGTAGAATTTTATTCGTAGGATTACTCCTACACCCTTGCCTGAACGACGAACTTTTTGCATAAACAGTGTTAAATTTGTTTGGAGAAGGAAATGGCCATGATCACCGCGGTGCCTGAAACAAAAATCGTGGAGAGCTTTCGTATTGCGTGCGACGGCGGAGAAGGTGCCTTAGGCCACCCGCGAGTTTGGTTGCAAATTCCCTTAGATTTAGGTTGGGTCGAATGCCCCTATTGCGACTGCAAAATGATTCATAAGGATTTTGCTGGCCAATTTTCTTCCTGATTTTAATAAATCTCTAAATTTACTTTCCAAGGGATCGGTTCATAACCGCATATAGTTTTATTTTTTCGAGTAAATCTTCGGAGGACAGTCCGAGTTTTTGAGCTGCAGACTCAACACTGCCATCTGATTGTTGCAAGGCTGACGTAATCAATTTTTCTTCTATGTCGGATAGAAATTGTCGAAGATTCAAGGGCTGGTTACTAGAGAAATAATCGGAAAAATTATTTATATTGCTAGCGTCAAACCCGTTTGACAGCGTTAATCTTTCTGCGGCTTGCGATGAAACTGGTGGATCGTCCCAAAGGCTTGCCTGTGTGACCTCAGACGGCTCACCAGTTTCAAAATTTGGCATCAGAGGTTTAATCTTTTCTACGCTGAGCGTTTGCCCACTGAAAAGCACGGAACATTTTTGCAAAAAATTGGCGAGTTCGCGAATGTTACCAGGCCAAGAATAGGCTCGCAAAAACCCCATTGCCTCTGCGTCAAATGTGGCCGGTTTGATCTTGGTTTCTGTCTTTTTGAGGCGCATTGATAAAACTGTCATCAATTCTTCAAGATCTTCAGTACGCTCTGCGAGAGGTGGGTTTTCGATTGTATAAACCGCAATCCGATAGAGTAAATCTGCTCGGAATTTTCCTTGCCTAGCCAATTCTCCAATGTCTGTATGAGTTGCACAAACCAGACGAAAATCTACCGGTATCGATTTTTCAGAGCCGATTTTTTGGACTGTCTTGGTTTCCAGAACCCGTAACAATTTAGCTTGAAGCGAAAAGGGCATATCACCGATCTCGTCCAGAAATAACGTTCCGTTTGCGGCCTCTTCGACTTTTCCTTTGCGTGATTTATCCGCACCTGTAAAGGCCCCTTTTTCATAGCCAAATAGTTCCGCTTCTAAAAGCTCTGCTGGGATAGCGGCGGCGTTTACCGCTATAAATTTTCCAGTACGTGCAGAAAGTTTGTGAATGCCTTTAGCGATCAATTCTTTTCCTGATCCGGTCGGACCAATCGCCAGTACATTGACTGGATAGGGTGCGGCGAGCGCGATGTGCTGACGAACTTCTTGCATTTTGTCACAGGAGCCTGCGATCAAGTTTTCAAGAAACTTTGAATTCGTCATCTGCGACTGGTACCTCAGTATTTCTTCGCCATCTTTAGTATTTTTGGCATTATTCCAAATAATTAGCCAGAGTAATAATTTGATGAATGTCCTTTTTGCACAAAGCCGTGACAGATTTGGCATGCATTTTGCCTCTTCACTTACCGAAGGAGAGAATAAAATGCTTTACGCGATACAGTTTAACAGCTTTGAAGCTGCTGCATCTATTTCAACTATTTTACAGAACGCGCAATGTACAGTTGTTGAGTATATGGACAAGCAGGCATCGCAGGATCCAGCCTTTCCAAAAGTTAAGGCGATTTTGAGCGCAACTTTTGAAAAAGAGCTAGGTGGCATGAAAAGCGTCGTTGAGTTTGTGAAAAAACGCGGTGTAAAATCGCTGGCGATTATCGAAGAAAACGCGAAAAACTTTGCTGTGGAACGCTCAATGAATGGGGCCTTGCTCCGTTTGGCTTTGCCAAAAACAGATCATCCTCTTGAGAAGCAGTTTTTACTCAATCTTGCAGTCAGTTTTATAACTGAAGGGCAAAGCACAATCGCCGCGGATCGTCTGTCGGTAGATCTGCTGACTTTGGCGCGCAAGGTTTCTAAATCAAACGTAAATGTTTTTGTGAATGGTCCGACGGGTAGCGGAAAAGAAGTTCTGGCGCAATATATTCACAAAAACTCTCCCAGAAGCAAACATCCTTTCGTAGCAATAAATTGTGCGGCAATTCCAGAGAATATGCTTGAAGCGTTGCTCTTTGGTCATAAGAAAGGGGCCTTTACAGGGGCGTCGACTGCCAGCGACGGAATTTTTAAAGCAGCTGATTGCGGAACGTTGCTTTTGGATGAAGTTTCTGAAATGTCTATGCCTCTTCAGGCCAAGCTTTTAAGGGTTTTGCAGGAGAAATCTGTGGTGCCATTGGGAGCTTCGACAGCGATACCAGTGGATGTGCGTACATTGGCGACCTCCAACAGGAACATTCCGATGGAAATCCGCGAAGGCCGGTTTCGCGAAGACTTGTATTTTCGTTTGAATGTCTTTCCGCTTGCGACCTACGCCTTAAACGATCGTCCAGAAGATATCATCCCAATTGCGGCTGAATTGTTAGTACGTCATCATAATGATTTATCAGATTTTCCCACCATTTCTGGTGAGGCGCTAAAAAGTCTTCGTGACTATGCGTGGCCCGGAAACGTACGCGAGCTGGAAAACGTCATTCAACGCGCGACCGTTTTGAGAAGCGGTGCGCGCATCCTTGCCGAAGATATCATGATCGACCGCGCGATGGCAGAATCGGGAACGGTGCCAGCAATGGTTGCGCAAGCATAAGTGGGGTAATAGAGGCATGTCAGCGATTTCAGGAATTTCAAGTTTACAGTCAATCAGTGCTTCGCATCAAAGTGCGGTAGGCAAAGCCGACAATATTAAAGACAAATTAGGCGGGCAGGCAGGTCCTGAAACAACCGGGGCGGGTTTTGGACAAAGGCTCCAAGAATCGCTCAACTCGGTAGCCCAAGCCCAAACGCAAGCGGCCCAATCAGTTGTCGACTATGAAATTGGCAAACACGATGATTTGACCAAAGTGATGGTAGATCAACAGATATCATCGCTTGGATTTCAGATGACGCTCAATGTACGAAATAAAGCTTTAAGCGCATATAAAGAAATTATGAACATGCCTGTTTGACAAAGGTTTGATTTGAAACATGACTGACTTGACCACACATACAGCTGCCTCTGCCCCCGCGCCAACAGGTGTTATTCCTTCGATTGGCTCGGGTTTTAAGCGCGCAAATGTATTTTACAAACAACCCGGCGTTCAACGTGCGCTACCTAGTATTGCGGCAGCGATTATCGCAATCTTTGGGATTATTATTTACGTTGCTTTGCAAACACCGGAACGGACCACGCTATTCTCATCCTTAAGTGAGTCCGAAAAATCACGTGTGTTTGAAGCTTTGAAAAATGGCGGCACAGATGTGCGTATAGATCCTGCAACTGGAGAGTTGACTGTACCTGTTGACGATTATCATAGCGCGAAACTAAATTTGGCTGCACAAGGCATTGCGGTGCCCGCGGCTGATGGTCAAGGCAGTCTTGATAACATGCCTATGGGCACAAGCCGTTCGATAGAAACATTAAAAATCAAACAGTCAATGGAATATGAACTGGCGAGATCAATTGCTGAAATTGATACAGTGAATAACGCCCGCGTTCATTTAGCCATACCGGAACGGTCGGCTTTTGCAAGGAACACGCAGGAACCGAGCGCCTCTGTCTTTCTTGAGCTTGGGGTCGGACGGGCACTGAGCGCACAACAGGTAGAGGCAATTGTCAATTTGGTGGCCTCCTCTGTTCCAAATTTGGCCAAAAATAATGTGTCCATTGTCGATCAAAGTGGCCGACTTTTGTCTAATTCCGTAGAAGATCCTGCGTCGACAGCTTCTGAGCTTCAGTTTCAATATCGTATGCGGATAGAAGAGCTTTACCGCACCCGTGTAGAACGTCTTTTGACCCCGATTGTTGGACCTGGCAATGTGTCCAGTCAGGTGAATATCGATATTGACTTTACCACACTCGAAGTGACAGAAGATCGTGTTCTGCCGGAAGACATTGCGCTCCTTAGTAAGCAGGTCAGTCGTGATGAAGAGGTCAGCCGACGGGCTCAGGGTATTCCAGGGGCAGTAGCAAATGAACCGCCGGCCCAGAGTAAATTCATACCCGGTGATGAAATTAAAAATCCAGCAGAGGCGGCAACTGCAGAAACTGATCCCAATGATCCAGACGCCAAGCAATCCAATCAAGAGGTTGAAGCGGAGAGTGTTGTATCTAATTACATGCCGAGCCAATCATCTGCTGTCTCTGCTAATAGCGGTTCGAAAATGGTGTCAAGCAACGAAGTGCAAAACTACGAAGTCAGCCGTCAAATTTCGACAAAGAAACTGCCATCCGCTGAAATTAGAAAAGTTACGGTTGCGGTTCTTTTGCGCGAACAATCAGTAGTCGCTCCAAGTGGCGAGATGCAGATACTTGAAATCAGTGATTCAGAAAAAGAAGAAATCGAAGGTTTGGTCTCTAGTGCGCTGGGCCTGACACCAGAAAGAGGAGATACCGTGATTATCTCAAGCCGTCCCTTCATGACGAAAATTACGGACGGTGTGCAAACTACGTGGTATGAAGAGCCTTGGATTAGAGACGTTATTTCAAAGTCCTTGATGTTGATTATCATTGCTGTGGTGTCATTGGCTGTTATTCGCCCGCTTCTGTCGCGCCTACTGACGCCTTCACAAGATGCGTTGAAAACCGCATATATTGAAGAAAACGTTGATAATCTTGAGGATATGGATTTAGAGAATGGACAGTCTCTTGAAGATCTGAAATCTAAACTTAAACAAAAGAAATCAACGGTTTCAGCAGAAATGTTGGATACAGCGAACTCTTATGATGATAAAGTTGCAGTTATCAGGTTGATGGTCTCTGATGAATCTGGACGCGTTGCAAACGTATTCAAGACAATGATGCAAGACGATCTTGATTTCTTATAGGAGCTGGAGTTATGGCTGAGGAACTTGACAATGAAGATGCCCCTCGGCTGAGTGGTACGCAAAAATCTGCAATTTTGATGATGCTTCTTGGCGAAGAAGAAGCTGCAGAAGTTCTGAAAAACCTATCCCCGAAAGAGGTGCAGCATTTGGGTACAGCGATGTATTCGGTGCAGGCGGCGGATCAAGGGACTGTGAATGCTGTTTTGGACGAATTTCTCGAGATTATCAAAGGACAGACGAGCCTCGGCCTTGGTGGAGGGAACTATATTCGTAACGTTCTAACCCGTGCGTTGGGCGATGATAAGGCACAATCCGTTCTTAGCCGGATTACACCGTCAAGCAGCGAACGTCCAATCGAAATTCTTGATTGGATGGATGCGCGTTCTATCGCCGAACTGGTGCAGGATGAACATCCTCAAATTGTTGCACTGATCACCTCATATCTTGATTTTGGCCTTGCCTCAGATGTGCTAAGCCTTCTGGAGCCAGAGCTTCAATCTGATGTTATCTTGCGTATCGCAACCTTGGAAACCGTTGATCCGGAGGCGTTGCGCGAACTTGAAAAAGTGATGAAAAAGAAGTTCCAAGCAAATACTAGTCTTAGATCGTCACAAGTCGGCGGTGTAAAAGCTGCTGCTAAGATTATGAATTTCACAAAGGAGGCCATGGAGCGACGCATCCTAAATGATGTTAAGAAGGTAGACAAAGACCTAATGCAGGCCATTCAGGACAACATGTTTACATTCGATAATCTTGGGATGTCTGATGACCGTTCGCTGCAGACCTTGCTTCGCAGCGTTGAAACAGAAGACCTCGTTCTGGCGCTTAAAGGAGCGGACGAATTCCTGCGGGATAAACTTTTTGGCTGTATGTCGACACGTGCGGCTGCCAATATTCAAGATGAAATGGAAGCTCTTGGTCCAATCCGTCTGACCGAAGTGCAAAATGCACAAAAACGTATTATTGCGGTTGCACGTAAGATGTCTGATGAAGGTAGCATCGTCCTTGCCGGTCGTGGTGGCGAGGAGATGGTATAAGTATGGGTAGCTTGGCAGAGGAGTTTGTAACGCTTGACAGAGACAATCATGCGCGAATGAAAGATGCGATTGAGACCGCAATTAGTGCAGATTTTAAGGTTGAGGAAGCGCCAAAGCATGACTTAAATGCGGGGTTTTCAAAAATACCGCTAGAATTTTTTGTGCGGGAAAAAATTGACCCTGCTAGTTTTGTCAAAACGCCGCCCGATGATGTGCCTTCACCGCCCGCTCCAGAAGCGACTGGAATATCACCGCCGTCTGCAGAGGACGAATCGACTGTCGCAGAGGGATTAAAGGTTGATGAGCTGAGCCAAGAAAGTGAGCTAGATGATCTGGCCCAAGAATTGGCAAAAGACAATGTACAAAGCGCCGAAACGGAATCGCAACTGGACACTACCGAACCTTCGGTTGTGCACGAGGAGCAGTTGGATACGCAGCAATCTGACCATTATGATGAAGGTTTTGCCGCAGGTCGCGCGGCTGCTTTAAGCGAATTAGAAGAACAACGTTTGGAGCATTTGGAAGTATTGAAATCCATATCGGAAAAGCTTTTGACCGATTCGGTATTTGATTTCGACCATATTTCTAAAAAAGTACTGGATACGGTCAATGAACTTTCGAGCGAACGATGCGGATTGACGATTGACGACAATCCAGAGGGATTTTTGAAACGCATTGAGGCCCGAATTGAACAGGTGCGCAACCTGTCAGAGGAGCGCAGTGTTTTTTTTAACGAAGATGATCTTCAGGCTCTGAAATCCTTCGACGAATTTGAAAATTATTTCTTAAAGGCACAGGTACGCAGCGATCCAGCCTTGAAGCGTGGCGATGTGGTCGTAAAAGTTGGCGGAGTAGAATTACGCGATGCACCATTCCATGATTATGAATCGGATGTACAGGATGAGTGATCTCACAAGTGAACTAATGCGCGATCTTGATCGCCGCTTACAACCGCAAATGGGCTCACGTATTTCCGGTAAAGTTATCAAATTTGATGGTCTGACTGCCCATTGCGATGGGTTTCCAGCCCGTGTTGGCGCTATTTGCAAAATTTCTACAGACTCAAGCGATGTTTTGGCTGAGGTTATCAGTTTTAAGGATGGGCTCAATCAATTGGTCGTCTTCGAACTTGGTGCAGGTATCCGCGCCGGTGATAAGGTCACCTTAGTGGAAGAAGGTCAGACGATTACCATAGGAGAGAAACACCTTGGCCGCGTTTTTGATGCCATTGGTGATCCTTTGGACGGGCGAGCAGTCCCACCGGGGCAAGATCTTTGGCCACTGTATGGAAAACTTGTCAATCCGTTGAGTAGAAATCACATCTCAGAAGTTCTGGATGTTGGAGTGCGTTCAATCAACAGCCTTTTAACCATTGCGAAAGGCCAGCGGGTTGGGATCATTGCAGGTTCTGGTGTTGGGAAATCTGTGCTACTGAGCATGATGACAAAACACAGTGCTGCCGATGTGATCGTAGTTGGTCTGATTGGAGAGCGATCGCGTGAAGTACTTGAATTCGTCGACAAAGTGTTTGATCCAGAGACAAAAAAGAAACTCTGCGCCGTTGCTGTACCTGCGGACCGCTCTCCTCTGTTGCGGATTCGTGGGGCAAATCGCGCTACTGCCATTGCAGAATATTTTCGTGATCAGGGTAAAAATGTTCTTCTCATCATGGATTCTTTGACACGTGTAGCTCATGCGCGGCGCGAAATCGGTCTAGCACTCGGGGAACTGCCAACGTCAAAAGGTTATCCTGCCTCCGTCATTGCGCTCATTTCTGGCCTTGTGGAGCGGGCGGGGATGGGGCTTTCGTCGACTAAAGGCTCGATAACAGGAATTTATACAGTGCTTGCAGATGGAGATGATACCAATGATCCTGTCGTGGATACAGCGCGTGCAATTTTAGATGGTCACGTAGTGCTGAACCGTGAGTATGCCAACATGGGTATCTATCCGGCCATTGATATCTCTCAATCAATAAGCCGCGTCATGGCGGATGTAGTAACACGCGATCATGCGATAGCAGCGGACCGCTTAAAACAACTTATCAATGTCTATAATGAAAATAAAGACTTGATCCTGATGGGCGGCTATGCTCCGGGCCAAGATGCAGATTTAGATGAAGCTTATAAGAAATGGCCAAAAATTGTGGAATTCCTCAAACAGCTCCCATCCAATGTAGAGAGATTTGATAAAGCGGCTGAATCACTGTTGGCTTTGCTCAAAGAGGCCTAAATGCAGCCAATCCGTCGAAAGTCTGTACTTGGGAAAATTGCCCGTAAAAATTTGGCTGAAACTGCAAAGCTGCGTAATGCTATAGGGGAACAAGAAAAACAGCTTCTTGAAATTAGCCAGATGATGACACGGATTAAAGAGCTGCAGGGAAATTCAAACGACGTAAATCACATCAGCCCAAACGAATTGCGCGCGGCACGTTGGTATTCATTGAAGCTTTCTGAACAGGCGATGATCTTGGAAAATCGTATTGAATTCGTAGAAACGGAATTGGCTAATTTGCGAAGATTTTCACGTGACAAATCGATAAAAAATTCAAAACTTGAAAAATTAATCGATGAAGCTGAGCAAATGGTGCGTCGAGAAAAAGACCGCGAAATAGAAAAGAAAACAACTTTTCTGAAATTATCTGGAATGCTGTAAATTTTCTTCTTAAGCGATCCGAAGGTTAAAATGATGCGCAAGGGTCGCAAAAGATTGTTCGAATCTGGCATATAACTTGCAAGCAGGTTCTCAAAGCATTCAAGGTAGCTGAGA
>CAJXHI010000017.1 GCA_913051655.1 uncultured Alphaproteobacteria bacterium
CTGGATAGAGCAGCCCCCTCCTAAGGGGCAGGTTACAGGTTCGAATCCTGTCGGGGTCGCCACAGCTTTAAAAAATTTTCTGAACTAAGGGCCCATTGTTTCTAAAAGCTTCTTTATATTCGTCGCACCTCAGGGCTTGATTTTTTTGTTAAAATTCATATGTCCGGGACCAAAGGGAGATCTGCATGAATAAAGTGTTCAAGAATTTTGAAGCTGACACAGGAAAAATCCTGAATATCGTAATAAATTCGCTCTATTCGGAGCGTGAAATTTTCTTGCGTGAATTGCTGTCTAACGCGTCTGATGCGATTCAAAAGCGGCGTTATCTGGGACAAATGAACCCTGCCGTGTTAAATGCTGGTGAAGATCGGATAAGGCTGCGTGTGAATACTAAGAAGAAGATCCTCGAAATCGAAGACACGGGAATCGGTCTTAGCGAGACAGAATTGGAAGAGACGCTGGGGACTTTGGCTAAATCTGGCACCGAAAGTTTTCTCAAGGAGCTTGAAAATGCCAAAGAAGATAAAGATGCCGCAAGAAGCCTCATTGGAAAATTTGGGGTTGGATTTTATTCTGCCTTTATGGTGGCTGAAAAAGTCGAGGTACTGACAAAAAGGGCTGGAACTGACGGTGTATACCTTTGGAAGAGTGATGGTCAGTCCGGTTATGAAATTGAACCGAGCTCTGAGGCTGTGGAAACGGGCACTCGCATCCGTTTGTATTTAAAAAAAGACGCTAAAGAGTTTTCAGAAGATGTGCGGGTCAAAACGATTGTAAAAAAATATTCAGATCATATTTCTGTGGGCATCGATTTCATTGCAGACGACGGAACAAGCGAACAGATCAATAAAGGGGATGCGCTTTGGACACGGTCAACCAAAGAAATTTCTGAAGAGGATTACAAATCCTTCTATCAATCCCATTTTATGGCTTATGACGATCCGTTCATTACCTTACACAATCGGTCTGAAGGGACGTTGGAATTTACCAATCTTCTCTTCGTACCCTCGCGCGCTCCGTTTGATCTTTATGATCCAGAGCGCAAATCAAAGCTCAGCCTTTATATCAATCGCGTCTTCATAACTAATGAACTTGATGCGGTTTTGCCAAAATGGTTGCGTTTTGTGCAGGGAATTTTGGACACCACTAGTCTTGACCTAAACGTTAGTCGTGAGCTCGTCCAGTCAAGCCCTGTGTTAAGCAAAATCAAAAAAGCTATTATCAAACGTGTGATTGGCGAATTAAAGAAAAAACTCAAAAATGACACAGAAGGATATGACGCTTTTTGGGCGCAGTTTGGTCGTGTGATCAAAGAGGGGCTTTATGAAGATTTCGAAAATCGCGGTAAAGTCGCTGAGATTTGCCGCGTTTTCTCTCGCAAGTCGGATGCCAATATAACCCTTCAGGATTATTTGGATGGGTTTGCCAGCGATCAAAAAGACATTTATTATCTTACCGCTGATACGCTTGAGCAGGCCAAGAAAAGTCCCCATCTCGAAGGGTTTGATGCACGTGGAATTGATGTGCTTTTGATGACAGACCCGATTGACTCGTTTTGGATGTCTCAGATGGGACAATTCAAAGATCACAATTTTGTTTCTGTTGTCCGCGATCAATATGACCTCGATGGTGTCGGCCAGACTGAAGACGGCGATAGCACTGCGGAAAAGGCAGATGAAAGCGAGGTTTTAGCACTTTTCAAAGCAAATCTGGGTGAGACCATTGAAGACGTCAAAGCGTCGTCAACATTGAAGCAAAGCCCTGTGCGCCTTGTAGCGGGAACCACAGGTTTAGATTTCAATATGGAGCGCATCTTAAAGGCGCAGAATCCAGACTTTGAAGGAAGTAAAAAAATCCTTGAAGTGAACCTTAGTCACGAATTGATTCGGAAGCTCGAAGGCACAGGGGATGCGGAAACCAAAGGGGCGCTCTGCCGTGTTTTGTTGGAACAGGCAAAAATTGCAGACGGAGAGCTTCCTGCTGATGCAAAGCAGTTCAGCGAGGATATCATAAAAATCGGGCTGTCCAGCGTGTCTTGATTAAAAACGGCGGGGCCAAATGACCCCGCCGCTCAATTTTATGGAGATTGCTACCGCTTAATTTAACGCCGCATCGGTAATTTCATGTGTCCATGCGCCCTCTGGGGCTTTGGAAATCACGGGATCAGATCCACCTGCTAAAAGCGTTGCAACAGTGCGCTTGTAATCAGCTGGATCCAGCGATCCATTAGAGCCCGCGGTGAGCTTCGCGATTTCGCCCATCATACGCTTTTGATGCTTTTCTGTCTGCGCACCAGACGCATCATTGTCCAGAACGATCTCAGCCGCTTCATCTGGATTGGCTTCTGCATATTTCCAGCCTTTCATCGAGGCGCGCACAAAGCGGACCATTTTGTCTTTGAAGGCAGGATCTTTCAGATTATCTTCCAGAGCATAGATGCCATCCTCTAGCGTTGCGACCCCCTGATCCTCATACTTAAACGTGACTAGTTCGTCTGGGGACACACCCGCATCGATAACTTGCCAATATTCGTTATAGGTCATTGTGGAAATACAATCCGCTTGACGTTGCAACAACGGGTCAACATTAAAGCCCTGCCTTAGAACTGTTACTCCGTCATCACCACCTTCCGTAGATATACCCTCTTGGCTCATCCAACTCAAAAAGGGATATTCGTTTCCAAAGAACCATACGCCGATCGTTTTGCCTTTGAAATCAGCAGGACTTTTGATACCCGTGTCTTTCCAGCAGCTTAGCATCAAACCTGATGATTTAAAGGGCTGTGCGATATTGACAACTGGAAGTCCTCGTTCGCGAGCGGCGAGAGCCGAAGGCATCCAGTTCAACATGACGTCAGCACCTCCACCTGCAAGAACTTGCGGTGGCGCAATGTCAGGACCCCCAGGCAGGATTGACACGTTTAGACCTTCATCGGAATAATATCCTTTATCCAAAGCCACATAGTACCCTGCAAACTGGGCTTGCGTTACCCATTGCAATTGCAATTTCACATCATCAGCGGCTTGCGCTACCGTTGCGACAAACAAAGCTGCCGCCGTAGATAATAGTCTCTTCATTTTTTTCTCCAGTCTGTTCAGTGTGTAGCTCTTTAGCCTCGTTGTGAGGGATGCCAAAAGGTCACCCCCTTTTCTATTATTGTAATTAAGCCATAAAATAGGCTACCAGCAAGCGCTGCAACCACGATTTCAGCCCACACCATATCAAGGGCCAGCTGACCAATTGACATAGAAATTCGGAACCCCATACCCACAATGGGAGAACCAAAAAACTCCGCGACAATCGCTCCAATTAAAGCAAGTGTGGTTGAAATTTTCAGCCCATTAAATATAAATGGCATCGCCACGGGAAGCTTAAGTTTAAAGAAAGTCTGCCATGCATTGGCTGCATATGTACGCATCAAATCCTGCTGGATAAAAGAGCTTTCGCGTAACCCTGCCACCGCGTTGATCAACATGGGGAAAAATACCATAACCACCACGACAGCTGCCTTAGAATGCCAATCGAAACCGAACCACATGACCAATATGGGTGCAGTACCGATAATAGGAAGCGCTGCCATAAAGCTTGCCACAGGTAAAAGCCCGCGCCGCAGGAAGCGATATCTTTCGACTAGTATGGCGACAAGCATTGCGCTTGTACAGCCTATCAAATATCCCCGTAAAGCCCCTTTTAGAAAGGTTTGTACAAAATCCTTCCATAGTATCGGTAGATTTTCTGAAGTGGTTTGGATGACTAGGCTTGGTGGAGGCAAAATCACAAGTGGGACATCAAGACCGCGCACAATCAGTTCCCACATAAGGATAATCGTCAGGCCGAAGATTGTCGGCACCAAAAGACGGATGCTACGCCGCTCTGCAAAGCTGCTGTCAGCGAGCCTGACGTTGACAAACCAGGCTGCCCCCCAGATTAGCATTGCCAAAATCACCAAGCTCACAACATTCCCATCCGTTTCAAAGTGATTTGCTGAACAAGGTTTATTAATGCTACAAGCAGAGCAGCAAGCACTGCAGCACTTAACAAGGCGGACCAGATTTGAATCGTCTGCCCGTAGTAGGATCCCGCAAGAAGCCGTGCGCCCAACCCCCGCACTGCTCCGGTTGGCAATTCACCAACAATAGCGCCTACAAGGCTCGCCGCGATCCCGATTTTTAGGGACGCAAAAAGATAGGGAACGGATGCGGGAAGCCGCAATTTCCAGAATGTTTCCGCACGCGTTGCATTATAGGTTTTTAACAAATCAAGTTTCATCCGGTCTGGACTGCGTAATCCTTTGACCATGCCAACGACCACGGGGAAAAAGCTGAGATACGCGCTAATAATTGCTTTCGGTAGTAGTCCTTGAATGCCGATCGAATTCAGAACCACGATGATCATCGGTGCTATTGCTAGAATTGGGATCGTCTGGGAGGCAATCGCCCAGGGCATCACGCTAATATCCATAGCGCGGTTATGCACAATCCCCACGGCAAGGAGTATTCCCATCGACATCCCAATCGCAAAGCCAAGCAGGGTAGAAGACAAGGTAATCCATCCGTGATACACAAGGCTGCGTTTGGAAGTTATTTTTTTCTCAACCGTAGTATTCCAGGTTTCAATAGCCACCTGATGTGGGGCGGGAAGACGGGGTTTTTCTTGCGATAGTGTGTCTTTAACTAAATCGGATAAGTTCAATTCGACGTTTGCGCGCTCTGCTTTGTTATAGGCCCACGCCGAATTTAGTCCGACCGCAGCGACATACCAGATCACGATCAGCGCTGCAACCACACTGAGAACTGGGATTAGAGCCTGTCGCATCGCTGGCGCGTCCTTTGTTCTGAAATTGGGCTAATCATTTTAATCATAAGAATGTCCTGCACGTAACCCTTCACGCACCCGATGTGCGATTGCAATGAATTCTGGGGACTCCCGAATATTCAGCGGTCTGTCTCCCGGAAGTGTGCTTTCAATAACATCACTGATCCGCCCGGGTCTGGGGGACATGACAACAATCTTTGTAGATAAATACACGGCTTCAGGAATGGAATGCGTCACGAAGCAGATGGTTTTCTGTGTTTCTTTCCAAAGCTCCAGAAGCTCTTCATTCAAATGGTCGCGCACAATTTCATCCAATGCGCCAAAAGGTTCGTCCATAAGTAGAATATCTGCGTCAAAAGCAAGCGCTCGTGCGATTGACGCTCTTTGTTGCATCCCGCCGGACAATTGCCATGGGAATTTTTTTTCGAAATCCCGCAAATCCACAAGCTCGAGAACGCTTTTGACACGTTTCGCCTGTTCCGATTTGCTAATACCCATGATTTCCAGAGGAAGACGGATATTTTTCTCGATGGTGCGCCAGGGATAAAGCCCTGCTGCCTGAAAAACATATCCATAAGACCTTCTTTTGCGCGCTTCTTCAGGAGTCATGCCATTCACGTAAATATGGCCTGATGTAGGATGTTCTAGGTCTGCTGCCACACGAAGGAATGTTGTTTTTCCACATCCTGATGGGCCGATAAAACTCACCAACTCACCTTTGTTGATCTCAAGGTTGATATCTTTGAGCGCATGTACCGGTCCATCTGCTGTATCAAAGATTAAGGATAGATTTTTGGCTGAGATCACAGAATGAGTGGTCATATGGTCCTTAACTTTCAAAACGTGGCATTAGCATAGTTTGGCTTAGATGCCTGCAGGAATGTTCATCGGGTTACGACGGATCTGTTTTGGCGCAGTCAGTTCTTTCCATTTGCTCAATGCGACATTGGCAGATGGAAAGGGAGGACGCGGCACAAAGCGGCCTCTGCCCGGATTGGGCTGGCTATTTTGTCCCCAGGCCCAGATGACCTCGCCACGGTTTATAGTAAAGCGGGATTGCGCCGTCACCTCAAATCCTTCGAAGACATTGTAATCAAGAATTGAATGATGGTTCGCAGGACTGATCGTTTTGGTGATTTTCGGATCCCATACTACAATATCTGCATCTGCTCCTTCAACAATGGCCCCTTTTTTGGGATAAATATTGAGGATTTTTGCGATATTGGTGCTGGTTGAGGCCACAAATTCATTAGGTGTTAGGCGACCTGTTTCCACGCCCTCTGTCCAAAGTACGGAAAGACGTTCCTCCAAACCATTGGACCCATTTGGAATTAGGCAGAAATTGTCCTTTCCCATCAGTTTCTGTTCACTTGTAAAGGCCGCATGGTCAGTGGCCACTACCTGAAGTGATCCTGCTTGTAGCCCTGCCCAAAGGCTTGCCTGGTGGTCTTTGTTACGGAACGGTGGGGACATCACACGACGCGCAGAATGTATCCAGTCGCCTTTGAAATATTCGCTTTCATCAAGGGTAAGGAATTGGATCAGAGGTTCCCCATAAACACGCATACCCTTCTGACGCGCGCGCCGGATGGCTTCATGCGACTGCTCACAGCTCACATGCACAATATAAAGCGGCACGCCTGCGGCATCTGCTATTGTGATTGCGCGGTTTGTGGCCTCACCCTCAAATTCTGGAGGGCGCGAATAGGCGTGTCCCTCAGGACCCGTGATGCCTTTTGTCAACATCTCTTCCTGCATATCTGCGACAAGGTCACCGTTTTCTGCATGCACCATGGGTAGAGCTCCAATTTCCTTACATCTTTTGAAGCTTGCAAACATTTCATCATCTTCGATCATCAAAGCGCCCTTGTACGCCATGAAATGTTTGAAGGAATTTACGCCCATATCGACGGCATCCTTCATTTCGTTAAACACGTTTTCGTTCCAGCCAGTAATCGCCATATGGTATCCCACATCCGAACAAATCTGTGGGGCTGATTTGCGATGCCATTCGTTGATTGCTTTTTTGATCGACCCATCTTCCCCAGGAAGACAGAAATCGACGATCATCGTTGTCCCTCCCACGGCTGCAGCCCAAGTGCCTGTTTCAAAGGTTTCTGCTGCAGTAGTGCCCATGAAGGGCATTTCTAGATGGGTATGGGGATCAATGCCGCCGGGGATGACATATGCACCGTCTGCATCTATATACTCGTCCCCGCTGAGATCTGCTCCGATTTGCTTTATAACTTCATCTTCAATTAAGACATCGGCTTTCCAAGTGCGGTCAGCGGTACATACTACGCCGCCTTTGATCACTTTGCTCATTTGTGTTCTCCTTTAAGGGTCGATGATAGGTCCCCGTTATTCCACCATTTCTGCAGTTTCTACGACGGCGTGAAACAAAACTTCTGCACCCGCAGTCGACCATTCTTTGGAAATTTCTTCGGCTTCGTTGTGGCTTAGCCCATCCACGCAAGGACACATGATCATTGCTGTGGGGGCCACTTGATTGATCCAGCAGGCATCATGCCCCGCACCTGAAATAATATCGCGATGGGAATATCCCAGACGTGCTGCAGCGCTGCGCACCGCGCTTACGCATGTTTTATCAAAAGTTACGGGATCAAAACCGCCAACTTTTTCGAATTCAATGAATAGGCCCATATCATCGCATATTTTCTGCGCATCAGCTTTGAGCCGTGCCTCCATATCCGCGATGATATTAATGTTTGGGCATCTGAAATCGACCGTGAAGACAACTTTGCCTGGAATTACGTTTCGTGAGTTGGGATAGACGTCGATATGCCCCGCAGCGCCCACCGCATGTGGTGCGTGGCTTATTGCTATCTCATCTACTAGGTCAAGCACCCGCGCCATGCCAAGGCCTGCGTTTTTGCGCATGGGCATGGGGGTGGACCCTGTGTGAGCATCTTTGCCTGTGATGGTGACCTGTATCCAGCTAAGTCCCTGACCATGGGTAACAACGCCAATGTCGACATCTTCAGCTTCAAGGATTGGACCCTGTTCGATGTGAAGCTCGAAAAAAGCGTGCATTTTGCGGGCACCAACCTCTTCTTCGCCGCGCCATCCAATTCGTGTCAGTTCGTCCCCAAATGTCTTTCCCTCTGCATCCTCACGTGCATAGGCCCAGTCCTGCGTGTGGATTCCTGCAAAAACACCAGAGGACAGCATCGCCGGAGCATACCTTGTGCCTTCCTCGTTGGTAAAATTAGTGACCACAATGGGGTGACGGGTTTTGATACCCATATCATTGAGACTTCGAATAACTTCTAGTCCGCCCAAAACCCCCAAGACACCATCGTATTTTCCACCAGTCGGTTGCGTGTCAAGATGTGATCCGACATAGACGGGTAGGGCGTCTGGGTCGGTACCTTTGCGTTTTGCAAACATATTGCCCATTTGGTCCAGGCTCATAGTGCAGTCGGCTTCTTCACACCATTTTTGAAACAACGCACGCCCTTCACCGTCTTCGTCTGTCAGGGTCTGCCGGTTATTGCCGCCGGCCACACCCGGACCAATTTTTGCCATTTCCATAAGGCTATTCCACAGCCTATCGCCGTTTATGCGAAGGTTCTCACCTGGTGCCGCCATTTTATTTTCTCCCTGCTGAGTGGCACGAGGACGTGGTTCCAAATGCCAAACGACTCAATATACCCACGGGAAGGGACTTTTAGCTTCCATTAGTCGTTGCCACGGGCACGAGTTGAAATATGAGCATAGCCAAAGTTGGATTTTGGCCGTACGATAAATTTTACGCTAGACAGAGTTGACCGATCAGTCAACAAAGTTTCGCGCACCCGATAAGACGAAGTTTTGGATTTGTTTAACGTGCCCGAAATAAGATTAAAAAAGACGGAGATCCGGGCAGAAAACGAAAGCCGTATCCTCAAATCAGCTGAACGAATCTTTGCTCGCCATGGGTTTCGCGGGTCGTCGATGCGGATGATTGCGGACGATGCTTCGATCCCCAAAGCAAATATTCATTACTATTTTTCCTCAAAAGAAAAACTTTATCGTCGTGTCGTGGAACGGATTTTTACGGTCTGGCTAGAGGCTGCGGCGAGTTTTGAAACCTCAAACGATCCGCATGCGGCGCTCCACAGTTACATCAGCGAAAAAATGGAAATCAGCCGATTGTATCCCGATGGGTCAAAAGTTTGGGCAAACGAAGTCATCCACGGCGCGCCTATAATACATGATTTTTTGACCTCGGCCTTGGAGGATTGGACAAACAGTCGGATTGTTGCAATGCGACGCTGGATCGAAGAAGGAAAAATCCGCGATGTAGAACCACGTTGGATTCTCTACATGATCTGGGCTACGACGCAACATTACGCGGATTTTGCGCATCAGATAGAAACGTTGAATGATGATAAAGCGCTGTCAATCAATCAGTGGCAGCAGGCTAGAGATACGGTTTTTGATATCATCTGGGCAGGGCTTGAGCCGAAGGATTAGAGGATAGCGTCGATAGCACGAAAAAAACTGCAATCCCGTATCCAGAAATAGAACCGGGTAACAATCCTTCAGGCCGCTTTGAATGTGTTTCAACCCAGGGTTTCGAGGATCGACGCAGATCAGAGTGCAAGCGATGCCTTATTGTCAAAGCCCAACATCCTTTATTATTTTGGTGGAAAAGCCGCGATAAATTTTACCTTGTTAAGCCAGGTCTTGATGCCTGGCATAATCTTTTGCGAGGCTTAGATGCGGCGGATGAAACGCGAGATGAATTGATTTGGAATATTTGACGCAAATTTCTTGGCAGAGACGTTCTGCTGGACAGACTTGAGCACGCATCCCGCCAAGGATGTTTTCAAAGAGCCTAGTGTGCGTTACCGTCTCCGGTATTCCTGTGGCGATCTGACGGATGACCAGAGGAATATATATCTCGGTGGGACAAGACATAATGCACGGTGCACCATGGTGAAAATAATACAGATATAACGCAAAAAACGCTTAGTGCTCATCAAGTGGCGGATGTAGATCAGAAAATTTGTCAGTATAATCTTGGCTGATGAGGTGCGATGCATGCACGCCTTGGCCAACGTTTGCTCGTGACACATCAGCCTACTAACAACTGTTGAATGGCAGGGTACGAAAAACGTGGAAATTATTTGGTCAATTGGGAAAATTTACTCCATTGGCTTAGTTTGTCTTTTACGTCATCTTCTGGCTCAAAGGATAAATAAAATGCCCCACGCCAAAGACACCATGATATCTCACGCCTCAATGATCGGCTTTGCGCTGTTGATCTCCGGCTCCTTTCCGATTGGCACTGTGATCTCAAACCGTATTGATCCTGTCTCACTCACGTTTATGCGATTTTTATTGGCAGCCTCTATTTTGGGAATATCCTTGGTCGCAGTTGGAAAAATGCAGCGTCAGCATTTCAAAAAGCCGTGGCGGTTTATCTTGTTGGGCGCCTGTTTTTCATTTTATTTTGTTTTTATGTTTGAAGCGCTTAAAACGGCGCCCCCCGTTGTTGCCGCAAGTATTTTCACGCTTTTGCCGTTTTTGGCGATCCTATTGGATTTTATAATCTTTCGAAAACGTGCGGGCATCCGGTTGGTGTTTTACTTGGTGCTTGGGGCTTTGGGGACATCTATTGTGATATTTAAAGGAGCATTTGCGAATCTTGTCATTCTTAATTTGGATTATGGAGAAATATTATTTTTTGCAGGCACGATGATCCACGCAGCGTATGCTGTTCTTGTCCCTAAAATGCGCGATGGAGAGCCAGCTGAGGTTGTGACCTTTGCCGTTATGGCTGGTGCGACGGTGGTACTATGCATGCTGTTTCCTTACCGCATCCTTGCGACGGATTGGATGAATTTGGACACAGACATTTATGCTTCACTCTTATATTTATCCGTCTTCGCGAGCATTTTTTCGCTGATACTTCTGACGAAAGCTTCCGAACACCTCACAAGCGGCCATTTCACAGCCTATACCTTCAGTACGCCATTTTGGGTTGCCATTTTGGATTATACTTTTTTGGGACATCCCATGGAGGCCTATGTTTTTTGGGGTGGCGCCTTGATTTTTGTGAGTTTAGTCTTGCTATTTTTGCATTCAGCGGGATCGTCACGGCCATCACGATCATTTTGACTTTTCTGTCGTTCCGCTTAAAAAAAGGCTTTAGATAGGATATGGTGATACCAGCCCCTTTGACACTTGCACAAAAAGATAAAGTAAAGTTCAAGAAAAATCACATTCTATACTTGCAATTTTGGCACGTTCGGCGTTCCTTTTTGGCATGAAAAAGCCTGATTATTCAGAAGAGACACGGCTTAGGCGGCGCAGGTTTCGTGCGGTTTGTGGGGTTGATGAAGTCGGCCGAGGTCCTTTAGCAGGTCCCGTAACGGCTGCGGCTGTTATCCTTAACCCAAACCATATTCCAGAGGGGTTGAACGACTCAAAGCGACTGTCGGAAAAACAACGCGAACGTCTGTATTCTCTGATTATAAACAGTAGTGTGGTTAGCGTTACTCATGTGTCGGTGGAAGATATTGATCGCCTCAATATCCTTCAGGCCAGTCTATTGGCGATGCTGCGGGCCGTTGAGTTATTGGAGAGAACACCTGATTATGCACTGATCGACGGAAATAAAATTCCTCAAGATTTGTTCTGTCCTGCCACAGCGTTGGTCAAGGGAGACAGTAAATCTGTCTCAATCGCGGCCGCGTCGATTGTTGCAAAAATATCACGAGATCGACTTATGAAGGCGCTTGGGCGTGAAAATCCGGGCTATGGATGGGAAAAAAATGTGGGATATCCGACAAAAGAGCATTTTTTAGCTCTCCGAGATCTGGGGGTGACCCCACACCATAGGCGTTCGTTTAAGCCAGTACACAACATCTTGTACCCTAAAGCATAAGCATGAAAATTATTAACTCATTGATTCAAAAAAGAAATTGACGCCGAATCGTCTTTGACTCATGTTAGGCCTAATCCAAGAGCGCAAAAATGCGTCGAAGATAGAGGCAGATATGAAGAAAGCACATAACGAGCGGAAGCCGTTGGATCTCCCACTTAATCAGATTTTAGGGGGCGAATGCGTCGAGGTGATGAATGCGCTCCCAAAAGATTCTGTGGATCTTATTTTCGCAGACCCACCCTATAATTTGCAGCTCAAGGGCGATTTGCACCGGCCCGATAATTCTTTGGTAGATGCTGTAGATGATAACTGGGATCAATTTTCCTCCTTTGAAGTTTATGATAAATTCACCAATGACTGGCTGTCTGCAGCGCGGCGCATTATCAAACCTTCTGGCGCGATTTGGGTCATTGGTTCCTATCACAATATATTCCGTGTTGGGGTGGCCTTACAAAATCAAGGATTTTGGATTTTGAACGATGTCGTTTGGCGCAAATCAAATCCGATGCCGAACTTTCGCGGTAAACGGTTGACCAATGCCCATGAAACAATGATCTGGGCGTCAAAATCCGAAAATGCAAAATACACATTTAATTACGATGCGCTGAAAGCCCTGAACGAAGGCGTGCAAATGCGCAGCGATTGGGTTTTGCCTATTTGCACAGGTCATGAGCGCTTGAAAAACGCGCAAGGTGAAAAGGTCCATCCGACGCAGAAACCCCAAAGTCTTTTGCATCGGGTGCTCATTGGGTCAACCAATCCAGGCGACGTTGTGCTCGATCCATTTTTTGGAACAGGAACGACAGGGGCTGTCGCCAAAATGTTGGGTCGTGAATTTATTGGTATTGAACGAGAAGACGCTTACCGCAACGTTGCCGAAAAGCGCCTCAATAGCATCCGGAAATTTGATCGCGCAGCCCTTGAAGTCAGCGCTGCAAAGAGAACAGAGCCGCGCATTCCCTTTGGTCAGTTGGTGGAGAGGGGCATGTTGCGCCCGGGCGAAGAATTGTGTTCAATGAATAAACGCCACAAAGCCAAAATCCGGATAGACGGCACGCTTGTCGGTAAAGAAACCACCGGTTCCATTCATCAGGTTGGGGCGGCGATGGAAAATGCGCCAAGCTGTAATGGGTGGACCTATTGGTGTTTTCAGCGTGACGGCAAGCTCATTCCGATTGATATCCTGCGACAGCAAATTCGTTCAGAAATCAAAGAACAAGCAAATTAGACGAATCGTACGCATGGTTGCCTAAGATTGCCTGCGGTTTGAACCGCAAACTGCCCGCCAATTTTAGCGGGCCTTTTTTTATCCATCTGTTGGTGGAGGTTGTGTGCCATGATTATAGGCGCTCCAATCCTGTATTTCCGGATAATACATTTCCCGCCATTTGCGCACACGTGGGTTCATCCGACTTTTCCAGAAACTTGGAAACATGGCCGCAGCTGTCATAAGAGCGTATCCATAGGGCAGTTGTGGAGCTTCAGAAGCGGAATAAGTCTGCAGCAGCGGGTAAGGTCGGTTGGGTTTATAGTGATGGTCAGAATGTCTTTGTAGATTAATCAACAACCAGTTTGTCGCCTTATGGGAAGCATTCCATGAATGGTGCGGTTTGACGTGTTCGTATTTGCCTTCGCCGAGGTATTTACGGGTCAAACCGTAGTGTTCAACGTAATTTACTAACTCCAGATGCCAGATTGCGATGAACGCCTGAAAAATAAAGAGGCCGACGCCACCCCAACCGCCAAGCACCATCGCTAAAAGAAGCATGATAATTTGTAAGCCCCAGTACATTAAAAATGGATTGCTTAGGTCATACCAAGGCAGACTTTTGCGTGCACATCTTTCTTTTTCTGCCAGAAAGGCGGACATTAAAGACTCTTTTAACACTCGTAAGAAAAAGCTATGGAATCCTTCACCATACCGTGCCGTTACGGCGTCCATTCGTGTTCCAACATGTCGGTGATGAACCAAAAGATGTTCCGACCTGAAATGTGAATATAGCACCATCGCCAAAAGCCAATCCCCCATCGCACGTTCACCCCTTGGGCTTCGATGCATCAACTCATGGGAATAATTGATCCCGATAGTGCCAGTCACGACCCCAACGCCAAAGAACAGACCGACTTTTTCCAAGACGGTCAAACCGGATTGTGCCGCGTACCATATGAGTGAAAAAAGCGTCACGAATTGTAGCGGCGCCCAAAGCAGTGTAATCAAGCGATGCCAGTACAGGATTGATTTGTCTGTCTCTGGGTCTTCATTCACAGGGTTAAGGCCAAAGGCTGCGTCCAGAATAGAAAACAAAATCCACGTCGCAAAAACCACCAATAAAAAGGACCATCCGCCCCAGACGGCCGTGATCCAAAGAAGAGGTGGAAGCAACAGAGAACACCAAAAAGGCATTGCAAGTTTAAAGGCTGTGTCGATGCGAATTTCAGACATTTCTTTGACTGCTTCTTTTGCGATAAATTCCTTTTCCAAGTTTATCCTTTGCTGTAACCAGATTGAACACTTTTCGCATCAAAGTGGGCAAAGAATTGGGCGCAAATTCGCTCTTTGACACGAACATGCCCACCCGCGGACTGACGGCTTGTGTCACGTGCGCGCATCGGATCGCAAGGCGTAAGTGGAAATGTGTGAATGTATGACGCACCTCTTCCCCAAGCGCTTGCCATTCCGTCTGGAGCGGCGGTGAATCTTTGGCTATGTCCTCCCACGCGCTGCATGGAAAGCCGAGCATGCCACCCAACAGACCTTTTTCCGGGCGCCGCTCTAAAAGTACTGCGCCATCTTCACGTTCCACATAGTATACGATCCCGTATCGCGTCGGTTTTTGTTGCTTAGGGCGTTTTTTGGGAAGTGCGCTTGCCGTGCCATTGATGCGCCCAAGGCAGGATGCATTCCACGGGCAAATTCCACAGGCAGGATTTCTGGGAGTACAAAGCGTTGCACCCAAATCCATAACAGCTTGCGCATAATCGCCTGGCCGCTTTTGCGGGGTCAGGCGGGCTGCGAATTCTGTTAGTTTTGATTTTGCATGAGGTAGTGGTGTATTAACCTCAAAAAGACGCGACATCACCCGTTCAACATTACCATCCACTACAGTTTCCGAACGATCAAAGGCAATAGCAGAAAGGGCCGCAGCTGTGTAAGGACCGATACCCGGCAGTTTTAGCAATTGTTCGTAATCATTGGGGAAAAGACCCTTATGATCCTTTGTCACGACCCGCGCGCATTTCAATAGGTTGCGTGCCCGTGCATAATAGCCCAAGCCTGCCCAAGCGCCCATAACGTCGCCATCCTCTGCATTAGCCAGATCCTTGACAGTGGGCCATCGCTTCACAAAATACTTGAAATAGGATTGGACAGTTGCCACCGTCGTTTGCTGTAGCATAATCTCTGACAGCCAGACTTTATAGGCGTCTGGCATCACCCCGTTACGCCGGGCTTCAGGGGGAACGCGCCACGGCATCACACGCGCATGACGGTCATACCATTCCAGAAGCGCATCAGCGCGCGACGTTTCAAATACATTTGAATGCATTTTTGGTTTCATCAGCAGCTTTCACAGCGTATGCTGTATCAGCACTTTATCGATGGCGAAAGGAAATACATGTCGCAGCGGAGCAGTTCAACTAAAGGATTTAAGCAAGCGGCCTCGCTCATCACCAAGCGCGTCAAAGCCGCTAGCGAAACGCGCGGGTTTGCTCAAGCACGGCTGCTGACTCATTGGGAAGAAGTGGCGGGCAAGGAAACTGCCAAAATCGTGCAACCAGTTAAGGTGAGCTACAAGACCAAGGGACTAGGAGCAACGCTGACGTTGATTTGCAATGGAGCCAATGCGCCGTTTGTGGAGATGGAAAAAGAACAAATCCGCGTGCGTGTTAATTCTGTCTACGGCTATAATGCTATCACAGAGATTAAAATAACGCAGACCGCTGCTATGGATTTTTCACAGATTCAGGCTATTGTTGAGGGCGTTTCAAAATCACAAGATCCACCACCCGCGGCCGAGGCATCGGACGCTACTCGTGAGGCTGCCCAAGAATTGGTTGCTTCGGTTCATGATGCTGAGTTTTCCCACGCTCTTGAAGCTTTGGCAAAGAATGTTCTAAGTAAGCAAAACACCAAAACGATACTATGAAAGGCTTATGGCATGTTTAGTAAAACATTCTCTCTTGTTGCCGTTTTCGTCGTGGCATTGGCGGTCGGTTATCTTTTGATCAAACCTGAACCTTCGCAGGTCACGGATAATTTTGAGTTACCTTTTGCCGCAAATGCGCAAAGCAAAGACGGGGAAACTGCAGATGTAATGCTAATCAAAGAGATGGTGATAGGCGATCCAGATGCACCGCTCACGGTGATTGAATACGCGTCTTTTACATGTCCGCATTGTGCCAGTTTTCATGAAAACACTTACGGTGATCTGAAAAAAAATTACATTGAAACAGGGAAGATCAAATTCGTCTTCCGCGAAATCTATTTCGATAAATACGGGATCTGGGCCTCCATGATTGCCCGATGTGCAGGACCGGAAAAATTCTTTGGTCTGACGGACGTGTTGATGTCTTCTCAGCGCATATGGGCGCGTGCTGGGGATGATCTGGAAATTGTGAATGAATTGAGCAAAATCGCTCGCTTGGCTGGTATGGAAGAAGATCAGGTCCAAAGCTGTTTGCGAGATGGAGATAAAATCAAAGCACTGGTGGCCTGGTACAAAGAAAACGCTACAGCTGACGGCGTACGCTCTACCCCGAGTTTTATGATTGATGGGCAGTTATATTCAAATATGGACTATGATGAGTTTTCAAAGCTCTTAGACGACAAATTGGGATCATAATGGCAACCCCTCTTGAAGGACTGAAGGTGATTGAATTGGCCCGCATTCTTGCAGGGCCATGGGCAGGGCAAACCTTAAGCGATCTCGGCGCAGAGGTGATCAAGGTTGAGGCACCTCAGGGGGATGACACGCGTCAATGGGGACCTCCCTTTGTAGAACGTGAAAACGATAAAACCGCGTCTTATTTTCATTCCTGTAATCGGGGGAAATCCAGCGTCATTATTGATTTCCGAACGGATGAAGGACAAGCCAAATTACGTGAACTTATCTGCGACGCGGATATCCTGATCGAAAACTTCAAAGTTGGTGGGCTCGAAAAATACGGGCTTGATTATGGCAGCATTGCCAAAGTGAACTCGAGGTTGATCTATTGTTCAATCACGGGGTTTGGGCAAACGGGGCCTTATGCTCATCGCGCGGGGTATGATTACATCATTCAAGGAATGTCTGGATTTATGTCCATAACCGGCGAACCTGACGGCGCGCCTCAACGTGCCGGCGTGGCGATTACAGATATCTTTACAGGTGTCTATGCGACGAGCGCAATTCTTGCCGCGCTTCATATGCGGCAAAGCACCGGCAAAGGGCAGCATATTGACATGTCGCTATTGGATAGCGCGGTATGTGTTATGGCAAACCAAGCATTAAATTACTTAACGACTGGAAACCCGCCACAAAGGACAGGGAATTATCATCCCAATTTGACCCCTTATCAGGTTTTTGAATGCAGTGATGGGCATATCATTATCGCAACGGGCAATGACGCTCAATATCAACGCCTCTGCGATATTTTGGATCTTTCTGAAATGGCGCAAGCGCCCGAATATCTGAAAAATGCCAACCGAGTTGAAAATCGCGAAATAATGATTGCCAAACTTAGCGCAAAAACTGTTTTGATGAACAAACATGATTTGCTGTTGGCTTGTGAAGCGAAAGGAGTGCCAGCTGGTCCAATCAACTCAATGGATGATGTCTTTGCTGATCCGCAGGTCGTACACCGCCAGCTTCAGATCAATCTGGACGAAATTCCTAGCGTAAGGTCGCCTTTTAGGTTTTCAGATGCAGAGTTAAAGCTTGATCGGCCTTCGCCAAAACTTGGTGACAGTTTATGATGCACCTGACGATAGCGCGTCTTGTAAAAATTTTCTAAGAAACATTCTATCATCGACTGCAAGACGAACGGGCAATGTCAACACTTCTGTCCGGAAACTTTGGGGCAGTCGAACGGCGTCTTTTTCGGTCGTGACCAAGTGAGCGTTCGCATCGCTTGCCAAAGTTTTTAATCGATTGAGCAAGGCGGTCGAAAGCTCTGCATGATCGGTGAGTGCTTCTTGATGAACCAGTCTGGCGCCCAGATCGTAAAGCGTTTTAAAAAACTTTTCCGGATGTCCGATACCAGCGAAGGCTACATATTTTTCTTTAGACCAATCGTTGCCAGTGGCCAATGGATTTAACGAGGCTGTGACATGGGGGCAGGGGATCAGGCCTTTCCAACGTGTAGCAAAACTATCTTGTGTCATTTTGGGACCTATAGACACGATTGCATCCGCGCGTTGAAGTCCTTGAGTGACGGTTTCGCGCAATGGTCCCGCGGGAATGCATAAGCCATTTCCAAAACCTTTCTCTGCATCAACAACAACAAGCGATTTTGTTTTTCTAACGCTTGAGTCCTGAAACCCATCGTCAAGCAGGATGAAATCTGGTTTCAAGGTTTGTGCCAATGCTATGCCATCCACACGGTCTGCGGCCACAATGGTCGAAGCAAAAGCAGATAAGAGAAGCGGTTCATCCCCAACCTCGTGTGCCTTGTGCCGGCTGGCGTCAACAAGAACAGGGCCTTTCATCGCACCGCCGTAACCGCGTGATACGATCACAGGACTAGTCCTCAAAGCACTGGCTTCTTCGGTAAGAGCGATGACTGTTGGGGTTTTGCCCGTACCGCCAGCGTTTAAATTTCCAACGCAAATCACTGGACAGTTTGCCTTAACCAGCGCGGGTTTTGCTACGCGGCGCACAGTGGCGTTTTGATACAGGAGCGATAGTGGGCGCAATATTATGCTTTGCCATGATGTAGCGCCGGGTGCAGTATACCAAAATTTTGGTGCTTTCATGACGTTCGCCCCAATGCATCATAATGAGCCAAGACTGTCTCAACCAAAGTATCTGTCAATTCAGCTCCTTCAGAAATTATTTCCCAAGCGGCAAGCGCCATTTTGGCGGACTGTGCGGGATTGGACATATAGCTTACGGTCTGCGCCAGAGTATCTGCGTTTCGTATCTTCTGCGCTCCGCCTTCTTCAGAAAGACGGCTGTAGCGCTCTTCGTAAACCGAAACATTTGGGCCATAGAGCAGGGCGCAGCCAAATGCGGCGGGTATAAATGGATCAAGACCTTTGGCCTCTTCGTCCATTGATTGCCCAAGAAAAACTACTGGGGACAAACGATAGCAGGCAGTTAGGGTTTCATGAGATTCTGCGACGTAGACCTGTGTCATGCCATCTGGAAGATCCTTCTCAGCTCCGCATGCCACCCTGAGCCCAGCCGCCTCAGCGATTTGAAGAAAAATCTGTCGATCTATGCCTTCGCCCGGCACCAATAGCAATAGCGAACGGTGATCCCGCTGCATAACAAGCTGATGTGCATTCAATGCGACCTTTGCTTCGTTCGTGCTGACGCATGCTGCAAGCCAAAGCGTGCGTCCAGTGAGCGTAGAAAGAAGCTCTTCGGTCAGGGCTTTTGGTGCATCGGGCATGGCCGCCGCGCTCTGTAAAGCACCTTTCAGTTTGATCCGGTTTGGTGCCACGCCCATGCGATTAAGCTGATTTGCCGCCAATTCATCCATCGCGTAAAGTTCTGAAAATAATCTCAAGACTTTCCGCGTCACATCAGGAAGCAACCGAAACCCCTTTGGTTTGAAATCCGTCGCTTTGGAATTTGCAAGGATCATTTGTACCCCTGAATTTGCAGCTACACGAAGCATTATGGGGCGTAGTTTGCCACCTGTACAAATTAACGTATGGGGGCACCAGATATTTAGAAAATCTTGTACAGAGGTGCTAGACTCTTCTGGAACTTCAACATTATGAACGCTGTTTTCCGCTCTGAGAGGCGATCTGTCAGATGACTGAGATGTCATAACAATGATTGCGCTGCTATCCATTTGCAACAGTCTGTGGGATAGATAATTCAACGCAGAAACATCGCTGGATTCGCCGGCATGTAACCACAAAGCAGGCCCGCTCCTCCGAAATGATGAGATGGGTTTGGCGTGATCCTCCATAGGATTCGATGTTACCGGCATTGTTTAAGGAACGTCAAAGTAAACCTTCTTCTGCAAATCCGATTTCTTCAGGGCCGTTTCTGGCAAACCTACGCAACGATGTGAGATGGGTAAGGTCGACGTTTCTCATAAAGAATCGTAAAAAGGGATTCAAAAAACTAAGCATGCCGCTCAAAAATTCGCAGCGTTCAAGCAATTTCAGGTTTCTGCTAATTAGAAGCCCAGACCTTCGTATTTCTTTTTGAATTTTGAAACACGCCCACCTGTATCAAGTAAGCGGGTACCACCACCAGTCCATGCTGGGTGTGCGGTTGGATCAATATCGAGTGACATAGTATCACCTTCTTTACCCCAAGTAGAGCGCATCTTTATCATCGTTCCGTCGGTCATTTTAACGTCAATGAAATGATAATCTGGATGGATATCTTTTTTCATGATCTCTTCCCCTATTCTTATGCACCGGTGCCCTTGGGCGCACGATAATTTGTTTGTTCCGCGATGCGGGCTGACTTTCCACGACGGCTACGCAGATAGTAAAGCTTTGCACGACGAACACGGCCACGTCTAACGACAGTTATTGAATCGATGTTTGTGGAATAAAGCGGAAACACGCGCTCAACACCTTCACCAAATGAAATCTTGCGTACCGTAAAAGAACCGGCAATGCCTTTGCCGTTGTTTCTGGCGATACAGACACCTTCGTAATTCTGAACACGGGCACGGGAGCCTTCGGTCACCTTATATCCGACGCGGACTGTGTCTCCGGCTTTGAAATCGGGAATATCTTTCCCAAGAGAGGCTATATGTTCCGCCTCCAGCTGTGCGATAATATCCATCGCTGGTCTCCTTAGCTTACGGTTGATCCCGTAAAGGTTTATTCGTCCCAGAGCTCTTGGTCTTTGTCGGGTCCCTAAAAAATAAGCCCGCCAGAGGGTTAGGTCGTGATTACTAGTCTAAAAGTATGAGACGATCATAGGAATCATACCATACTCCGGATGTCATACCGAGGGCCGTATAACAGTAAGCTGCATTTGTTTTCAAGAGCTATCTTATCATAAAATAAGCATATTCAATGGGCTTTACGCGCTGCCCACAGGTCGGGTCTACGCGATTTTGTCAGCTCTTTCGCCTCTGAGCGGCGCCATTCATCGATTTTTTGATGATTACCAGACAAAAGGACATCTGGAATCATCTTTCCGTTCCATTCGGTTGGCCTTGTATATTGCGGGTATTCCAGAAGACCGTTTTGGTGGCTTTCCTCTTCAATCGATGCAGTATTACCAAGCACCCCAGGCAAAAGACGCACGCAGGCATCAATCACTGCTTGCGCGGCAATTTCGCCTCCGCTCATCACAAAATCGCCCAAAGATACTTCTTGAATATCATAGTGCTCAATCACTCGCTGATCGACCCCTTCGAAGCGGCCGGCCAACAGAATGATGCCTGCGCCCTTGATCCATTCATTGGCCATCTGCTGATCGAAGACCCGTCCTCTTGGCGAGAGAAGAATAAGGGGTTTTGCTATTTTTTGCTGGTGTAGAACATGGTCAATGGCCTTGCCAACAACATCAGCACGTAAAACCATCCCTGCTCCGCCGCCAGCTGGCGTGTCATCGACCTTTTTATGTTTACCCTGACCGCATAGACGCAAATCGGTTGTTGAAAGTGCCCACTTGCCCTCGTTTAGCGCACGACCCGTAAGGCTTTCACCCAACACACCAGGAAAGCTGTCTGGAAAAAGTGTGATAACATCCGCCGTCCAAACCTGCGACAGCCTCGCATTCGGTACCATAAGGTCCCGTGGCGCAATGCTAGCGGTGATTGATTTACGGCCGTGAGACTTGTTTAAAGGGCTCATTTTATAACGTCTTCCAAGAGACCGTCTGGTGGATCGATGATGATTTTTCCGGAACTGATGTCGACAGTGGGCACATTGATGCGCGTGAAAGGAAGCAGCACACTTTGGCCAGTTTTCTCTGTGAGAATTTCCAGAAGGTCGGTGGCACCATGATTTTGGACGGCTTTGATATGCCCCAGTTCCTCGCCACCCGCATCGAAAGCACGAAGACCTACAAGATCAGCGTGGTAAAATTCATCCTCAGGCAACTGTGGAAATTTATCGCGTGGTACAAACAGCTGAAGGCCACGCAAGTCATCGGCCTGTTTCTTGGTATGCACACCTGAAAGTTTTGCGCTGAGGGCATTTTTGAGCTTACCGGTAAGTTGCACATCAAAAGATCGGTTGCCATCTTCTGTGAAAAGTGGACAATACTCAGCTATCGCCTCGGGATCGGAGGTGAAGCTTTTGAGGCGTACTTCGCCTTTTACGCCAAAAGCGCCAGCAAGAGCCCCTATCATAATCATCACTTCAGGCATCTTTTACCGCTCGCACAGTCCATTGTAAATTTGGCCTCTGAGGGCCAGACATCTTTCAGCCATTGTATTACGTTCATACAAAATACCTGCCGCGAAAGCGATACCAATAAAAAGGGCCAATCGGAACAATCTAAACATCTGGGGGTCAGTTACAAGTGGGTGATGTCGCTCAGAAAAAGCCGGACACAACGCCGAAAGACGTCAATCTTCTATTGTGCGGTTTCTTCTGCTGGTGCCTCTTCCGCATTGGTTTCTTCGACTGCAGACTCTTCTGCTTGGGCTATGTCAGCATTTTCCTCTGACGTAGCGATTTGTACTTCGGTGGCTTTTTCTTCAGCACGTTCTATGGCTTTTTGACCCGGCTTGCCTTTGATGGGGTTGTTGCGTTCTTTTTTCTCCAAGACGCCTGCGGCTTCTAGCATACGTGAAACACGGTCTGTAGCTTGTGCGCCTTGACCAAGCCAGTACTGCACCCGCTCAACATTCATCTTTACGCGCTCTTCGCTATTTTTGGGAAGAAGCGGATTATAGGTGCCGAGTTTTTCAATATAACGACCATCGCGTGGCATGCGGCTATCGGCAGCGACGATACGATAGAAGGGACGTTTTTTGTTGCCACCGCGGGCAAGTCTGATTTTCATAGCCATATTTGATTCTCCTTTATAAATGGCGGTCGGGGTTTTGACCCCTACGATTGGTGTTGTTTGTGGTGTTGGATGACTTCATGAATGATGAAATTCAGAAATTTTTTTGCAAATTCTGGATCAAGGTCTGCTTCGGCAGCAAGTGTCTCCAGACGTGTAATTTGGTTCGCCTCCCGTGATGGGTCAGAGGGCGGCAGATCATGTTGAGCCTTTAGTTTGCCGACGGCTTGTGTATGCGCAAAGCGTTCAGCTAAAGTATAGACAAGTATTGCATCCAAACGGTCAATGCTGGCGCGGTGTGCTTTCAAAAGCTCTTGGGCTTTGAGAACGGGATCGGTCATTGGTTCGTCTCCGGTCAAGTTGCCTTTTGGGGTTTTTCAGTAACTAGATAGCGATACACATGGTCGTCACGGTCCATAAGCCAGTGGGTATTTTCAAGTTTTACGTCAAGCCGTATTGTCAGGGCAGCAAAAAGGATGTTCGCAGGATCAATACAGCTGATCACGCCGCGAAGATTGAGATGGGTTTCGCAGTAACGCCGTGCGGCAAGCGCGGCTCCACAGGTCATGCCTTTGCCATAGAAATTATGATGTAAGTTCCAGCCAAGTTTTTTTTCTGGCCAGTCGAAATGATGGACAAAGCCAACGATGCCCCACATTTTTACGCTTTCGCAGAGCTCAATATACCAAACACGAAATTCTCGTAGGCGCTGATAGATAAGCGAGCCCAAGAGCGCGCGCCATTTGCTGACCTCATCAAAGGGACTACCAATGAGGGATATCCAGTCTTTGGATAGATAACTGTTCATTGCGGTAAGATAGCTTTTCAACGCGGCACTCAGGGTCAGGCGTTCTGTTTCTATGTGAATGATATCATTCATAAAAATGCTTTCGACTGGAGGTGGCAATAGAGCAACCTATCTTTGTTTTCAAAAGTGGTTTGTAAGTTTTTTTATAAAGCGCACTAATCCGTTTGGCAAAGCGCTGGGAGTGGGCACTGTCGGGTACGATACTGGTGGTCAATGTCGTGAGGATAAGGTTTTCGTAGGCGTACCTGCGCGTACGACTTTCCGTGTTATAAGCGATGCTTTGACTTTTAAAGCTTTGAAATACTGCATAGCCAATTTCGGTTTCCGGGCATGTTTCGGGATAGAAAGTACCGCTAATGCTGGCGATGTCACCTGATTTTATTTCAATCGTGAAATTACCATTTTTGTGGATGTGCCAATGTCCAAACATGGCAGTGAACGAGAGCCAACCACCCCCTGTTTCTGGGGCTTGACCAAACTTTCTGCCACGGTTTTCGTTTTCTAAGAGAATGACTTCGGACTCGATGTAACGGTTCTGAGGCCCGCGAAGTATCGAATTATCAACTTCTAGGTTGGTTGCGAAGGTCATTTTTTCTTGCCAAATCCGCTGAGACCAGCGGGTAGGCCCATGCCTCTGCCAAGCCCCGGTAATCCGCCGGGCAGACCGCTTTTGCTCCCGAGCTGTTTTGCAGCTGCTTCGAGCGCCTTTGGATCCATTTGTGAGGGATCTATTCCCGTGTGTATACTTGGCTGCGTGCCGCCTTTACCGAACATACTGTGCATCGCCTGTTTGAGCATGCCGCCTTTACCCATCTTGCCCATTTTCTTCATCATGTCAGACATCTGGCGATGCATTTTTAGAAGCTTGTTAAGTTCGCTCACCTCAAGTCCGGCCCCAGCTGCGATACGTTTTTTACGGCTAGCTTGAAGGATTTGGGGATTGGCGCGTTCTTTTTTAGTCATCGATTGGATGAGTGCAGTCTGACGTTTAAAGACTTTGTCGTCCATCCCCGCTGCTTCGGCCTGTTTGGCCATTTTACCCATGCCGGGCATCATTCCTATGATGCTTTCCATACCACCCATTTTCATCATTTGTTCAAGCTGCATCTTAAGGTCATTCATATTGAACTGACCCTTTTGGAATCGCTTCATCATGCGTTCCGCCTGTTCAGCCTCAATCGTCTCCTGTGCCCGTTCCACAAGCGCTACGATGTCGCCCATACCAAGAATGCGCCCTGCAATCCGGTCTGGTTCAAAGGTTTCCAGCGCATCCATTTTTTCGCCAAGACCCACAAAGCGGATTGGCTTTTTTGTCACTGCACGCATGGAAAGTGCAGCGCCACCGCGCCCATCGCCGTCCATGCGGGTTAGGACGACGCCGCTCACCCCAATTTTGTCATCAAATTCGGTGGCAACATTGACCGCGTCTTGTCCGGTCAGCCCATCGACAACCAAAAGTGTTTCACGAGGTTTGGCCACATCCCGTACTGCGGCGGCTTGAGCTATCAATTCCTGATCTATGTGAAGCCTGCCAGCAGTATCCAGTATGTAAACATCATAGCCGCCAAGGCTGGCCTGCGTTTTGGCGCGTTTGGCAATGGTGACGGGCTCCTCGCCTTTGACAATCGGGAGTGTATCTACACCAATCTGAGTACCCAGTATTTGCAGCTGTTCCATCGCAGCCGGGCGGTTCACATCCAAAGAAGCCACAAGTACCCGTTTGCCATCACGCTCTTTTAGGCGTTTGGCAAGTTTTGCTGTAGTGGTTGTTTTTCCCGATCCCTGCAATCCCACCATTAAAATCGGGGCAGGCGGGCTATCGATTTTTAACATACCGGGATCTTCTTCGCCGGTTAGGAAATGAACCAATTCATCATGGACGATTTTGACAACCTGTTGTCCCGGTGTTACCGATTTTGTAACTACTTGACCTGTGGCCTTTTCTTGTATTGATTTTACAAAATCACGTGCCACCGGAAGCGAGACATCCGCCTCTAGTAGGGCCACGCGGACCTCGCGCAGGGCGGTTTTTACGTCATCTTCGGACAGCGCACCCTGTTTCGTAAGCCGGTCGAAAACACCAGAGAGGCGTTCGGAGAGGTGTTCAAACATATCCTGTTTCCTTTGCGAACAGTTTTGATCCGATCAGTGTAGTGCCTCTGCCCTAACAAAAAATTACCCCGTGGGCGAAACTCGCTGACGGGGGGCGATCCTTGCGTGTGCATCAGGACCGGAAGTACACTACTTCCTCGATTACTCGGAGGATTAAATAGGTAATCTGCTCTTGTCAAGCTTTAGGAGGATGGCAGATTTTACGCGATTTTGTCAGTTGCATTCCTTAAGGTTTACTGGATTATTAATTTTACCGAGATGATGAACCAGTTATTCACAGCAAGTTTGTTTTGAAAAGTTCCATTTGAGTAAAGGTAGAAACGGTTTGAAACGAGATATACGTTATTAGTTTGAATATTTGAAAACCCTTCGGCAATCCTACGTTGGAAAAGTCAAGGCACAGTAAGGACAAACCGACGTCTTTAATTTAGGTTTCGGAGCGACCTTGAATAAGTGGCATTTCTCTGGACAGGAATTTCTCGAAAGCGTCTAGGTTTACGGCTTCAAATTGACCAAAACTTTGCATCCAAATGCTTGCATCCCGCATGGCGTCGGGTTCAAGTTTGCACCATTTGACGCGACCACGTTGTTCCTGACTGATCAGCCCTGCGCGCCTGAGAATGCCAAGGTGTTTGGAAATCGCAGCAAGTGACATTTCAAATGGCTCAGCCACATCAGTGACAGCCATATCGTCCTCGAGAAGCGTAACAAGAATATCGCGCCTTGTAGGATCGGCGAGGGCTGCGAAGATATAGTCGAGGCGGGATTCCATGATATTACTTAGGCATTTTAAAAAATAATGGTCAACCAAATGGTTGAATATAACAATTGAACTGAATTCGGCTTTCTCGCTATGTCGGCGGCAAATTATATTTTTTAATAATAGAAAGATAATGTATTTCAGTACCTTAGCTTTATTTTTTTGTAAATTTCAATTGGTTGACTCTATCTTTCTCACGGACTAAAACGTTGCGTGAAAACATTTATGAGGATTTACGTGAGTGATCTGTCCGAGGGTGAGCGTCTAAACAATCTTGGCCGGCGTATTCAGTTAGCCAAGCAAGGAGCGGTTGATGGAAAGCAAAAGTTGACTGATCACCATTCTGAGTCGCATCTTGCATGGCGCATGGTGATAGAATTGGTAGTCGGATTAGGGATCGGATTTGGGATTGGGTATGGTCTTGACATCATTTTTGACACAATTCCGCTGTTCTTAGTGCTATTTGTGCTCTTGGGTTTTGCGGCCGGCATCAAAACAATGTTGCGTTCCGCAAAAGAAGTCCAACAAGACCTAACGACTTCAAGTGTCGAAAAATAAAAGGAAGAAGTTGTGGCAAGCGAAGTACAATCTGAAGGAGGCGGACTAGTATTCCAACCCATGGACCAATTCGTCGTCAAGCCGTTGTTTGGGGATGGGTCAATTCAATGGTATACAGTAACAAATGTGACTCTTTGGATGGCTTTAGCTGTGGTTGCAATTGTAGTGATTTTGGTGTTGGGAACGGCTCGCCGCGCCATGGTGCCAAGCAGAAGTCAATCTATTGGTGAATTGGCTTATGGTTTCATATATAAAATGGTTGAAGATGTAGCTGGTAAAGATGCGGTTGGCTACTTTCCCTATATAATGACGCTGTTTATGTTCATTGTTTGCGCGAACTTTTTGGGTCTCATTCCGATGTCCTTTACGACGACATCGCATATCGCGGTGACCGCTGTAATGGCGATGGCGGTATTTTTGTCGGTGACGCTTTTAGGCTTCGTCAAAAATGGCATGTCATTTCTATCGCTGTTTTGGATCTCGTCAGCACCACTAGCGTTGCGCCCAATTCTTGCTTTGATAGAAGTTATTTCATATTTTGTGCGTCCGGTAAGTCATTCGATCCGTCTCGCAGGAAACATGATGGCAGGTCATGCGGTAATCAAGGTGTTCGCGGCCTTTGCTGGCGTGGCTGTTATTGCACCCCTTTCGGTTCTTGCGATCACTGCGATCTACGCGCTTGAGATTTTGGTATCATTTATCCAAGCCTATGTATTTGCAATTCTGACGTGCGTCTACCTCAAGGATGCGCTTCATCCTCATCATTAATCTGAAACCACTGTGACATCTGAAATCAAACTAAGGAGATAGCCAATGGAAGGCGATATAGTACAAATGGGCGCATACATCGGCGCAGGTCTGGCATGTACTGGAATGGGAGGTGCAGCTGTAGGTGTGGGCCATGTGGTTGGAAATTTCCTCTCAGGAGCACTGAGAAACCCATCTGCAGCAGCCGGTCAAACAGCAACAATGTTCATCGGTATTGCATTTGCCGAAGCGCTGGGAATATTTTCGTTCTTAGTAGCACTGCTGTTGATGTTCGCCGTTTAAGCCCGTCTGTGGTGAAATCTGTTGGTCGGGTAGACCTTTATGATTTACCCGCATCCTTAAAGGGACACGGAGGACAATATGGCAACAAAAACATCTACAGCCACAGATGCCGCAACACCTGGCATGCCGCAGCTTGACTTTTCGACGTTTGGTAACCAAATTTTTTGGCTCGTTGTAACGCTCGTGGTGATTTATTTGATCCTATCACGTGTTGCATTACCGCGGATTGCTGCGGTGCTTGCAGAGCGTAGTGGGACGATCAGCAATGATGTTGCCGCTGCAGAAGACTTGAAGGCCAAAGCCATTGCCGCTGAAGAAGCCTACAATCAGGCGTTGACTGATGCGCGTGCAGAGGCAGCCAAAATCGTCGCCATGACTAAAGCTGATATGAAGGCTGAACTGGATGCGGCCATCGCTAAAGCAGATGCTGAGATATCTCAAAAAGCAGCAGAAAGCGAAAAGGTGATTAACGATATTCGCGCGTCCGCATTGGAAAGCGTTGAGGAGGTTGCAAAGAGTACAGCTCTAGCGCTTGTGTCAGCACTTGGCGGCAAAGAAGATACTGATGCCGTCGACGTTGCAGTATCAACCGAGATAAAGGGCTAAATATGATGAAACAGACAAGTTGTTTAATCGCTCTGTTGGTCGCAAGCCCAGCTTTTGCCGCTTCTGGCCCATTCTTTTCTTTGAAAAACACCAACTTTATTGTTTTGTTGGCATTCATCTTGTTCATTGGTTTGTTGTTTTACTTTAATGTGCCAAAGCTCTTAGGTGGGATGCTTGATAAACGTGCGGAGACCATCCGCTTGGAGCTAGACGAGGCACGTAAATTGCGTGAAGAAGCACAGAGTATTCTTGCAAGCTACGAGCGTCGCCAAAAAGAAGTCCAAGAACAAGCTGATCGCATCGTTGAGTCTGCTCGAAAAGAAGCTGAAGCTGAAGCCGTAAAGGCTAGGCGTGCGCTTGAAGTAACCGTTGCACGCCGTCTAGCGGCAGCAGAAGAACAGATCGATTCTGCACAATTAAACGCGGAACGTGTAGTGCGTGAAAAAGCTATAAAGGTAGCTGTTGCTGCGGCGCGCAACGTGATATCGACGCAGATGACAGCAGCAAGTGCAGGTAAACTCATCGATGTGGCAATTGGTGAGGTGGAAACAAAGATACACTGAGAGCAGCTATATAAACTCTGCAAGTCCGCTTTGCATGACGCGGCGGTCCTTAATATGAAAATTGCTATCTGACGAATTTGAACCCCTTCATTTTCTTTTGGGTTTATACAAACGAGAATGTGACGGACGCTCATTTCCAGATAGTTCTACTGTTTTAGGCTGACTTATTGTAAAAATCTTTGCTGGTACTGCACATGCTCTTGCTACCAACGAACTGGTATAAGTTGCAGCGAATTTTAACGCTTTCCGTAGTAGAGACCGACGACGTGCTCTGCCTGAGCAAAGAACAACCATCGTGATACAAATACTCCAGCAACGTGGGTAATTACAGCAATTGAGGCTGTCACATGATTGAAGGTCAACGAGAGTGCCAAGATCGGTGTCCCAATCATTAGTATCAGCGATATTATGCGCAGTTTAGCGGCATGTTTACGCCCGACTACGTGCACAAATTCGCGCAAGAGATAGTTAGTACCTGTGTGAGGCGGTTCAAAGGCACGCACTTCTCCATCTTTGCCCAGACCTGTCGCAGTGCCAAGCGTCGTTCCGCTTTTTCGAAGTGCCTGATCACCACCGATCCAATAGGCAACTTGGATCACACCAGTCGCTAGAAGGAACATCATTGCAGCGTTGATATTTGCAGACAAGAGCGCGCCGCCGGCCAAGGCCACCACGACAAACAAAAGTGACGTAAGCGGTGTGTTCCAGCGTGGAACAGTTTTAAGCTGTGCGTAAATCATTGAGGTGGCGTAGATAGTTGCGATCGATAACAATGCCCCAATCCAGCCCAAAGGTGCAATAGCTACTCCGTAAAACACAAGCCCTGCACCATAAATCGCCATTGTGATAAGTGCTGCGATTGAAAGCCATGCTTCGCGGCTTAGCCAGCTTGACCGCCATTGGCTGAATGCTTTTAAGAAACGCTCCGGATGGCCAAGGTGAAAGGTTGAGGCAAGCAAGCCTCCGACTGCAAGTAAGTACGCTATTACAAAAAAAACGAATGCAGCCCACGCTGTCGGCGCAGGAAGTCCGAGACCCAGAAAAAACAACAGACCAAATCCAATACCGGATAAAGAGGTGAAAATAATGACTGATGGCGCGGGGTGCATCAAAGGTTCTCCAGTGTTTTGTCAAGCCAAGACATAAAGCCTTTGGGTTCTTGAGCCACAGGAGCAAGCAGCGGGGCTAGTATATCCACCTCGTCCATCGTGTCTTTGGGGCGTGGGGGTAGATATTTGTTGACGGGTTTTGTACATTGCTCGGGCATGAGGTCGAAGCCGCCCCGCTCTGCGCTTAATTGGCTGACATTGCTGTCAGGATCGGCGAAATCGCCAAAATGTCGCGCACCTGCGGGACAGGTGCGCACACAGGCAGGAACACGATCTTCTTCAGGCAGGTTTTCGTTATAAATGCGATCCACGCAAAGCGTACATTTTTTCATGACCCCTTCAGCAGTATCCATTTCGCGAGCGCCATACGGACAGGCCCAAGCACATAGACCACAGCCGATGCAGTCACTTTCATTGACAAGCACTATGCCGTCCTCCAACCGCTTATAACTCGCTCCAGTGGGGCAAACCGTGACACAGGGCGCGTCTTCGCAATGGAGGCAGGATTTTGGAAAATGAATCAATTGTGCGACTCCACCAGTCTCCGGCGCAATTTCATAAGAATGCACGCGGTTCAGAAAGGTGCCAGAGGGGTTCGCCCCATAAGCGCTTTGATCGCTTAAAGGGGCGCCGTAGTTTTCTGTATTCCAACCTTTGCAACTCACAACGCAGGCATGACATCCGACACAGGTGTCCAGATCAATGACAAGCCCTAATTTGCGGTTGGTCTGTGCGGGAAGCTCTGTCATGATCCAACCTTCCATTTCAGTTCACTTGGGCCTTGTCCCACAGGGGATTTTAGGGTTTCAAAGTTGGGCTGGCTCTCGTGGGGCAGTTTCACTTTTTCAATTCTTACACGCAAATCAAACCACGCTGCTTGCCCGGTGACTGGATCAGAATTGACCCATCGCAACCCATCCCCTTTGGGCGGCTGTAACTCATGGATGAGATGATTGAGCAAAAATCCTTTGGTGGCCTCAGGCGCGTTTTCGTCCAACGCCCAAGCGCCTTTGCGTTTGCCTATGGCGTTCCATGTCCAGACCGTATTTTCGTTCAAAGCCGCCATTTCCGCGACGGGTACGACAATATCCCCGTGTGCAGAGGTAACCTTGGCCCAATCACCGTCTTTAAACCCATGTGCGAGCATTTGCTTGCTCGGCAAATACAGCGGATTGAGCCCATGGATTTGACGCAGCCAAGCATTTTGCGTACCCCAACTGTGATACATCGCCATAGGGCGTTGGGTCAAAGCATGAAGCGGAAAAGCTTCCGTATCCACGGCACACTCTTCGAAGGGGGGATACCAGATCGGCAAAGGATCAAGCGTTTCTATGATCTGCGCGCGCAGATGGTCGGGGGGTTGGCGATCCCCGTACCCTTCTGCGGCAAGTTGGAATTTGCGCATGGGCTCCACATAAAGGCTGAAAAGATAGGGCTGCGCACTGTCATAAAGCCCCATCGCCACCGCCCAATCCTGATAGCCCGCGTTCCAAGGTTTGTAATATCGTGCGTCATCGGGAACATGTTCCACAAAGAATCCGCCGTTTTCGATGTATCGATCCAACTGTTCAGGATTTACTTCACCTCGCCCAGAGGCCGTTCCATCGCCGCGGAAACCTGCGAGCGGACCAATGCCGGGCTTGCGGATGTGATTTACTATATAATCACCGTAATCCGCATATTTTTGTGATCCATCCTCATTCACAAACCCGGGTAGATTCAGTCGCGCGCCGAGATCACAGAGAACGGATTGAAAGCCGCGCACATTGCGATCAGGCTTAATAACGGGCCAACGGATCGCATCTGCAACAGCATCTGCTTCGCAGATCGGACGGTCTAAAAGACTGATACAATCATGGCGTTCCAAATAGGTTGTGTCTGGAAGGATCAGATCGGCATAGGCCACCATTTCTGATGAATAGGCATCTGAATAAATGATCCGTGGGATCACATACTGCCCTATCTCATCCTTATCAGTCAGCATATGGATTACACCTTTGGTGTTCATCGAGCTGTTCCAAGACATATTAGCCATATACATAAACAGTGTATCGATTTTATAGGGATCCCCCGCGTAGGCATTAGAAATCACCATATGCATCAACCCATGGGCTGACATTGGATTTTCCCAAGTAAATGCTTTGTCTATCCGCGCGGGGCTTCCATCCTCTTTCAACGCAAGGTCATCAGGGCCATGTACAAAGCCAAGGTGAGGTCCGTCTAAAGGCGCGCCAGGGGTAACTTTGCAGTGGGGCTTAGGGTGAATATCGGCAGGTTTGGGATAGGGCGGTTTAAACCGGAATCCACCAGGCACTTCCACTGTACCCAACAGGATTTGTAGAACGTGGAGCGCCCGACAGGTTTGGAAACCGTTGGAATGTGCCGATATTCCCCGCATCGCATGCATACTGACTGGGCGGGCTGTCATTTTTGAATGCACTACACCTCTAAAATCGGTCCATTCCTGATCAATATCAAAGGACTCTTCAAATGCGACACGCACGATTTCAGCTGCGATGGCGCGGATTCGTCCGGCGGACACGCCAATACGCTCGGCTACGGCATCTGGTGCGTACTCATGGCTCAGGTAGCGCTCCACTATGGCATGAAAAACAGTATGATGTATTTTGCCATTCTTTTCCAAGGTGCCATTGAGGTCCGGTTTGATGCCGCATTTATCAAAAGGTGCAGGCGCGCATTGCTTGCGGTCGATGACCAACAGCTTCCCCTCTGCATCGCGCATCAAAAGCCCAGTCTCTGCATCAATCAGTACAGGCGCATTAGTATATTCGGCAAGGTAGTGAAGGTCGATTTTGCCAGCTTTCAAAACTTCGTACACTAGCGCTAGAATGAAAAGCCCGTCTGTTCCCGGCGTAATGCCCACCCATTCGTCGGCTACAGCATTATATCCTGTTCGTATTGGATTGATGCCAATGATCCTAGCACCACGTTCTTTGATTTTACCGATGCCCATTTTGATTGGATTGCTGTCGTGATCCTCTGCCACACCAAAAATCATTAAAAGCTTTGTATGATCCCAGTCTGGCTGACCAAATTCCCAAAATGCGCCGCCCATCGTGTAAATTCCGGCGGCGGCCATATTGACGCTGCAAAATCCCCCGTGGGCTGCATAATTGGGCGTACCGTAGTTTTGCGCCCAAAAGCTGGTGAACGATTGGGATTGATCGCGTCCTGTAAAAAATGCTAGTTTTTCAGGATTTTCATTTCGAATGGGCTTGAGCCAGCTCTCGGCCAGAGAAAGTGCCTCTTCCCAAGAAATTTCTTCAAATTCGCCTGATCCGCGAGGTCCGACACGTTTCAACGGGGCTTGCAGACGGGAAGGGGCATTGACCTGCATGATCCCCGCACTGCCTTTGGCGCAGAGGACACCTTGGTTTACGGGGTGATCACGGTTGCCTTCGATATATGCAACTTCACCATCTTTGAGATGCACGTTTATCCCACAACGGCAGGCGCACATATAGCAGGTCGTTTTGCGGATCTCATCAGATACTTTTGGTGATGTATCCAAATACGGTTGATCTTTCATCAAGTGCCCCTTTTTATTGTGCGCACACTACCAGCGCTTTTCATCCTGTACCATCACCAAATCGCAACAGTTTGAGATGAAAAGGCCCAATGAATACCACCACTACGCTCACCCTACACGTGCATCTATGGCGACATAGGGGCGCATGTCCGGACCGTTATAAAGTGTTAGAGGTCTGATCAAAATATTTCCACGTAATTGTTCAAGGCATTGAATTATCCAACCAGGCATTCGGCCTATCGCAAAAATTGGTACATAAAGATCCATGGGAATGCCATGAAGCTG
This sequence comes from uncultured Alphaproteobacteria bacterium, assembly GCA_913051655.1. Taxonomy (GTDB): domain Bacteria; phylum Pseudomonadota; class Alphaproteobacteria; order Rhodobacterales; family Rhodobacteraceae; genus LFER01. Next base: position 34,256 of record CAJXHI010000017.1, read on the forward strand.
ATAAATCACGCCCGAATAAAAATCGACATTCACGTTCAGGCCGTGACGGGAATATGGTTTCATTGCCTCAACTACTGCTTGTAATATTTCATACCACTCAGGTGCGCCCATTTCTTGGCCCAGCTTTTTCACGCCTTCTCGCATGTGGCGCGCACGGGGATCTTCTGCGCGGTAAACACGGTGACCAAAACCCGTGACAGGTTCGCGTGCTGCACGTTTTTCTTTAACATAGGCTGACGCATTTTCCGCGGTACCGATCTCTTGAACCATTTTCATGACGTCTTCTGCCGCGCCCCCATGGGCGGGGCCTGCTAGTGTGGACAGAGCCGTGACAATAGCACCATGTAGATTGGCCTCTGTCCCTATGGTGACCCGTGCCGCAAAGCTTGATGCATTGCTACCGTGTTCGGCATGCAGTATAAAATCAACATCTGCAAGACGGGCGGTATCTTCAGACGGTTTTTCACCCTTTAACATCCAAAGCCAGTTGGCTGCATGGCTAAGGTTACGGTCTGCAGCAACTGGTGCTCGGCCATTTCTTATATTGTGGTGGGCGGCGGTGATCATGGGCACCTGAGACATCAGGCGTATACCATTTTCGATAAAGGCCTCTTCGCCTACATTTTGGCTTTCTTGTTCCAGTGCGGCGAGTGCCGAAACGGCTGTGCGTAGAACATCCATTGGATGTCCGTCTTTCGCAGCCCGAATAACGTCATATATGGGGGTGGGAAGTTCACGCGCTTTTTTCATTTTGGCCTTAAAGGCTGCGAAATTTTTCAGGTTGGGTAATTCTCCATGGATCAGTAGGTAGGCCACCTCTTCAAAGGTTGAATAAGTGGCAAGATCGTGAATCGAATATCCCCTGTAGCTTAACTCTCCTTTAGAACCATCAATATCGCTTACGCCTGAGCGTTCAAAATACACCCCTTTCAGACCACGATTGATTTTAACTTGATCCGTCATTATGAGCACCTTTCAAAAGAATGGGAGAGATACATGCCGGCCCTTGAGCGCATCTTTGAGACAGCAAGAGAAAAATCCCTTCGGGTTGTGATGCCCGAAATCGAAGATCCGCGAATTTCTAACGCAGCGCAGCAGCTTGAAACAGAGCGTCTGGCGCGGGTGGTTGGACTCTCAGAGCCGACGCAGGCAATGGTTGATGTCCTCGTCTCAGAACGCGGGATGAAAGAGGCCATTGCAGTAAGGATGTTAAAAAAACCTCTAATCAGGGCCGCGGCCATGGTCGCAGCGGGAGAAGCAGATGTTATGGTGGCAGGCGCGGACAACCCTACAAAGCGCGTAATCGAGGCGGCAAGTCTGGCTATCGGTTTGAAGGACGGTGTCGATGTTCCATCGTCTTTCTTTTTGATGTTGTTTCCGGACGGGCGCGAATTTGTCTTTGCCGATTGTGCCGTGAATGTTGCGCCTGATGCCTCGGAGCTCGCCTCAATCGCCAAAAGCTCTGCTACGTCGGCCCGCGCGTTGCTTGGCGCTGCAGAGGTTGCCATGTTGTCCTTTTCCACAGGAACGTCTGCGACGGGGGAAAGCGTAGGCCTTGTGAGACAAGCCTCTGAATTATGCGGCTTTGCTGGCCCCATACAGGCAGACGCCGCTTTAAATCCGGTCATCGCGGCAAAGAAAGGCCTTGGTGAAGGTCGCGCAAACGTACTCATTTTCCCGGACCTTGATGCTGGAAATATCGCATATAAACTCTGCCAAGAGCTTGGCGGGGCCCAATCTGTAGGCCCGATACTGCAAGGGTTTAAAAAGCCAGTCTGCGATCTGAGCCGTGGGGCGAGCGTTGACGATATCATCGCGGCTTCGGCGGTAACTTTGACGATGGTCTGACCTTTCATGCGTCCCCCATCAGCGTCAATGCATCGGCGGCTATCATCTGTTCTTCTTTGGCGGGGATCACCCAAGCTTTGACCGTGGAACTTTCAGCATGCAACCTTACGTCGTTGCGATGATTTGCATCGGGGTTCATACGCACGCCGAGCCATTCAAGTCCCCGTAAAATTCGTGCGCGCACCCCAAGTGCGTTTTCCCCGATACCGCCGGTAAAAGCGATAGCGTCAAGCCCTTCCATTGCGGCAATCAGCGATCCAGCATGCCGCAGGGACCAATAGCAAAAGTGCTCAATGGCAAAAGCGCTGTCCGCACTTGGATCGAGCATGAGGTTGCGCATGTCTGACTTGCCACCCGACAAACCCAATAGTCCACTCTCGTGGTTAAGGATCGCTTTGGTGCGTTCAAGCCCATTGTCTTCTACAAGGCGGAGCACAGCATTTGCGTCAATCCCGCCGGAACGCGTGCCCATGGTCAGCCCATCAAGTGGTGAATAGCCCATGGTTGTCGCAACGGATTGCCCATTGTGTATAGCACAAAGGCTCGCTCCGTTTCCGAGGTGGAAGGCGAGTAAACGCGAAGGCAGTTTTTCGCCAGAAATTTCGGGAAGATGTGTCACCAAGGACGCATAAGAAAGACCATGAAAACCGTATCGGCGAATACCCTTGGTTTCCATCATACGCGGAATCGCGTAACGCGTGGCAACATGCGGGTTTGTTGCATGAAAAGATGTATCAAAGCTTGCAAATTGCGGTAGGTTTGGCGTTATTTGGTTGAGTGCATCAATAGCGGCAAGATTGTGTGGATTGTGAAGAGGCGCCAGAGGAGTGCAATCGTAAATTTCTGATCGTACATCTGGCGTAATGCGCACCGGCGCAGTGAGTTTGCTGCCACCATGTACCACGCGATGTGCTGCAGCTTTTAGCGTTTTGATATCATAACCATGATTTTTCAATGCGGCGAGCACTGCACTTAATCCGGATTTGTGATCGATAAATGGATAAGTAGCAGTTTCCCCTGCAATTGTAAGAAAAGATGCCCCTCCGATATTGGCTGCAATGCCAGAAAGGGTCTCGGTCAAATCCGCAGTGAAGATTGCGAATTTGATCGAAGATGATCCGGCATTAAGCACCAGAACAGAGTTATTGCCCTCTGTTTTTCCCACAGCTTATGCGGTTTGAGGAACCATGTCAGACGCATTTATTCCGGCCACTGCGACAGGTTTTTTCATCGCGTCACGACGGAAAGGTTCGCCAAGTTCTTGGTTGATCATTGCCTCGATCAACGTGGTCTTTCTGTTGGTCATCTGGTCATTGATAGCTTTAATTAATGTATCGCGCAAATCGTCCATTGTACGCGTTTGCACGCCTTGTAATCCACAAGCTTTGGCAATCCCCGCATAAGACACTTGGTCATCCAGCTCGGTTCCGACAAAGTTGTCTTCATACCAAAGCGTTGAATTTCGCTTTTCGGCGCCCCATTGATAATTGCGGAAAACCACCATTGTAATAGGCGGCCATTCTTTGCGACCGATTGCAGTAAGTTCTGTGACCGAAATTCCAAAAGCACCATCGCCTGCAAACCCGACAACGGGGGCATCAGGACATCCGATTTTTGCGCCGATGATGGATGGAAGCCCATATCCACAAGGTCCGAAAAGACCGGGGGCCAAATACTTACGGCCTGCTTCAAAGGTCGGATAGGCATTACCAATCGCACAGTTATTGCCAATATCTGAACTGATAATCGCCTCTTTTGGCAGGGCGCTTTGGATTGCCCGCCATGCCATACGTGGGCTCATCCAGTCTGGTTTGCTGGAACGTGCGCGCTCGTTCCAAGAAGTGCCTGGATCATCATCTTCATGATCCATGCTCGAAAGCTGTTGCGCCCATTGGGATTTCGTTTGGCTGATGCGCGCTTTACGTTCGTCTCGCCCGATGTCTCCGGCGCTGACTGGCAGATGTTCTAACAAGGCACTCGCAACTTTCTTGGCATCACCAATGATACCTACAGAGACTTTTTTGGTAACGCCTATACGGTCTGGGTTGATATCGACCTGAATGATCTTGGCGTCTTTGGGCCAGTAGTCGATACCGTAGCCAGGCAAGGTTGAGAATGGATTAAGGCGCGTACCAAGGCATAGAACAACATCTGCCTGTGCAATAAGCTCCATTCCAGCTTTGGACCCATTGTATCCCAGAGGCCCTACAAACAGTGGATGAGAACCAGGGAAGGCGTCATTGTGTTGATAGCCAACGCAGACGGGCGCATCGAGCCGTTCCGCAAGCTTCATGGTTTCTGAGATGGCATCGGCAAGTACTACACCTGCACCGTTTAAGATAACTGGAGAGGAAGCGGTGGTGAGAAGACCGGCTGCTTTTTGAAGAGCGTCTTCCCCGCCGGCTGGGCGTTCAAAGGCAACGATTTCTGGCAAATCAATATCAATCACTTGGGTCCAGAAATCTCGCGGCATATTGATCTGTGCAGGTGCAGATGCCCGTTTTGCGTTCATGATAACCCGGTTCAGGACCTCTGCAACGCGCGTTGGATCTCGCACTTCTTCCTGATAGGCGACCATATCCCTGAAGAGCGCCATTTGCTCAACTTCTTGGAAACCACCTTGTCCTATAGTCTTATTAGCGGCTTGCGGGGTAACCAACAAAAGAGGTGTATGGTTCCAATAGGCGGTTTTTACAGCTGTCACAAAGTTTGTGATCCCAGGGCCATTTTGGGCAATCATCATGCTCATTTTACCACTGGCGCGGGTGTACCCGTCCGCCATCATACCGCCTGAACCTTCGTGCGCACAATCCCAAAACATGATCCCTGCTTTTGGGAACAAATCTGAGATCGGCATAAATGCAGATCCTATAATCCCAAAGGCATGCTCAATACCATGCATCTGTAGCGTTTTGACAAAGGCTTCTTCTGTCGTCATTTTCATGGCAAATGTGCTCCTAATGTTGGGTGATAGCGAGAAGGGATAGCCCAACACCGCATTTTCTTTCTATTTACCAATAGCAAGGTTTTTTTATAGGGCCAGATTAATTTGCCGAATAGGTCCAAATGAGAAATTCTTTGTATCTATTTATTTTTCGATGGCTTCTGCAATATTTGCGATTCCCTGCTCAATTAAAGACTCAGAAATCGATGAATACGCTATCCGATAATAATCTGTTGGTTTACGCTTTCCGCTGAAAAAAGACTGGCCCGGTTCAATAAACGTACTTTTCTCCCGCAGTGTTTCTGCAAGACGCTGAGTATCTGTTCCTTTGGGCGCGCGCATCCAAAAGGAGGACCCACCATGCGCCCCTTTGCCGGCAATTTGAAGCCCGTGATGATGTATAGCGGATTCCATGACTGCGCGTCTGTTTCTGTAGGTGGTTGCCAGACGTTTTACCATCGCATCATAGTGCCCAAGGCTGAGAAAATAGGCTGCTGTGCGCTGGATATGCCCAGGTGGATGGCGCAGTATATTCGCCCTGAGCGCACGTGCTTCCTTAATGAATAGTTCTGACCCGACAATATATCCCAGACGTAATCCGGGAAATAGCGATTTTGAAAAGGATCCGACATATATCACTCGCCCGTCCTGATCGAGCGATTTTAAGGAAGGAGAGGGCGGTGCTAGAAACGACATTTCAAATTCATAATCATCCTCAACAATCAATGCGTCCAAATCCTTTGCCCTTTCCAAAAGCGCTTTGCGCCGCTTCAGTGGCATGGTTGCCGTCGTGGGGCATTGATGGCTGGGTGTTGAGAAAATGACATTTGTTTGAACTGGAACAAATTCCGGCGGCATGCCATAGTCGTCCACATCAACTGGCAACACAGCGCAATCTGAATGTTTTAAAACGTCGCGTAAGGCAGGATACGAAGGATTCTCAATGACGGCAGTTCTTCCTTTGCTTAGCAAGATTTGGCTGGCCAGCCAGAGTGCGTTTTGTGCGCCCAACGTCACCAAGATTTCTGCTTCTCTTGCCAAAATTCCGCGACGCGGTAGGGTATGTCTGGCTATAAATTCAATCAGCTCCGGATCGTCTTGGTCAAAGAAGTCAGCGGTCAATGGAGCAAAGTTTTTCGCGCCCAATGCTTGATGTGCACAAAGTCGCCAATTGGCATGATCAAACAGTGTCGGATCAGTTTGTCCATAAATGAAACAATACTTATAACTGGCCCAATCTGTAGGCTTTTGCAGAGTCAGATTTTCTGAGAATTTTGTTGAAATGGCCTTATCCCAATCCACCCTGTCTGCTCTTTGCGTGTCTTGGGCGAATTGGGGTGCATCAGGCGCACCGTCTGATACGAAATATCCAGAACGTCCTTTTGAACTAAGATAATCATTTGCCAATAGCTCGGTATAGGCCAGCGTCACTGTAATTCGGCTGATCCCCAGATGTTGGGCTAATTTGCGTGAGGAGGGCAATTTTTCACCCTTCTGAAACCTTCCTGACAGAATGCCCTGCGCGACAACCTGTTGGATGCGAGATTGCAAAGTGCCTTGTTTCAATGGATCAAGGAAGAATGATTCGACTGGAATAGCCATAGTTCAGGTTAACTGGTATCATTGCGTGAGTAAATTGGTCTTAAGATAGCGGTGCACATACTTTTTGTGTGTGTCCTAAATCTAACAGAAAACTCATTAAAAGTTGACAAAACTTATTCACTTTATACCAAAATACTCTGCAAATTATAAGACAGAATGTTATTTTAACGTCCTAATTGTTAAAAATTTAAAATTTGGTTAAAATAGAAATCGTTAAGTATTGATGAATTTTTTTGAATTAAAATCTACCTTAGAATGTAGCTCTTTATTGATAATTTGATTCTGGTAATCAAAGCCGTAGATGGTTAATGTGGAGGGTACTTAACCTCAATACATTTGGTTTTCGGTATAATTTTGCAGCTTTTGTGTAAGGAGCAGGGCACAACTACACAGGTTGCAGAGAACTTAGAGATTATTGTGTACAAACAAACTGAATTCTCAACAGGGACAATTCTCCAAACCGAGTGTTGCTTACTAGAATTGTCAAAATGTTTGATGTCGATGGCCGGATAGTGCTTCAGCTCATGGGAGACATGTTGCGGTGAAACTGCGGAAATATACCGACGAATGAAGATTAATGCAGCTCAAAATGCATTAAATTCTGTATTGCTCGGAAGCGATTTTGTCATCGGATAAGAAATCACAAACATGTTACCAGAGCGCTTTTAACCGAGCATTCACAGACCAACAACGCAAGTACTATTTCGCCTTTACTCTTCCGTGACCAAAATTTTTTAGTGGTAAACGTCTTATCTGAGGCTGAATGATGCCTGCTTTGAAAATGATACAGTGATATCTTTCTCTTCTCTGTCTTCGTTGGATGAGAAATTTCTACGGGCACGGGTTTATAACGGCAAAAGAGGCTGGTGGTTTTGTGCTTTATCTTACCACCTGATCTGACTTAGAGCGCTACACTTTACTCTTTTCGAACGTTTGCCTCTAATTGATTTTTGCCCAGATATAAATTCGTGTTCGCAGATGGAGCCGTGTCAAGACTGACATTGACGCAGATGGTTTTAGAACCAATATAAACCAATAACAAAACTGCTTTGGCTGTTGGTTAGTTTGATTGGAACTCTTCGCAAGGACCAACTATCAAAAAAATATCTTCCGTTTTTTGAAGAACAGAAGTGCCTCTTTTTCGATTGATAGTGCCGAAAATTCCGGCTCGTAAGTGTCAGACAGCTTAAAAAATTAATCTCAGAATGGGGATGCTATTTACGGTTTATAGTCAAAAAATGCCCGCCCAACTTAATGCGGGGGCGGGAGTATTTGTTGACCGGGTTTTGTTCAGGGATTTACCCAAACACTCGAGACAATGCCTGATCTACTGCATCCGTAATATGGTCAATGTCATCAGCTTTTGCGATCAGAGCTGGGCTGAAACAAAGCGTGTTGTTATATCCGGGTAAAGACCTATTGGTTGCTCCGATCACGACGCCTTGGGACATACAATCTGCGACAACCGCTTGCACCTTTTTTTCTGCCGCAGGCTCTTTTGTTGTGCGATTTTGTACAAGCTCAGCACCGCAAAAAAGACCGGCTCCCCGGACATCCCCGACAACACTATGTTTATCAGCCAAAGCATTAAGGTTTTCGATCATTCGCGCACCCATATCGAGCGTATTTTGCAAAAGATCTTCGTCTTCGATGATACGCATATTTTCTAATGCCGCTGCTGGACCGGCTGTACAGCCGCCGAATGTAGAAATATCACGGAAATAGTTCATAGGGTCGGAGGCATCATCCTTGAACATGTCAAAGACGTCTTCAGTTGTCACAAGGCAAGCGATCGCAGCATAACCAGAAGCCACGCCTTTCGCCATTGTCACCATATCAGGTTTAACGCCATAATTCTGATAGCCAAACCACTTACCGGTTCTGCCCACTCCACAAACCACTTCGTCGATATGCAACAGGACATCATATCTCTTACAGATCTCTTGCACTCGTTCCCAGTAGCCCTGTGGTGGTGTGATTACACCGCCGCCCGCAGTCACCGGTTCAAGACAAAGCGCCCCAACAGTATCGGCGCCTTCGGCCAAAATAACCTCTTCAATCGCGTCCGCGGCACGCTGTCCATAGGCTTCACCGCTCAGATCCCACTGCGCGCGGTACTCTAAGCAATGTGGTACCCTAACAAAACCAGGCGCGAATGGACCGTATTGTGCGTTCCGCTCATCTTGCCCGCCAGCAGAGAGGCACCCGATTGTCGTTCCGTGGTAATCGCGTTCACGGTAGAGCACTTTGTTTTTTTTGCCGCCAAACCGTTTATGCGCAATCTGTCGCACCATTTTGAAGGCTTTCTCATTCGCCTCCGAGCCTGAGTTGCAGTAGTAGACCCGTGTCATGCCTGGCATTTTTTGAATTACCTTTTCGGCAAACAAAGCGCCTGGAATAGATCCTGCAGCACCGGCAAAATAATTCAGTTTGACCAACTGGTCCCGTACCGCATTGGCAATGCTTTCCCGCCCGTAACCAACATTTACTGTCCAAACACCACCTGACACCGCGTCGAGATGCTCTTTGCCCTTTTGATCCCAAACGCGCATACCTCTGCCTTCGACGATTACACGTGGCTCGCCGGTTTCAAAAGGCTTGTGTTGAGTGAGGTGATGCCAGATGTGATCTCGGTCAAGGTCTACAATTCTGGAAATATCATTTTCACGAATGCCACCGTCCATGGATTTACCTCTTTTAATGTTGGAAACAGGTTTGGGCGCAGACCGCCGATCTTATCACAGCCGTATTTATGCACGTTTCAGTAGGGCCAGATTGACTATGCTTTTAAGTCCAATCTTTTACGCCGTAGAGATGTGAACAGAGGCTTTTTCAGATAAGTATCTGATTATACGAATTATTTGATAGATTTTGGCCTTGCAAATTCATTTTCCCAGCCCACCTACTAATCTGTTTGCCCGGAGAAAAATATTGAAGCTTAAAGCAATTTAGGTTGGGGATACGTCCGAGCGGGTGTAGCCTAAGGTTATTCATGGGTTGTTGTAACACAAGCCCGCGAAACGAAACAATGTAAACATGGGAGAGTCTTTAATGACAATAAAGTCCAAATTAATGGCAGGCGTCTGTGCCGCCACAGTGGCGATCGGCGCTCAGGCGGCGTTGGCTGGTGGACACGGAGAAATCACAGTGGCCTATTTCCTCGAATGGCCAATGCCATTCGAATATGCAAAGCAAATGGGAACCTATGACGAAGAATTGGGTGTCAAGGTAAATTGGGTAAGCTTTGAATCAGGCGTCAAAATGTCCGCTGCAATGGCGTCTGGTGATGTGCAGCTTTCCGTGAGCCAAGGTGTACCGCCATTTGTGGTCGCAACATCAGCGGGTCAGGACCTCCAGATCCTTGATGTGGCGGTGAGCTATGCGGACAATGATAACTGCGTCGTGCGCAGCGATCTTGAAATCGATAAGGATAGCACGGCAGAGTTAGCTGGTAAAAAAGTTGCCGTACCCCTTGGAACCGCGGCGCATTACGGGTTCTTGAAGCAAATGTCCCATTTTGGTGTGGATGTTGGCACCATGGAAGTTGTTGATATGGATCCGCCAGATGGTGCTGCTGCCATTGCGCAAAATGCGGTTGACATGTTCTGTGGCTGGGGCGGATCGCTGCGTCGCGCGAAAGAACACGGCAATGTTCTTTTAACCGGTTCGGAAAAAACTGATCTTGGCATTCTGGTGTTTGATGTGACCTCTGGGCCTGCAGCTTGGGTTGCTGAAAATAGTGAGCTCGTAAGTAAATTCCTCGAAGTCACGGCGGATGCCAACGCGATGTGGGCAGATGAAGCAAACCATGCTAAAATGTTGCCGCTTATTGCAAAAGATGCGGGGATGGACGAAGCTGCGACGGCAGATACGATGTCGACATTTGTGTTTCCAACTGTCGAAAGCCAGCTTTCTGAAACTTGGCTTGGCGGAAACGCGCAGACCTTCATGAAAGGCGTTGCTGACGTTTTTGTTGCAGCGGGTAGCATCGACTCTGCGCTCGGAAGCTACGGGGGAAATGTAAATATAGAACCTCTGAAAGCTGCCGCTGGTAACTAAACTTACAACAGCGGGCCGCGTTCGTTTTAACCGGCCCGCTCATTTGGCGCCTGCAAGGTGTAATTTTCATTGTAGAAAAGAAAGGCTGCGATGTCGGGTCTGTCGATAGATAATATTTCGATGCGTTTTGACTTGCCAGACGGAGGAAGCGTTCAAGCACTGCGGGATGTCTCGCTTGATTTAGAAGCGGGGGAATTAATGTCCGTACTGGGTCCCTCTGGGTGTGGCAAAACGACATTACTTAATATCATTGCAGGTTTTTTGACGGCAACCAATGGTCAGATTTTATTGAATCGGGAAAAGATTGATGGACCGAGCGCGGAACGCGGGATGGTATTTCAACAAGGTGCTTTGTTTGAATGGATGAATGTGCGTGACAACGTAGGTTTTGGTCCTCGGATGAAGGGTGTTAATCCGGCAAAGGCGCGCGAAACGGTCGATCATTTGTTGAACATCGTCGGTTTGCAGGATTTCAAAGAGAAAGCGATCTATGAACTGTCTGGCGGCATGCAACAACGCGTCGCTTTAGCCCGCTGTCTTGCCAATGATCCAGATGTGATTTTGATGGATGAACCGCTTGGCGCGCTCGATGCGCTGACACGTGAAAAGATGCAATCGCTGGTTCTCAAACTTTGGAAAGAGACGGGCAAAACCATTATCCTGATCACCCATTCGGTAGAAGAAGCGCTTCTGCTTGGTGAGAGACTTTTGGTGATGGCTCCTCGACCTGGTCGTATTCATAAAGAGTATCGCTTGCCTTTTGCTGATCTTGGGGTGGGCGCGGACCTTCGTGAAGTGAAGAAACACCCCGATTATGTGGAAAAACGCGAAGAGATTTTAGAAATGATCTGGAATATGGAAGAAGAGATCATGGGACGTGTGGAAGCCAAAGGCATATGAGTGTTTTGTTGGGTCTTTTTGAGGAATTGGTCACGATCGTAACGACCGTTTTGTTGGCACTGCCTTATCTTGCAGGATATGTGGTATTCATTCTGTTGACGCTCTTGCTTTGGCGAGTTGTCAAAAAATCCCTTACATCAAAAAAAGATTTTGGATCACTCAAGACGGTGACCTTTGGCGATGAAAGTGCAGTGTCGTCGAACTTTGCAGCTTCCGTTGTTTCTGTAGTTGTTATTTTTGTCATTTGGGGCGCCTTTACAGGCAGTGCACTTTTGCCATCCTTCCTTCATATGCCTGCAGCTTTTGAAGGAGAGGCAGAATTTTACTACACCGCCGAAAACGAATCTGGTTTGCAAGATGACGCGTTAGTGCGCGTTATCGTACATGTGGTTGGCGTGGATGCAGAACTTCCGCAAATTGAGGCGGGGGACGGGTTTGCCAAAAATGATGCAGTTGCGGTGAAAGCCTACAGATCAGGGCTTCTCAAATGGGATGCCAACGATGAAGAGACGCGTAAAACAGGGGCCAGAGTCGTGGCAATAGATGGAGAACCTATCGTCTTTGGCATTGACGTTGATCTTGGCGACATCAGAGTGGCCTTGACCCAAAAAGGAACGTTGAATGTAAAACCGGATACGGGCTTACAAATGGAACCTATTTGGTTGCCTGCTCCAGAAGATGTTTGGGGACGCTTGACGGAAATTATAACCACAGGTTTTAAAAACTACGCCTTGGCTGAACATTTGGGATTTTCGCTCTTTCGCGTTGTAGTCGGATTTTTGCTGGGTGCGATGGTAGGCATACCGCTAGGATATGCTATGGGTTTGTCAAATTGGTTCCGTGGTTGGTTTGATCCCATTGTGGAATTCATGCGTCCGGTCCCACCACTTGCGTTAATTCCGCTTGTTATCATTTGGTTTGGGATTGGCGAAGTTGGTAAAGTGATCCTGCTGTTTCTTGCTGCACTCTGGATCATGGCGATTGCAGCGCGCGCTGGCGTTTCAGGTGTGCGGATTTCAAAGGTACATGCCGCCTATTCGCTGGGTGCAAGCAAATTGCAAATCATGCGGTATGTTATTGTTCCCAACAGCCTTCCTGAAATTTTCACTGGTGCTCGGGTGGCGATGGGGGTATGTTGGGGAACCGTGGTAGCGGCCGAACTTGTTGCCGCCGAAAAGGGTGCCGGCATGATGATCATGGTGGCCTCAAAATTTCAGCAGACGGATATTGTAATCCTTGGCATCATTCTAATTGGTGTTATTGGATTTGGCATCGATATGCTGATGCGCTGGGCTGAACGCTGGCTCGTGCCTTGGAAAGGCCGCGGTTAAAAATTTTCCGCTGAAAATCAGGATGGGTTTGGTCTTTCCTAACGTTTTATTGAAGAAACCTACATCCAAACAGCCGCACTTGGCATCAATTTGGGCACACTCATCCTCAGTTGAACTTATTATCGCGCGGAAAGCCGCGCGGAGCCATACGGCCGGCAGAGGCTCGTTTGGCGATCCATTCCTGAAGTTCGCTTTCCGTTCGCCTACGTCCTGCGGGATCCAGCCAGCTTAGCCCTTCGGAGAGTTCAAATGTCTTTGCATCGCTCATTACCCCGTCTTTGTACTTTTGCAAACGAACGCCTTTGCCGCGGGATAATTCAGGCAATTCTGTGATTGGGAATATCAGCACTTTGCGGTTTTCGCCCACCACGGCGACATGGTCGCCCGTAACCGGTCTGCAAACCTGTGCTTTGATATCCCACTTGACGTTCAAGACCTGCTTGCCCGCTTTGGTCTGGGCGATGACTTCTTCTTCAGCTACTATGAGTCCATCTCCCGCGCTGGAGGCAATAAATAGTTTGCGATCGGCTTTTGACACGAAAATATCGACGATATCCACATCATTCGGGATATCGACCATGAGGCGTAACGGTTCGCCCATGCCCCGACCGCCTGGCAGGGTCGTTGGCGACAGCGTGTAAAACCGCCCATTACTACCAAAAACCAATATCTTATCGGTGGTTTCAGCGTGAAAGATAAACTTCGGTCCATCGCCGTCTTTAAATTTAAGCTCCCGAGTGAGGTCGATATGTCCGCTCATCGTGCGAATCCAACCCATTTGTGAACAAACTATTGTTACTGCTTCTTTTTCGATCATCGCCTCAAGTGGGACGTGTTCGATTTCATCGTCTTTGCCAAAGCTGGTGCGCCGTGCTCCACCCTGGTACTCTTCGCCAAATTTCTTTTTTGTATCTTTGATTTGTTCCGCAAGCTTGTTCCATTGCAGGGTTTCATTATCGAGGATGTCCTGCAATCCGGCGCGTTCTTCAATCAGCATGCTGCGTTCTCGTGTCAATTCCAATTCCTCAAGACGACGCAAAGAGCGCAGGCGCAGATTGAGAATGGCTTCGGCTTGGATTTCGCTGAGTTCTCCGGAGACCGTTTTGTCTGGTGCGACATAGTCAGCTTCGCTCAAAGTCCGCGGATAGGATTTAGTCCAGTCTTCGCAAAGCAGTGCGAGTTTTGGGTCTTCATCGTAGCGGATAATATCGATCACACGGTCTAAGCTCAAAAAGGCGACTAGCAATCCTTCGAGAACTTCAAGACGATTTTCAATTTTATCTAGGCGGTGTTTTGAACGGCGTAAAAGTACATCGCGACGGTGATCGAGAAACGCTTGTAAAATCTCTTTCAACCCGCAGACTTTGGGGGTCAGGCCATCGATCAAGGCATTCAGATTTAGCGAAAACCGTATTTCAAGATCTGAATGCCGAAACAACATCCCAATTAGGACATCCGGATCGACGTTCTTTGATTTGGGCTCAAGAATAAGCCTAATATCATCTGTACTCTCATCGCGCACATCTGCCAGGATTGGGATTTTTTTTGTTTGGATCAATTCGGCGAGTTTTTCGATAAGTTTGCTTTTCTGGACCTGATAGGGGATTTCCGAAACCACGATCTGCCATTGACCGCGGCCGAGGTCTTCTACATCAAAACGGCTGCGCAACCGGATGGGACCACGTCCTGTGCGATAGGCCTCTGCAATGACAGCAGGGGGATCAACGATCACTCCACCTGTAGGAAAATCAGGGCCAGGAATGAAATTCAAAAGCGTATCTTCCCGCGCCTGAGGTGTTTTTATCAGGTGCAAACAGGCGTCGCATAATTCTGAAATGTTATGAGGGGGTATATTGGTCGCCATTCCGACCGCAATGCCGCTTGCCCCATTCGCTAATAGATTGGGAAAGCTCGCTGGCAGGACAATCGGTTCACTGAGCGTCCCGTCATAATTTTCGCGGTAATCAACGGCGTCTTCCGCCAGCCCCTCTAACAAAGCTTCGGCAAAGATTGTCATACGCGCTTCGGTATATCGACTGGCTGCTGGGTTGTCCCCATCAATATTGCCGAAGTTTCCTTGACCGTCGACAAGGGGATAGCGCACATTGAAATCCTGAGCGAGGCGCGCCATGGCATCATAAATAGCGACTTCTCCGTGCGGGTGATAATTGCCCATCACATCACCGCTGATCTTGGCGGATTTTCGAAAGCCTGCTGTGGGGCTAAGACGCAATTCACGCATCGCGTAAAGAATGCGCCGGTGAACCGGTTTCAAGCCATCGCGCGCGTCTGGCAAAGCACGATCCATGATGGTTGAAAGAGCGTATGTGAGGTATCGTTCTCCAATTGCCTGGCGTAACGGTTCGGCGGTGATCCGCCCCACATCGGATTTGTCATTCAAATCATTCATGTGAGCTTTGATACTCTCTGCTTTCTGCTTCGTAAACCTTACAGGGTCCTTAAATCTTGCATTTAGGAGCGAATGTACAGATTGTAAGCGCTTTGGAAGCATGTCATTAGAAAAGCGATCTAAGGCAAGGCATTATGAAACAAAAAACCATTCTCATTACAGGATGCTCGTCGGGCATCGGATATGATGCGGCGTATGCATTGAAAGCACGAGGTTGGGAGGTCTTTGCTACTTGCCGGCAGGCAAAAGATGTGACACGTCTGCGGGATGAGGGCTTTGAGTGCTGCATTTTGGATTATGCGGATGAAGCCTCTATCGATGCGGCGTTTGCGTATACTTTGTCAAAAACCAATGGCACTTTAAACGCGGTTTTTAACAATGGGGCCTTTGCCTGTCCCGGTGCGGTTGAAGATCTTCCTACAGACGCGCTTCGCTCCGTCTTTGAAACCAATTTCTTCGGCTATCACACTCTAACGCGAAAGGTTATTCCCACAATGCGTAGGCAGGGGCATGGGAGGATCATCAATTGTTCGTCTGTTTTGGGTCTTGTACCGATGCCATGGCGAGGATCTTACGTGGCAAGCAAATTCGCGCTTGAGGGTCTAACGCATACACTTCGGATTGAAATGTGCGATACGCCGATTGATGTGATTTTGATCGAGCCCGGCCCCATCACCACTAAAATTCGGGAAAATTCCATACCGCATTTTGAAAAATGGATTGATTGGAAAAATTCATCGCGCAAAGAGCAATATGAGAAAAAATTGCTTAAAAGGCTTTATGGTGTTTTCGGAAAAGACGCCTTTGAATTGCCGCCCTCTGCGGTGACCGCAAAACTCATCCATGCGCTAGAAGCGCCCCGCCCCAACGCATGCTATTTCGTAACTACGCCGACCTATTTTATGAGCATACTCCGCCGTCTTTTACCCATTCCTTGGCTTGATGCGTTAATTGGTAAAAAGTTATGAGAAATAAATTATCAAAGCCTCTATTTTTCAGGTCGCCATTTTTCAAAATGACCCTAGATTAAAATTTGCGAGCTTGGGAAACTAATAGAAATGGGACAAGACCCCTTATTCATCGTTGTGATTTTTTCGATGGCTGCTGTCGCAATCATTTTGATGATTGGGGTCGGTGGGTTTGGCCGCGGCGGTGAATTCAATCGGAAATACGCTAACAAGTTAATGCGAATGCGTATTTTGGCACAATTTGTCGCCGTTGTTCTGATCTTATTGTTTGTTTGGATTGCCCGCGGAGGAGAGTAATTTGGTAGTACTAAACAAAATATACACGAAGACTGGTGATGCCGGTGAAACTGCACTGGGAAATGGGGTGCGGGTTGCAAAACACGATCTTCGGGTAACGGCCTACGGGACCGCAGATGAATTGAACGCGAACCTTGGTGTCGCGAGGCTACATAGCAGTGGTGATATGGATTGTATGCTGTCGCGTATCCAAAATGATTTGTTTGATCTGGGCGCCGACCTCTGCCGACCTGCTATGGAGCGAGATACTGAGGCAGAACATCCGCCCCTTAGAATTATCCTCGCACAAGTGACGCGGTTGGAAAGCGAAATTGACGGTATGAACGCGAATTTGGAAACGTTGCGTAGTTTCATTTTGCCGGGCGGGTCGCCCCTTTCGACGCATTTGCATACGTGTCGCACCATCGCGCGTCGCGCTGAGCGGCTCTGTGTAGAATTGGCCACTATGGAAACCATCAATCCCGAGGCGGTGAAATACCTGAACCGCCTAAGTGACTGGTTTTTTGTTGCGGCGCGTACCGCTAATAATAATGGAAAAAACGACGTACTTTGGGTGCCTGGTGCAAACCGTTAGCGCCATCAGATCGAAAAAAGTGTCTCGTTAGTCGACAACGCGACGTCCTTGAAAGCCATAATGACGATTTTGCCCTGTTTCTGACGCAAACAAATCTATAAAACATCAAAAAGTTACTTAGACTGACTCGCTAGGATCGCGGAATAAGAGGAGAATATTGCAGATGAAGGTTCTTGTACCCGTTAAACGCGTCATTGATTATAATGTTAAGGTTCGTGTTAAGGCTGATGGCAGTGGTGTGGATCTTGCCAACGTCAAAATGTCAATGAACCCTTTTGACGAAATTGCTGTTGAAGCTGCAATCAGGCTGAAAGAATCAGGCCAAGTTGAAGAGATTGTTGTTGTATCCATTGGCGTTGAAAAAGCTCAGGAAACGCTGAGAACAGCGCTTGCTATGGGGGCAGACCGTGCGATCCTTGTCAAGGCGGCGGAAGATGTTCACACCGACGTCGAACCTCTGGCGGTTGCCAAAATCCTTAAAGGCGTCGTTGACGAGGAACGACCCGGTCTTGTCATTTGCGGAAAGCAAGCAATCGATAACGATCTGAATGCTACCGGGCAAATGCTCTCTGCCCTTTTGGGATGGTCGCAAGCGACTTTTGCGTCCGAACTCGCGGTAGACGGTGATAGCGCCGTTGTTACGCGCGAAGTTGATGGTGGTCTGCAAACGATCAAAGTCAAAATGCCGAGCGTTGTGACGGTTGATCTGCGCCTTAATGAACCACGCTATGCATCGCTTCCCAATATCATGAAAGCAAAGAAAAAACCGCTCGATCAAAAAACTGCTGGTGATTATGGCGTTGATGTATCTCCGCGGTTGGCGATTGTGAAAACGACTGAACCTGAAGCGCGCGCTGCAGGAATTAAAGTTAGCTCTGTGGATGAGCTTGTTGAAAAACTCAAAGAAGTGGGAGCAGTGTAATGGCAGTTCTTCTTTTAGCTGAAATGAATGGTTCTGAATTGGCGCTGGATGCGACCGCGAAATCGGTTACTGCAGCAAAGGCGCTCGGAGATGTGACTTTGCTTTGCGCATCTTCTGGGTGCGGCGGAGCGGCTGAGGTTGCTGCTGATCTTGAAGGCGTGAGCTTGGTGCTGTGCGCTGATGATGCCGCCTACGGCAGAGGCCTTGCAGAGCCTGTAGCAGATCTTATTATATCTTTGGCGGATGGCTATGAACACATCTTGGCACCGGCAACTAACTTTGCGAAAAATATTCTTCCACGGGTTGCTGCCCTTTTAGATGCAATGATGATCACGGATATCACGGCTGTTGTAGATGGCAACACCTTTGAGCGACCTATATATGCCGGCAATGCAATCCAGACTGTTCAATCCTCTGACGCCAAGAAAGTTGTGTCTATACGGACATCAAATTTTGATGCCGCCAGTGCAGGTGGTGGATCGGCGGTTGTGGAAACAGTTTCCGCTGCTGGAAATCCTGGCCTATCTGAATGGATTGAGGATAAAGTCGCCGAGAGCGACAGACCCGAACTGACATCAGCGGGCGTTGTTGTTTCAGGTGGACGGGGCGTGGGCAGCCAAGACGATTTTTCAATCATTGAAGACCTTGCCGATAAACTGAACGCTGCCGTTGGTGCCTCCCGTGCTGCAGTTGATAGTGGGTATGCACCGAACGATTGGCAGGTCGGTCAAACGGGTAAAGTTGTTGCTCCAGACCTTTATGTCGCAGTTGGGATTTCTGGCGCTATACAACACCTCGCCGGTATGAAGGATAGCAAAGTGATCGTTGCGATCAACAAGGACGAAGAAGCTCCAATCTTTCAGGTAGCGGACTTTGGCCTTGTGGCAGACTTGTTCACTGTAGTTCCTGAACTGACCGAAAAACTGAGCTAAGTCACTTTGTTTCTTAATTGAAAGGCCCACAGCTTATGTGGGCCATTATATTTTGGGACTTTATAAATTTTTATCCAACGTATGAAAGTTAGTAAGCACTCTCTTGCGTAAGATGGACACCTTCGCCAATCTTTGCGGGAAGAATCTGTTAAATCCTATCCGAGATATCCAAATTGTCTGTCTCGTGTAATTAATCGCAATTATCACATTGGCCTATTTGCTAAACCTGTGATTTTGATTAAATATGTGTAACGCTCTGCACCAAATTGTTGAGAACGTCTATCTGTGATTGCGGGGTGAACATAGCGTTGGAATTGAATTAAATTTTTTGATATTTAATGCCAAATCAATATTTATAAAGATCTGATCCAGCAGCTGCAAGGTTTTTTATTACTAAGTATCTTTTAAGGTCAGTTTTAACTCTGCGAAAGGGTTGGGGCGTTTTTGATACAGTGTTTGTAGGAGATGCCGCGTGACGTGGATATTTGTGAAACCAATATCAGGTCACAAGACTATTGTTTCAGTTGTTGGAACAATCAAACGGTCACTTCGACGGGAATGTGTTTTGAAAAAAGTATCAGCATAATTTTGGATGCCGCCCAACTCCATGAAACATGTGACAGCGCCCTATACGATTGCCATCACGTCCTAATCCGCGAGAATTACATCTGGTTCTGATTGAGGAATCGCAAGATTTATGCTTGGCATTTTAAAGTTTTAATTACCTCCGTGTAGGTATTTAAACAGATTTCCCGAAACTCAAAGAGCCGCCTAAAACAGCAATATAGGAATCTTAAAAGCCTCGGAGGGCTCGCGAAAAAATGGCTGCTGCTTTCATATTGGCAAAGCATACATGGGTTTGAGGTCTGGTTGGCATAAGCAATATTCATGGTTTCGCCCATTATCATCAGCTCTCAGTTTAATGCAGAAAGTGTTTCCAAGATGCTGAATGTAAACGACACCTTAACTTTTAAAGACTCACTCTTGCACGTGAGAGAGATCGCTGCGTACAATAATGTAAATCAAGCGAGGAAATGTAGTATGACAGTCTCAACGGTCGGTGTTATTGGGGCGGGGCAAATGGGCAATGGAATTGCCCATGTGATGGCGCTTGCTGGGTATGACGTCCACCTGAATGATGTAAACCCCGATGCGCTTAAGGCCGCATTGGGCGTCATCAAAAAAAATATGCTCCGTCAATTGAACAGTGGAAAAATCACTGAGGCAGATCTGGTCGCTGCCCTTTCACGCATCAAAAGTTTGTCTCAAATCGAAAATCTTGGTGCATGTGATTTGATTATTGAAGCAGCTACAGAGGACGAAGGAATAAAACAAAAGATCTTTGACAGTCTTTTGCCTCACCTCAGCCCTCATACAATCCTCACCTCTAACACATCCTCGATTTCTATCACACGCCTGGCAAGTCGTACGGATCGGCCTGAGAAGTTCCTTGGGTTTCATTTCATGAACCCAGTGCCGGTGATGCAATTGGTCGAATTAATCCGTGGCATTGCAACACATCAGGAAACCTATGATATCTGCAGGACTGTAGTGGAAACACTTGGCAAAACGGCTGCGAGCGCGGAAGATTTTCCGGCCTTTATCGTCAATAGGATTTTGATGCCGATGATCAATGAGGCGGTCTATACGCTTTATGAAGGCGTGGGGTCTGTGCAATCGATTGATAAATCGATGCGTCTTGGGGCCAATCATCCAATGGGCCCTTTAGAGCTTGCTGATTTTATTGGGCTTGATACCTGCCTTGCCATTATGAATGTCTTGCACGATGGTTTGGCTGATACTAAGTACCGACCTTGTCCTTTACTCACCAAATATGTCGAAGCGGGGTGGTTAGGGCGCAAAACCAGCCGTGGTTTTTATGATTACCGCGGAGATCAACCAGTACCGACCAGATAGTCGGCTCACCCATTGGGATGCGTGCTCAACCTAAGAGTTTCTTTGCGCAGCCAAGACATAAATCCGCGCGGATTGCCGCTCCATTGAGAAATCTTGTCCCGTGAGATTGCATGCCCCACGATAGGTGATTGTGGTCTGTTGAAAGCATGGGCGATTTCATATAGCAAAAGACCCTGCCGCAGCGTGGCCGAAATTTTATTGGCAACCTGATATAGCCTTGAATTCGAACCTGGAAAAAAGATTGGCAAAACCTCTGCATTTGAACGTTGGATCATTTTGGAAGTAAAAGGGTTCCATTCACGCTCAATCACAGGACCAAACATCGTTTCAGAAGCGGCAACGGTACCTGAAGGAAAAACCGCAACGATGCCCCCGCTTTGGAGATGCTCCATCGCCTGTTTGCGCATCCAGAGATTTTTTTCCAAAGCATCCGGTTCATGTTGGAATGGCACTGGGATCATAAATTGATCAATTTCGGCGACACCCGTAAGCAAAGACCGTGTCAGGATTTTGTAATCCGTACGCACCCGTCCTATTAACTCGCCTAGAATCATTCCATCCACCAAACCATGGGGGTGGTTTGAGGTAACAACAACAGGACCTTCTGGAGGGATACGTGCGATTTGCTCTTCAGGGGTCATCAATTTAATCCCCATCGTGTCCAGCGCCTGTTTCCAGAAGGGTTGTCCGAACGGGACCCCCTGTGCTTCAAATTGACGAATGCGGTGTAGGATACGCAGCCGCGCGGTCAAAAGTTCTATCGTTTGGATCGTCAGCCGTTGCAGAGGATTTTCAAACGTATTGGCATAAGACAACTTGCGCTTGTCATAGGGTTGCACGTCAAGCGGCACCGGCGACTCTGATGACAGAGCGGATGGTTTATTGTTTTGTTGCGTCTGATCCATAAAACCCTATCCCGATGCAATCTTTAATAGCCTTCACCAAAGCGATTATTGAGCAACTGCTCTAATGCCTCGGAAAGCTCTTGTGCCTGCGGTCCATCTGTTTCCACTTCAATCGTTGTCCCACGAGATGCGGCTAGCATTAAAAGACCCATGATACTGTCACCACAGGCATCCAGCCCGTCTTTCGTAACATTGGCGCTCGCATCAAATTTTTCGACGGTTTCCACAAATCTAGCGGAGGCGCGTGCATGCAGCCCCTTTTCATTGATTATAGGCAAGGTTTTTGTTATTTTCTTTGACATTAGAAATGACCGTTGTGACAATTCATATATTTACGGCCGGCATTAAGAGCGATGTCGACGGCCATTTCCAACTGTAACTTACGGCATTTTGCAAGTTTTATCAGCATTGGAAGGTTTGCTCCGTAAATAATCTTCCGATTGTCTGGCTGGCAGGCAAGTAGGGATAAGTTGGCAGGCGTGCCACCAAAAATGTCCGTCACAATTACGACCCCATGCCCAGAATCCACTGTTTCTGCTGCCTGACAAATTTCAATTTCTTTTTGTTTTCTGTTATCTTCGGGATCGATGGAAACAGGGACGATACCGGCCTGCTTGCCGACAACATGTTCCACTGCTGTCAAATACTGCTCAGATAACCCAAAATGCGCGACAATAACTATGCCGATCAAGCTACTACCCCTCAAACACGATTGACCAGAAAATCTGATCAAATGGTCTTTGTCTCCAACTCTCTGTGCCTTATTGACACTTGCCACGCCGATTGTGCAAGAGCTTCTCGCATTAATTCCGCAACGGCAACTGATCTATGTTGCCCCCCAGTACAGCCAAATCCAATTGATAAGTGACTTTTTCCTTCTGCTTTGCAGGCAGGCAGAAGATATTTGATCAAATCAAGGGTTTTAGAAAAGAATTCTGCAAAACGTGCATCCTGTCTCAAAAAGTTCTGGACGGCTGCGCTTGTCCCATTTTCCAGCCGTAATGAAGGGTCCCAGTAGGGATTTTTCAAAAAACGGCAGTCAATGAGTGTATCGACCCCGCGCGGTATACCGCGTTTATATGAAAACGAATGAATAGTTACTGCGAGTTTATGCGCCTCACCAAAGCCAAACCAACGCTTCAGATCCTTTTTTAATTCATGTGGGGATAATTCAGTCGTGTCAATTAGTACGTTGGCCAAAGATTGAATGGGTGACAAAAGGTCAAATTCCCGTTCGATTCCCACGCGTGGCGTCTCAGCTGGAGCCAAGGGATGTCGGCGACGTGTTTCCGAAAAACGCAGCAACAGAACTTTAAGATCACAGGTGAGAAAGAGAACATCGGTTTTTATATCCTCTTTTTGGGATAGATCGTTGATCAGATCAACCACACCCTGCGTTGAAAAATCCCGATTGCGGCTATCAAGACCTATGGCTAATGGCTTCTGCATTACTTTGGGATCAGTCACGCGGCGCACAAGCGAGAGCGGAAGATTGTCGATAGCTTCGTAACCAAGGTCTTCAAGTACATTGATAGCAGTAGACCGTCCCGCCCCAGAAGGGCCTGTAACGAGAACAAGTCTTGCCTGTGTTGTCGCTTGCATAATTGTATCCTTTAAACTTGGTCGTGCGAACTCACTCCTCGTGCTAAAAAATAGACCGCCTCAGCAAATGCGTCCAGTCGGCTTCGCCTAATAGAACGCAACCTGATACCGAATATTTCATAAGTATCATCATTGGGAAGCCTTTCATCAATTCGGAGGCTGAGATCCACAACGAGGGAGAGTACTGTACAGTCTAACGAAGCAACTGTTAAAAGACCGACCCCCCTTGCTTCGATCTGACCTTTTATTGTATCCGGACAGGAGGCAATCAGCGTATCAGATTCGCGCCTCACAAAGGTGCGGTCATCTGCGACCAAATCTGCACCTAACCCCATCAGTTTTAATGCAAGGGATGATTTCCCCGATCCCGCTGGACCAAGGATTAAAATTCCGCGACCCTGTGTGGATACGCAGCTTGCATGCAGTAATTTTTGATGAATTTGCGGTGAAGCCAAGAGATTTAGCCTAAACTGGAAGACCAACAACCAACCTTGCCGCCAGTGCCTCTGAGGCAGCATCGGCAGGCATTGGAAGGATGTTTTCGGCCCAAATGATCCCGATATGAGCGTCGGTGATTTGCTTTGAAATCGCAAGGTCCAATCCTGCATAAATGTCAATATCACTTGCCAGGCGTCCAGAATCAAACCTTCCAAACACCTTTCCCAGGTCGACTTTTGGAATGCTCGGACCGGTATCTTCTACAACCAGACGGATGCAATGTTCGCAAATTTTTATCCAGACGTGAATTAAGTCTCCATTGACAAGTGCGTATATTGCCACTTTACCACCCTTTCTACGCAGGAATTAGGTCTTTTATGCATGTTAATTATATTCATAATCAATGAGAAATAACGAATCATATAGATACGGCCGCTGAACCGTACTCATTTATGATGAAGCAACAACAATTTATGCATAGGATTGCGCAAAAAGACGCCGTGCCGCAAATGGTTGACAACTGGTTGCGCTAACGTTGGAATACCCCTCTGTTCAATCGTAATTTTACCGTGTTAAAGGAAAAGAAGAAGCGACAGCACGCACACGATGTTCCGGCTAAATTTTGCCTCATTTTTGCGCGTTATGACGCGGAATGAGTTGCGCAAGCATTGGAGTTGTACATGGCATTTGGAAGGGTCAACCCGAATCACCGTCTGGAAGATCAAGGCATAATGGGGTTGGGCAATGTCTATTACAATTACATGGAGCCCGATCTGATTCGCTCCTCCTTAGACCGGCAAGAGGGGCATCTTGGGATTGGAGGTGCTTTGCTCGTAACCACTGGCAAATTTACAGGTCGTTCGCCGAAGGACAAACACATAGTGGACACGCCAGATGTACGTGAACACATCTGGTGGGACAACAATGCGCGCATGTCATCTGAAGGGTTTGATGCGTTGTACAATGATATGCTTGCGCACGTAAAGGGGCGGGACCTTTTCGTGCAAGACCTTTACGCCGGTGCAGATCCTGAACTGTCATCAAATATCCGTATCGTTACAGAGTTGGCATGGCACAATCTGTTTATCCGTCATTTGTTGCGCCGCCCCAAACGCGCTGCATTGGATAAATTTGTGTCTGATTATACTGTGATCAACTGCCCAAGTTTTAAAGCAGATCCCGAAAGGCACAAATGCCGGTCATCAACAGTGATTGCGATGAATTTCGAACGCAAACTTATTTTGATCGGGGGGACAGAATATGCAGGTGAAAATAAGAAATCTGTTTTCACGCTTTTGAATTACCTTTTGCCCGACAGTGGCGTGATGCCGATGCATTGTTCTGCGAACCACGCCAAAGGTAACCCAGTGGATACGGCAGTATTTTTTGGTCTCTCAGGAACGGGAAAAACAACGCTCTCAGCCGATCCTGATCGTACGCTCATAGGCGATGACGAACACGGTTGGTCAGATCGCGGCACGTTTAATTTTGAAGGTGGATGTTACGCAAAGACCATTCACCTTAGTACTGAGGCAGAGCCCGAAATTTTTGCGACCACCTCAAAATTTGCTTCTGTCATTGAAAATATGGTGTTCGACTCGGAAACCAAAAAGCTTGATTTTGACGATGATAGCCTGACGGCGAACATGCGCTGTGCTTATCCTCTTAATTATATCTCGAATGCCTCTGAATCGTCGTTGGGTGCGCATCCCAAAAATATTATCATGCTCACCTGTGATGCATTTGGAGTACTACCACCTATTGCGCGATTGACGCCAGCGCAGGCGATGTATCATTTTCTCTCTGGTTTTACTTCAAAAGTGGCCGGAACAGAGCGTGGTGTGACCGAGCCGGAGCCAACATTTTCAACCTGTTTCGGGGCACCTTTCATGCCTCGTCGCCCTGAGGTGTACGGCAATATTTTACGAGAAAAGATTGCGCGTCACGGTGCAACCTGTTGGCTTGTGAACACGGGCTGGACCGGTGGTGCCTATGGTACGGGATCGCGCATGCCTATCAAGGCGACCCGCGCGTTGTTGACGAATGCGCTTACCGGAGCGCTTTCTGAGGCAGAGCTCCGTAAGGATGAAAATTTTGGGTTTCATGTGCCTGTGCATGTGCCCGGCGTTGATCCGCAGCTCCTTGATCCACGAAGCACGTGGTCCAATGGCATTGCCTATGACGCTCAGGCCGAAAAATTGGTGAGGATGTTCGCTACTAATTTTGCCCAATACGTGCCCTTCATCGATGAAGACGTCAAAGCGGTGGCGATTAGCTGAGGCGGTGGTTTTGCGCTTTTGAAAAGACTCGACGATCCGCTCGGGGTAATTATCGCCGAAGACATCAGTGACTGAAGTGGATGCTGTCGAAATTTCTTCGTCAGAGTGAAACTTCGTGAATTATGGGTTCGTTTTTGCAATTTACGTGCAATCAACATCGCTAGATGATCCGAGTGTGCGGTTTTCATGTCCTATCTCAGCAGTTACGGTGTCCTTATACGGAGCCCGTTATTATCCTCATCCACCGCAGCAATCGGTAGTCCAATTCCGGAAAAAAACTGCGTTGCGCAACGTTTTCGAAGAACGCTGCCCACCGCCAAAGGGCTCTGCGCATAAAACGAATTGATGGGATTTAGTAAAATATTCCGTTCCTGAAAATACAGGTATTCCCGCATTATCTAATGCTTTGACCAGCACATTTGAAATTTCAATCATTTCTGCCGCGAAGGCTGCACCAAAATCGCGCCTATCCAACATTGTTATAGCAAGCGC
>CAJXHI010000018.1 GCA_913051655.1 uncultured Alphaproteobacteria bacterium
CTTCAAAGCCGAGGTGGTTCTTTGCAGTAAAGTGACCCCGCATCACGCGCATAAGACAGATGAACAAAAAAATTGTTCCAACCAAAACATGAAAACCATGAAAACCGGTCGCCATGAAAAAGTTGGCGCCATAGATATTTCCGGAGAATCCAAAGCTCGCGTGGCTATACTCATAGGCCTGGAAGACTGTGAACAAAGCACCAAGTACAATAGCCACGATCAAACCCCATCTCATGTCATCACGGTTCTCTTCATGTACAAGAGCGTGATGTGCCCACGTAGCTGCTGCACCTGAACATAACAGGATCAGAGTGTTAATTAGCGGCAGATGCCAAGGGTCAAAGGTTTCAATACCGGCTGGCGGCCATACGCCATCAACTATGGGACTCATCTCGCCCATCGGATACATCGCGTGTTTGAAAAAGCTCCAGAACCATGCTGAAAAGAACATGATTTCCGACATGATAAAAAGGATAAAGCCGTATCTTAGTCCGATAAGAACCACTGGCGTATGATCGCCTACTTGGTTTTCGCTCACTGTTTCAGCCCACCACCCAAACATCACGTAAAGGACGCCAACAAATCCAGCAAGTAGAAGCCAAGGCCCACTGTCATGGAAATAAAGAACTGCTCCAAATAGCATGAAAAATCCAGCGATGGCGCCCAAAAGCGGCCAAAGCGAAGGGTTTAGGATGTGATAGTCATGGTTTTTTTCGTGCGCCATGGTTTTTCCTCGCCGGATGGCTTTAGTTAACTTGTGCTGTCTTTGCCTTCGTTAAAGCTGCAGATTCCTGATCAAGATCAGTTTCGTAAAATGTATATGACAGGGTGATCACTTTCGTGAACTTGGCGTCGCGGTCTGTTACAATTTCTGGATTTATATAAAACGTAACCGGCATTTGAACTCGTTCACCAGGTTGCAATACTTGTCTTTCAAAGCAAAAACAGGCAATCTTTGTAAAAAAAGCGCCGGCGTCATAAGGTGCTACGTTGTAGCTTGCTGTTCCTGCGATTGGTCGGTTTGATGGGTTGTAAGCTTCGTAAAAGGCCAGACCTGTTTCCCCGATCCTGAGCTCCAATTCGCGCTCAACCGGTTTAAATTGCCATTCCATCCCACGATCAATAGATGCATCAAATCGGACCTTTATTGTTTTTTCAAGAACTGTGTCGGAGGCGACAGCCGCCTCTTGAGTAACTCCACCAAACCCTGTCGTACGGCAGAACCAATCGTAAAACGGCACAGAAGCCCAAGCAAGCGATCCCATCAAGACAACTACGCTCACTGCCTTCATCGCTGTTTTACCATTCGCACTGCTATTCATTAGCTGTTGCTCCAGTGATGGCGCGTGCAACGTCGCCTTCGGTGATTTTGACAACTGTCAATCCAAAGACAAGCGCAACAAAAGTTACAAGAATCAGCCCGAGACCGACGTTCCTACTTAACCGGCGCGAGTGTAATTCATGGTCTGGTCGAATACTCATGATGTACCCCACAATGCTAATTGAACCAATCCGCGGTCAATTACAACAGCGCCGAAGTGCATAAAAAGATACAACAACGAAAATTTAAAGAATTTTCTCTCCACGTGGAAATTGTCGTTTTCGCTTTTCGTTTCATCCCGCTTCGAGATAGCGATAGCACCCTTTAGGAATAAAGCGTTTAAGATTATTGCAGTCACAATAAAAATTGGTCCACCTAGATCTGTGAAACACATTGCCAATGCGAAAACAGCCAATAATATCGTGTAGACGAGGATGTGAGTGCGAGTTGATTTGCGTCCGTGTGTGACTGTCAGCATAGGGACAGAGGCATTGTCATAGTCGCTTCTGGTGAACAGAGCTAACGCCCAAAAATGAGGAGGTGTCCACATAAAAATCAATGCAAACATCAGGATGCTTTCAAAAGATACATTGCCCGTCACAGCAGCCCAACCGATCACAGGTGGAAATGCTCCTGCTGCTCCTCCGATCACGATGTTTTGTGGCGTTATGCGTTTCAGCCATATCGTATATATTACGACGTAAAAAAATATGGTGAACGCCAGAAGACCAGCTGCGAACCAATTAGTAGCAAGACCAAGCATCATGACCGAAAAACCTGACAGCGCAAAGCCAAAGCCGCATGCTTCTTGCAAATTAACTTTGCCTGCTGGTATAGGACGGTTGCTTGTACGTTTCATGATGGCGTCAATATCAGCGTCCCACCACATGTTAAGCGCCCCTGCCGCGCCACCTCCTATGGCGATACATAAAATAGCAACGAATCCGACGAATGGGTGGATTGAGCTGGGGGCTGCAACCAGTCCGACAAGACCTGTAAATACGACCAGACGCATTACACGAGGTTTTAACAGTTCAAAATAATCTTTGAACTCTGCTTCGACGCTTATGGAGGACTTGTGCGAGCCCTCAAAATCCGACGCTGTTATGCTTGCATCTGTCATGCTCTGCCCATTCTTACCCTCATCAACCGATCAGGTTCAATTTACTTGGAGGCCACTTCGTACTCTGCTGGTTTTTTAATCCCCGCATATTCATCTGCTGCGTCCTTCAGCCACCCTTCGTAAGCCTCTTCACTTACCACTTTCACAGTAATAGGCATGTAGGCGTGATCTTTGCCACATAATTCAGAGCACTGACCAAAATATATACCTTCCTGTGTCGGTTTGAACCAAAGCTGCGCAATACGTCCGGGAACACCATCTTGTTTTACGCCAAATGCTGGAATAGTCCAACTATGTATCACGTCTCCGCCAGTTACTGTCATCACGACTACTTTATTGACAGGAACGACCACAGCTGTATCGGTCGCCAGCAGGAATTCACCTTTGCTATATCCTGCGTCCGCAAGTTTTGCTTCCATCGCCTCATCCAAAACGTACGGCCGCACATCTGCATCAGCCGCCCGCAGGTCCGTGTCCAAAGTGGCAGGTGCGCCAATCATATTACTGTCAAATTCGAAACCGTGATCCGTATACTCATAACCCCAATACCATTGGTAACCAGTAACTTTAATATTGACATCGCCTTCAGGAATTTCCTGTTGTCGGAACAATTCTGGCAGGGAAAACACTGCGATCCCAAGGAGAATGAATACTGGGATAACCGTCCAAGCCACTTCCAAGCGCGTGTTGTGCGTAAAACTTGCGGGTGTCGGGTTTGCCCTCCGGTTAAAACGAACAATCGAATACCCGAGCAGTCCAACTACAAAGACTGTGATCAAAGTGATGACGATCAAAATGCCATAATCCAACGACTGCAAATTCGCTGACAAGCCCGTAGCTGCTGGTTGAAACCCCATTTTTCCGTCTACTGGTCTACCAATGATTTCAAGATCATCTTGCGCAGTAGCGGGAAACCCTGCACTCGCTACCAGCAGGCTCAAAAGTGTAGAAATTATACGCATCTGTAAAAACCTATCTAATCGTTGATACTGTCGCAATGACCTGTTTCAAGACAAACCTTTGCAGTTTGTTGTTGTTTTCTTCGATCTAAAAACCATATTCTGAACAAGAGTTAAAGATAATAGCTTGCGGCAAACAGACGCTTTTTGTGCTTTTTTAACGTGCCGCTTCACAATCATAAGCTTAGGGTACAGCGATGACACAGGTTTCATTTTCTCCGTTTGATCAAAACCTTGAAAAGTCGGCAGCACTTGCAGCGCTGCAAAGTGTAACTCATGGTGCCGACGATGGGGAATTATACCTTG
The DNA here is from genome assembly GCA_913051655.1 of uncultured Alphaproteobacteria bacterium. Classification (GTDB taxonomy): domain Bacteria; phylum Pseudomonadota; class Alphaproteobacteria; order Rhodobacterales; family Rhodobacteraceae; genus LFER01. The sequence continues at coordinate 3,710 of CAJXHI010000018.1, forward strand.
AGCGTAGTCGATCTGAAGCACTTGTATACGATGATCAAAGTCTCAAACAAGCAAGCTATGACGCGACTGAAGGCTTCGGCCTACGTGCAGTGACAGGTGAGGTGACGGGATATTCTCATTCTACGGAGATCTCCGCAGCTGCGCTCAAACGAGCCGCGGGAATTGTATCTTTGGCTTCGAAGTCAGGCGGGGGATCGTTAGCGGATGCCCCTTCGCGCAGCAACCAGAATTTTTATGACATGGTTAATCCAATGGAAAACGTACCCTTTGCTCAAAAGGTTGATCTTTTGAAGGAGATCAATGATTTTGCACGTGCGCTTGATGGGCGTGTTGTTCAAGTCAGCGTGTCGCTTTCTGCTGAGATTAAGGAAGTGGTCATTTTGCGGCCTGATGGCGCCACGTATGAAGACACTCGGCCCATGTGTAGCCTGAGTGTTTCTGTGCTTGTGGAATCCAGAGGTCGCCGTGAATCTGGCTACAGCGGTGGTGGCGGGCGCTTTGATGTCACTCGTCTAATCACGGCGGAGGCTTGGCAAGCAAAAGTACGCGAAGCGCTGAGGATTGCACTTATAAATCTTGAAGCCGTTCCTGCACCTGCTGGGACGATGGATGTTGTCCTTGGACCTGGCTGGCCGGGGATCTTATTGCACGAAGCCATTGGTCATGGATTGGAAGGTGATTTCAATCGCAAAAGATCGAGCGCTTTTGCTGGTTTGATGGGTCAAAAAATTGCTGCCCCTGAGGTCACCGTTTTGGATGATGGTACGATTCCTGAGAGACGTGGATCAATCAATATCGATGACGAAGGCACCCCATCACGCAAAAATACTTTGGTCGAAAATGGCATTCTGGTCGGGTACATGCAAGATCGTCAAAACGCCCGATTAATGGGTTTGAAACCCACTGGAAACGGTCGTCGGCAGAGTTATGCCCACGTGCCTTTGCCACGTATGACGAATACCTACATGTTAAATGGCAAGAGTCATCCGAAGGATATTTTGGCAGATTTGAAAGATGGAATTTATGCTGTCGGCTTTGGTGGCGGGCAGGTCGATATCACCAATGGTAAATTCGTCTTCTCTTGCACAGAGGCTTATCGTGTCAAAAATGGTAAAGTCGGCGCACCGATAAAAGGGGCGACATTAATTGGGGATGGAGCTACCGCGTTGAAAAAAATTCGTGCCGTCGGCAACGATATGGCGCTTGATCCGGGCATGGGTAACTGCGGGAAGGAGGGTCAGTGGGTGCCTGTTGGCGTTGGTCAACCGACTTTGATGATTGGTGGTTTGACCGTGGGAGGCGCATCGGAGTAATCAATTTTGGGCAGTTTTTACTTCGGATTTTTCAATTTGACCTTTAAAGCATCTCCACCTTGAGAAAGTTCTGATGGCTGACGATTTTTGTTCTTCCTCTTATTCCCTAATGCCACCCATCGTAGAAGAGTAGCCGGTTTCATGTCCTCGTCTCTTACGATTATTAAGGGTCGGCATCGTAGCTTTTCTTGTCAGCTGATGTTGAACGATTAGGTTTTGTGCCGCAAAGCCTATCAGATCTAGTACTGTTAATGAACAAAAATTATAATTTGATTTTTAGAAGTGCTCGGTATCCTAGCAATGAAGAAAAAAGCGGAACTTCGTGTGGAATGGTTGCATTGACAAAAGTAAAATTTTATTCGCATGGTCCGCTGCTAAAGAACGTTCGCTGACTCGGAAGGAACCATAATGCCTGTTGTTGTCGTTGAGTCACCTGCAAAAGCAAAGACAATTAATTCCTATCTTGGATCAGATTATACCGTTCTGGCTTCCTTTGGTCATATTCGTGACCTTCCCGCAAAAGACGGGTCCGTGGATACCGAGAACGGGTTTGAAATGACTTGGGAAGTGGGTTCTGATAGCCGCAAACATCTTAAGGCGATTGCTGATGCGTTGAAGGAGGACAACGCTTTGGTTCTTGCGACCGATCCTGATAGAGAGGGCGAGGCAATCAGCTGGCACCTTGAAGACGCATTGCGTAAACGTCGCATAATTAAAAGCGATACTCCAGTAAGCCGCGTGGTATTCAACGCCATCACAAAATCAGCAGTCACAAAAGCCATGGAACACCCACGCGAAGTCGACACACCTTTGGTCGATGCTTATTTAGCGCGTCGGGCGTTGGATTATCTTGTTGGCTTTAATCTTTCGCCTGTTCTTTGGCGTAAACTTCCCGGGGCGCGGTCCGCTGGACGTGTGCAATCGGTCTGCTTGCGCCTCATTGTTGAGCGAGAGATCGAGATCGAAGCGTTTAATCCCCACGAATATTGGAGTGTTAAGGCGCTTTTGAAATCGCCAAGAGGCAAAGATTTCGATGTGCGCCTTGTCAGTTTTGCTGGTAAAAAGCTTGCTAAATACGATCTTGAAAACGAAACGAAGGCAGAATTGGCGGTCCAAGCGGTGCGAAACCGTGATCTATCGATCGAAAGTGTCGAAGCGAAACCAGCTGCACGCAATCCTTCGGCTCCCTTCATGACCTCGACCCTGCAACAAGACGCTTCGCGCAAATTCGGGATGGGCGCGCGTCAAACTATGTCCGTTGCCCAGCGTTTGTATGAGGCCGGCCACATTACATATATGCGTACGGATGGTATAGATATGGCACCCGAAGCGGTGATGGCAACGCGTGATGCGATTGAAAACCGATATGGAAAAGAATACCTTCCCAGCAGCCCGCGGATGTATAAAAACAAAGCCAAAAACGCCCAAGAAGCCCATGAATGTATCCGACCGACGAGTGCTTCGAAGGATGCGGCAAGTTTGCGGCTTAAGGATGCAGACCAGCGCAAGCTTTATGATCTGATCTGGAAACGTACGATCGCCTGTCAAATGGCAGCCGCAAAGTTGGAACGCACAACAGTCGAGATCGCAAGCTCGGATGGCCAAGTTGGTTTGCGTGCCAACGGGCAAGTAATTCTTTTTGACGGGTTTCTGAAAGTTTATGAAGAAGGGCGCGACGATGTATCCGGCGATGGTGAAGATCGTCTTTTGCCGCAGTTGATGCGAGGCGAACGTGTTGAGAAATGCGCCATCACGCCCGAGCAGCATTTTACCCAACCGCCTGCACGCTACACCGAAGCTACGCTGGTTAAGAAAATGGAAGAACTGGGCATTGGTCGGCCGTCGACCTATGCCAGTATTGTTACCACCATTCAGGACCGTGAATATGTCCGCAAAGATCAAAACCGGCTGATCCCCGAGGATAAGGGCCGAATTGTTACTATATTCTTGTTGAATTTCTTCAAAAAATACGTGGAATACGATTTCACCGCCGCCTTGGAAGACCAACTTGACCACATCAGCGCAGGAAATGCAGATTACAAAGACGTTCTGTCCAAATTCTGGAAAGATTTTTCCGCAGCCATTTCGGAAACATCAGATTTACGTATTTCAGAAGTTTTAGACGTTCTAGATGATGCGCTTGCGCCGCAGCTTTATCCATCGCGTCAAGATGGTAGCAATCCGCGGAGCTGTCCGCTTTGCGGAACTGGTCAGTTGCATCTCAAAACTTCTCGCACGGGTGGATTTGTAGGCTGCGGCAATTATCCGGCGTGCCGCTACACGCGTCAGCTTGGTGGAGATCAGCAAGATAGCGGTGACAAAGTGCTAGGTCACGATGGTGAAGATGAAATCAGCCTAAGGTCAGGACGTTTTGGTCCCTATGTTCAGCGTGGAGAGTTGAGTGAAGAAGTACCTAAACCGCACCGTGCCAGTCTTCCGAAAGGATGGCAGGCCTCTGAAATGGATTTTGAGAAAGCATTGATGTTGCTGAGCCTTCCACGACAAATTGGTCCTCATCCAGACGATGGTGAAATCGTGGAAGCGGGTATTGGACGCTATGGTCCCTTTATCAAACATGGAAAAGTTTACGCCAATATTAAAGAAGTCGACGACGTTTTTACGATTGGGATGAACCGCGCTGTAGAGGAACTAGCCCGTAAACTCGCTTCAGGGGGAGGGCGTGGCGGTGGACGTGCTACAGCAAAACCTGTAAAAGAGTTGGGTGAGCACCCAAGCGAAGGCGGTGCAGTCAATGTATTTGACGGTCGCTACGGCTTCTATGTGAAACATGAAAAAATAAATGCGACGCTGCCAAAAGATGTTTCGCCCGAGGATATGACCCTAGGCATGGCTGTTGCGCTGATCGCGGAAAAAGCAGTCAAGTCTGGCAAGCGTAAGGCGCCGGCAAAAAAGAAGGCAACGGCAAAAAAGAGAGTATCAAAATAAGCCCCAATCTTTTTTTCAAACGCAATGAATTGACTCTTGGCTGATCTCAGGCGACATCATAAGACGATCATAAAGGAACAACGTGATATGAAAAAGATTTATCCTTCTGCCCAAGCGGCAATGGACGGTTTGCTTTTTGACGGCATGTTTATAGCCGCTGGCGGATTTGGGCTTTGTGGCATACCCGAGCTATTACTGGAAGCAATCAAAGAGGCTGGGACCAAAAATCTGACATTTGCCTCAAACAATGCCGGTGTGGATGATTTTGGGATCGGTATTCTTTTGCAAACACGCCAAGTTAGTAAGATGATCAGCTCCTATGTAGGTGAAAATGCCGAATTTATGCGCCAGTATTTATCAGGAGACCTCGAGCTTGAGTTCAACCCTCAAGGCACGCTCGCTGAAAGACTACGCGCAGGCGGCTGCGGGATTCCAGGGTTTTACACAAAAACTGGCGTTGGCACCGTGATTGCAGAAGGCAAACATCACAAAGATTTCAACGGTGAAACCTATATTATGGAAACCGGTCTTTTTGCAGATCTCTCAATAGTCAAGGCATCAAAGGCTGATGAAACCGGAAATCTGGTTTTTCGTAAAACAGCACGTAATTTTAACCCGCCGGCCGCAATGAGCGGTAAAATCTGTATCGCGGAGGTAGAGGAAATTGTTCCGACAGGATCTTTGGACCCGGATCAAATTCACCTTCCGGGCATCTATGTGCATCGCCTTGTTGAGGGGGAACACGAAAAGCGCATTGAGCAACGCACAACAAGACCAGCGGCATAAGGAAAAAAATGATGTGGGATCGCGATCAAATGGCGGCCAGAGCTGCAAAAGAATTACAAGATGGATGGTATGTCAATTTGGGGATCGGCATTCCGACTTTGGTCAGCAACTATATTCCTGAGGGCATCGAAGTCACGCTGCAATCTGAAAATGGTATGCTGGGTATGGGGCCATTTCCTATTGAGGGCGAAGAAGATGCTGATCTTATCAATGCCGGAAAACAAACGATTACGGAATTGCCGCAGACAGCATATTTTGACAGTGCGACAAGCTTTGGTATGATTAGGGGTGGTAAAATCGCAATGGCCATTCTTGGCGCGATGGAGGTGTCCGAAGAAGGTGATCTTGCCAATTGGATGATCCCAGGAAAGCTTGTCAAAGGCATGGGTGGGGCGATGGACCTGGTTGCGGGCGTTGGGCGTGTCGTCGTTGTGATGGATCACACTAATAAACACGGCGATAGCAAGGTGCTTCCTGCCTGTACGCTGCCTCTGACAGGGAAGGGCGTGGTTGATCGCATTATCACAAATTTGGGTGTGCTTGATGTTGTTGAGGGTGGTTTGCAGATTGTCGAATGTGCCGAAGGTGTGAGTGCGGCGGCTATCCGTGCTGCAACAATGGCCAAATTGGTGGACTAAACGAAACTAAAACTCAAATGACTGTACAGGTCTTGACGAATGCGCCATCGGCGTGCGACTTTTTTAATTTTTTATTGTCTTTCAAGTCAAAAAAACGAAATAACAGTATTTTTTTCGGGTGCTGTGTATTTCATAATAACCAAATTTTGCCAAATTTCCAATTCAAATTTTTCATGTCGGACAAAGAAGGCGCAGAGCAATTTAATAGGAAGAGGTTATTAAGACTAAAGCAGTAAGTTAAAATACACATTCAAAAACAATGCGTCTCCAATGGAATGGATGTTAGTTGCACCAGTAATTATTGTCATTTCAGTCGGAGTGCTTGGACAATTCAATTCTGTGAGCCATCCGTTTGTACCTCAATTTTCTAATGTTGCCATCGACCGAGTGTATATTTTGACTTGCTCTAAAAAATGTTGAGCACGTCTTTTGACAAACGGTGCCGTGTTATCGGTTTGCCCTTCTCCATTTTCAAGCTAAAACCCTCGTATGATGACACTTCCCATCCGATTTGACACTTGGCTTTCTGGCAAAAACTGGCAATTGCATCCTCATCAACTCGCTATGCTTGAGGCATCTTCGGAACCAGCGCAACTGTTGATCGCGCCGACAGGGGCAGGAAAAACATTGGCGGGGTTTCTACCAAGCCTCATTGAACTTGAGGATGATCATGGCAATGAGTTGCATACGCTTTACATTTCGCCCCTCAAAGCGTTGGCGGCGGATATAAAGCGTAATTTGACAGGTCCGGTAGACGAATTGGGCTTACCTATCAAGATCGAAGATCGCACCGGCGATACTTCTTCGCATGTTAAACGGCGTCAACGTTCAGCACCCCCAGATATATTGCTCACAACGCCAGAAAGCCTTGCACTTTTGATTTCCTATGAGGATGCACCCCGTATTTTTGCAAACCTGAAGCGGGTCGTGGTTGATGAAATTCATGCTTTGAGTGAAAGCAAAAGAGGGGATCAGTTGATGCTGGCCTTGAGCCGCGTTCAGGCTATAGCTCCCTCTTTGCGCCGTATCGGATTGTCCGCAACTGTGGATGATCCTGCGGCCATTGCAAGCTTTCTTTCGCCAGAACCCAACAGCTGCGCCGTCCATTTTGCAGATCCTGGTACAACTCCGAATATTCGTATGCTCGCTCCTTTGGAGGATCTACCATGGGCAGGTGCAGGGGGGAGATATGCGATCGCCCAAGTGCTCGATGAAGTTCGAAAGCACAAGATCACCTTAATCTTTCACAACACACGTGCACAGGCGGAAATATTCTTCCACGCCCTTTGGCTGCAAAACGAAGACGCGCTTCCGATTGCCATCCACCATGGCAGTCTTGACCAAAAACAACGGCGCAAAGTCGAACAGGCAATGGTTGACGGCCAATTGCGAGCTGTGGTCTGTACAGGAAGCCTTGATCTTGGGATCGACTGGGGAGATGTTGATCTGGTTATTCAGATCGGTGCGCCGAAAAATGTCAAAAGATTGGTGCAAAGAATCGGGCGTGCTAATCATCAATATAATGCACCATCCAAAGCTATTATTGTTCCAGCAAACCGCTTTGAAACGGTGGAGTGTATTGCAGCGCTAGAAGCAGTGCGCGAAAATGATCTGGATGGCGATCCGAAGGGGGCGGGGCCGCTAGACGTTTTGTGCCAACATATTTTGCTGTCGGCCTGTTCAGGGGCGTTTGATCCGGATCAGCTTTACAATGAAGTGCGTTCTGCTGGACCTTATCAGAGCGTATCGCGCACTGATTTTGACGCGTGTCTTGGGTTCTGTACAAACGGAGGTTATACGCTTCGAAAATATGACCGTTGGCAGAGATTGCTGCGTCGTCCAGATGGAAAATATGTCCTGCGCGATCCGCGTAGTGCGCATCGGATACGCCTGAATGTTGGCACGATTCAGGATACTGATACCTTGAAAGTCCGTCTGCAACGCCGACGTGGTGGCAAACCCCTTGGTGAGATCGAAGAAGGTTTTGCAGCAACGCTAACACCCGGGGATACGTTCCTGATCGGGGGTCAGGTTGTACGATTTGAGTCACTCCGAGAAGTGACCGTTGAGGTCAGCCGGCGTTCGGATAAGCAGCCTAAAATTGCCACCTTTATGGGAACAAAATTTGCAACCTCTACAGTGCTTTGCGACCGTATTCTGAACCGGTTTGAGAAAAAAGATTGGCGAGGTCTCCCTTTGGACACTATTGACTGGTTGGAGCTGCAGGATAGGCTCTCAACTCTACCAAAGCCCGGGTCTCTCTTGATTGAAACTTTTCCACGTCAGGGGCGACATCATCTTTGCATTTATGGGTTTATTGGGCGAAATGCTCAGCAAACTCTTGGACTTTTGATTAGCAAACAATTAGAACAGCGCGGTCTTGCGCCGCTTGGGTTTGTAGCTACAGATTATGCGACGCTTATTTGGGGGCTAGAAGAGGTGCATGACCCTAAGCCTCTATTTTTATTGGAAGATTTGGAAAATGGCCTTGAGGAATGGTTTGCTGAAAACGCACTTATGAAACGTAGCTTTCGTGCTGTTGCTACGATTTCGGGATTGATAGAGCGTAATTTGCCGGGCCAGCGTAAATCAGGCCGGCAAGCAACCTTTTCCTCGGATATCATCTACGACACACTTAGAAAATTTGAACCTGATCACCTGATGATGCGCATCACCCGCAGCGAAGCGATGAGCGGTTTGGTGGATTTTTCACGTATTCGACAGATGCTGTCGCAGATTGGAGGGCGTATTGAACATCAGCGATTGAAGCGCCTTTCGCCCCTTTCTGCCCCGCTTTTCCTTGAAGCAGGGCGCGTACCGGTTGAGGGACAAGCGATAGAGCGGATGGTCGCCGAGGAAGCCGCTCTATTGATGCGGGAGGCGGGACTTGAAATATAGGCTTGTCAAGGCGCTAGCTTTCTGACCTTTAATAATACATGACGGGATATCATTTCACATTGGCGGGTGCCGATCTTGTGGCGCTTGGCTCTGGTTCTTTGTTCTGGCCAGAGAAAAAGCTACTTTGTGTTTCAGATATGCATCTTGGAAAATCAGACCGGTTGATGCGTCGGGGCGGCCCCCTATTGCCTCCTTATGAGGTCAAAGAGACGCTCTACCGGCTGGAGGCAGATATTATGCTATCAGATGCGCAAACCGTTATCTGTCTTGGAGACAGTTTTGATGATTTAGATGCAGAGGTGAGCCTTTGTGAAGATGAACTTTCTTTGCTCACGCGGCTACAGGCCGGACGGCGTTGGATCTGGATTGAGGGTAACCATGACCCTGGCCCGTTGAGTATCGGTGGCACACATCTACAGAACTTGTCAATTCAGCCGCTTACATTTCGGCACATTCCAATTGCCGCTGCAAGCGGAGAGGTGGCTGGTCATTTTCATCCCAAAGTACAGATGTCCCTGCGTGGGCGGCCCTTTGCCAAACCATGTTTTCTGGTCGATGGAGACAGGCTGATTCTGCCCGCCTTCGGTACCTATACCGGTGGGCTGAAATCGCAGTCTCTTGAACTCACAGGCCTCATGCGACCAGAGGCGCTTGCTATTCTCACAGGGAAGCAAGCGCGCCCGATTCCGATGCCGAGATAACAAATTGGTTTAGGCAGAAAGGCCGTCTGGTTCTTCTAGTCCATTGGCACGACAACATGCTGTTACGGTATTGGCCAGAAGACAGGCAATTGTCATTGGCCCAACACCGCCCGGGACCGGTGTTATCGCACCGGCGACGGCAGCGCAGCTCTCAAAATCAACGTCTCCCACCAGGCGTGTTCCGCCCTCGGGTTTGTCAATCCGGTTAATGCCAACATCAATCACTGTTGCGCCCGGTTTAATCCAGTCTCCTAAAACCATTTCAGGGCGGCCGACCGCCGCGATGACAATATCTGCGCGGCGCACCAAATCGGGAAGATCTTTGGTGCGGCTGTGGGTGATAGTCACGGTACAGCTGTCACCGAGTAAAAGCTGTGCCATTGGTTTGCCAACAATGTTTGAACGACCAATGACGACGGCATCCATGCCAGAGAGCGATCGGTGATGATCGCGCAGCAACATAAGACTTCCAAGTGGCGTGCACGGCACCATTGATTTTTGTCCTGTTCCTAACAGACCCACATTTGAGATATGAAATCCGTCAACATCTTTGGCGGGATCAATGGAGTTGATTACCAAATCCTCATCCAAATGTTTGGGCAGGGGCAATTGTACCAAAATGCCATGCACTACCGGATCATTATTCAATTTTTCAATCAGGCCTAACAAGGCGTCCTCCGACGTTGACGCGTCAAGCTTATGTGCATAACTGTTCATGCCGACTTCAACGGTTTGCTTACCTTTAGACCTCACATAGACTTGACTGGCGGGGTCTTCGCCCACAAGCACAACTGCGAGCCCCGGCGTGATCCCGTGCTCGTTTTTTAACCTTGCAACATGTTCTGCCACCTTTTCGCGGACCGAGGCGGCAAAGGCTTTGCCGTTGATGATTAGAGCAGACATTCGTTTTCCCTTCAGATGTCAAAGCTACCCGGTTGGCCCGGATCGCTGTTGTAATAGTGGCCTTGTCAGAACAACCCTTCGATTTGTCCCATATCATTCAGCATAATCGCCTCAGAGGCTGGAACCGAAGGCAAGCCAGGCATAGTCATAATCTCACCGCATATAACTACCACAAATCCGGCACCAGCACTTAGGCGCACTTCGCGCACGGGTACAGAATGACCAAGCGGTGCCCCGCGTCGGTTTGGATCGGTTGTAAAGCTATATTGTGTTTTTGCCATGCAAACAGGCAAATGCCCGTATCCCGCGGCCTCCCATTCTTTCAGCTGATTGCGAATTTTCGCATCGGCAAGGACTTCGTCTGCGCGGTAAATCCGTTTGGCGACGGTTTCAATTTTTTCAAAAAGTGTCAGATCATCTGCGTAAAGTGGCGTAAAGTTTGCCATATCCGCATCCGCAATTTCTGCGACACGCGTGGCCAGATCAATTGTTCCTTCTGAGCCTTTTTCCCAATGCTGACAAAGGATGGCTTCTGAACCCTGTTTTGCTACATAATCTTTAACCGCTTGCACCTCTGCGTCCGTGTCTGTGACAAAATGGTTTATGGCCACCACCACTGGAACGCCGAAACTTTTGACGTTTTCGATGTGGCGGCCAAGGTTTGGAGACCCAGCGTTGACCGCGTCCACGTTTTCAGTACCAAGGTCCGCTTTTGCTACGCCACCATTCATTTTCATGGCGCGCACTGTGGCCACAACGACCACTACGGAGGGAGCAAGACCTGCCTTGCGGCATTTGATGTTCATGAATTTTTCGGCACCTAAATCCGCGCCGAAGCCAGCTTCGGTCACGACATAGTCAGAGATTTTGAGCGCTGTTGTCGTTGCCATTACGGAATTACATCCATGGGCAATATTCGCGAAAGGCCCACCATGTACGAAAGCGGGATTGTTTTCCAGCGTCTGAACAAGATTGGGCTGCATCGCGTCTTTCAACAGGACGGTCATTGCGCCGTCTGCCTTGATATCGCGACAGTAAATGGCCGTTTTATCGCGACGATAGGCAACAATAATGTCGCCAAGACGTTTTTGCAAATCATCAAGAGAGGTGGCAAGGCATAGGATTGCCATAACCTCTGAGGCGACGGTGATGTCGAAACCTGTTTGACGCGGATAGCCGTTTGGAACGCCGCCAAGGCTTGTTACGATATCACGCAAAGCTCGGTCGTTCATATCCATCACACGACGCCAGTTGACGCGACGTTTGTCAATCTCAAGGCTATTGCCCCAATAGATGTGATTATCAATCATTGCTGATAGCAAATTATGGGCCGATGTGATTGCGTGAAAATCTCCGGTAAAATGAAGATTCATTTCCTCCATTGGAACCACTTGCGCGTATCCACCTCCCGCGGCACCGCCCTTCATCCCAAAGCACGGCCCCAGAGACGCTTCGCGAATGCAAATTGCTGCACGTTTTCCGATTTTGTTCAAACCGTCACCAAGGCCCACGGTTGTGGTTGTTTTGCCTTCGCCGGCAGGGGTCGGGTTAATCGCTGTAACAAGAATAAGTTTGCCATCTTTTTTGCCCTGTACAGAGTTGATAAACTCTTGGCTTACTTTAGCTTTATCGTGGCCATAGGGCAGCAGATGCTCGATTGGAATATCAAGCTTTGCGCCGATCTCCTGAATTACTTTTTTGTTTGCTTCTCTTGCAATTTCGATATCCGTTTTGTAACGCATGGTTTTGTTCCCTTTGGCGCAGGTTCCTTTAATGCGACTTCTTATAAGCGATGGGTTGCGTCAAACTTACTGGCGATTGCGACATTTTTACCGTCGCTTGCGGCGCAACGCACATTGAAGTTTCGGATCGGAAAACAATTCTTTGTTAATACTGCAAAAATAAGGTTTAATGGCTGAGTAATGCCAAGGACATAGCGATAAAGGTAATTCTGTTTATCCATGTGCGGATATTATGCAATTGCCCCCAATTTGGCAATTTTGCTTTCAATCTCTGTCGCGCCCGTATCCGGTTTCACGCCGATTTATATTTCATTTGCGAGTTCGATTTTTTCAATGGAAAAAGACCAATCTCGACTAAGAGGGTAAGTGCCAAGAACTAATCGATTTGAAATTGAAAAATTACCAATACCAGAAGAACAGGTAAAATGTTCTTTCTAGAGTTCTTGAGTACTTATACGGCCGTTGGAAAGAAGCTTTGCAAATTGACCAATTAGTCTGAAGTTGCCAAATCCTGTCATGCCGGCAACTCAAACCCAAGATACATCAGCTATGCTGGGGCCCTGTTACGCCAATAATTAAATTATTTCAATCAGATTAACGAGAAAAGACGTTTGATTAGCACTCCTTTACTTTACAGATATCTTAAGGAAATCACGGTAGGGAGGCGGTGAGTAAGTACACAGCAGAGATATAAGGTTCGAAAAACTAACACTCGGTGCATTTCAAAAAAATAGTCTTCCCAAAAGCCTCGTGATTGGTAGTAATGCCGTTTCATTCCTTAAGGGATCAAGACCAGAGCGTTTTTTGCGCCCGTTGAGCGAGGTCAACGTCAAACTTTTTTCCACCGATATCGTCTTTCGTCACCTCTTTAAGGATGTCGCCGATCGTTGGAACATCTACCAGAGTATCGTTCTGCCAAAGCTTGGATCGTATTACGGATTTCGGGCAGTGGATATACACCTCTTGGACGGAAATTTCGATTACACACTTTGGGTGGTGTCCACCATGCGCGAAGCTGTTGCACAGGGTTTCATCCGTTGTGATTCGAGCACACCCATTGACGCGCACAACGTCTTTGACGCCGCCCATCATGAACATAAGCGATATCCGTCCGTCTTCGACGATGTTACGCAAGCTGTCGATGCGATTATTTCCGCGCCAGTCGGGCATCATTAAGGTTTTGCTATCATGAATTCTTACTACGGGGCGATCATCGCCTCTTGGGCTTGCGTCCGTACCGCTAGGGCCAACGGTTGCCATCACACAGAATTTTGCCTCAGATATCCAGCGCGCATAAAGCGGGGTTAGATGATCGGCCCCTTTTCGTTTTGCGCCTTCGCTTGAGGGACCGTAAAGTGTTTCAAGTTCTTTAATCGTTTTGAGGTATTTCATCAAATCCCGCTTCCTTCATGAGTTCGTTTGAACGCATTTCGATCACCTCCTCGAGGCGAGACATAAACGCGTCTTTCTCCAACCCTTGTTCAATCGGATCCAAAAACTCCACCACCGCGGTCCCTTTTTCTCGGTATATTCCATACCGCGGCCAAAAAACTCCAACGTTCGTCGCTGCAGGTACACATTTTTGTTTGGTTTCGCTATACAAAACTGCGGTACCAACTTTGTAGGAAACGTGATCGCCTGGGGCGACGCGGGTACCTTGGGGATAAATGATTAACTGACCTGCTGGTGCAAAACCGGATTTCACTTCTTCCATCATATATTTGATTGCTTCGGCACGTTTTCCGCGTTCTACAGGAACACATCCTATCCGCATGCCATATTGCCCTAGTACGGGCGCCCATTTCAAAGAGGCCTTCATAATAAATTTTGGCCGATCAACCACACTTACAATCATAATCACATCAAAGAAACTTTGATGTTTCCCTGCAATCAACAACTCGCCTTCAGGGATTTTTCCACGAATTTTGGAGCGCAGTCCGACCATCCAAGATGCGGTCCACCTAACCCAACGACAGTACGTTTTGACACCTGCATAAGCACCCTTACGGCTTACCAGTGCCCAAGGAAAAAACAACAGACCCATGATCAGCATCATCAAATACATCTGCAGCATGAAGAAAAAAGAGCGTATCCATTGCAACGCATAAGCCATCAACCAAGCGTCCCCAATACTTTTTTTGCTGCTCGATGCGTTGCAAAAAAGGCAACTATTCCAATCAAAAGAGGGATGAAGATTGGCCATAACCATTCCAAACCCTCAAACCCTATGCCTGTGAGAATTGATAATTTATCCTCTTTTCCATTGACAAAATGAACTAAGCCGGCAGCGATAATACTACCTAATGCAGCTCCACTTAAAGCGCGCAAGGAAAAACGGCGGACAAAGGCAGAGGCGATGTATGCGTCTGTGGCACCAATCAGGCGGAGCACAGAAATGACTTGCGTATTTGCCGACATAGCGGCGCGTGCTGCTAAGGTGATCATTGCGGCACTAGCACCCGTCATCAAAAGAATGCTGAATAAACCCAAGGCAGAAAGGCGGCCCGCTGCGATTACCAACGGGCGGCGCCAACGTGTGTGATCATCCAGCACTCCGCCTGGTACATCGGCAAATAAACGCAGGCGAAGATTTTCGCTATCAAATCCTTTTTCGTCTTCGAGGATATCAATGAGTGCCGGTAGTGACAGTAATTCAATGGGGACATCTGATCCCAACCATGGTTCGAGCAGACGGCGTTTCTCGTTAAGGTCGAGAACGCTTGCCTGTTCAATACCGGGTGTGGTTTTGAGGATTGCGAGCGCCTTTTCCACTTGATGATCTAATTGTTCTGAAGGAGCGGCAATTTTGAGCGTTGCACTGCGCGCCAAGGCATCGCTCCAGTGATCCGCAAGCCGCGCCGCTGCCAAAGACAAAGCAAGGGCAAATACCATCAAAAATCCCATGACTGAAGAGGTAAATAGGGTTAAATTCGCTGCAAAGCCAGTTGGCGGAACAACACGGTCACGCTGCGAGTCTTGGCTGAAAAGCCCGGTAAGGAGGTGAAATACTTCCGTCATAGATCTGCTCCTGCCAGCGTAATGCGTTTGTTCGCAATCCTGAGCACGCGTGCTTGGACGTGCGATTTTGCAAGTCGGATCAGGCTAAGATCGTGGCTCGCCAGCAACACTGTTTTCCCCATTTTATTTAGCTCGATCAAGAGCTGGAGAAGCCTTTGAGACATCTCCCAATCCACATTTCCTGTGGGTTCATCCGCCAAAATGATCTCAGGTGAATTAATTACAGCCCTAGCAAGTGCCGCGCGTTGGCGTTCGCCGCCTGAAAGTTCTGGTGGCAAGGCGCCTGAGCGCCCTTTTAACCCAACCCAAGTCAATAATTCCTTGAGATTCAAATTGTCATTTAGTTTTTCCTGACCGGATACAGACAGCGGCAAAAGAATGTTTGTGGTCACATTTAGGTGGTCAATAAATTGGCACTCCTGATGAATTACCCCGATATTTCTTCGCATAAGTGCAATGTCATCACGCGTCATTTTACGCAGATCACGCCCAAAAATTTGCAATTTACCGCTATTCGGTAATAACGCCCCGTAACACATTTTCAGAAATGTTGTTTTTCCCGATCCAGAAGGCCCAGTGATAAAATAAAACGCGCCAGGTGTTATTGTCAGTGACATTTTTGATAAAAGTTCACCACCTGTGTAAGAATACGAGGCTGCGTCAAATTCGATCAAGGTATTTCTCTCGCAATAGGTTGCAGTTCATTGTTCTTTTGTGCCCGACCTCGCGTGTTGTTGCAATCGGGGATATGATTGAAATTAATTTTCCTTTACTGTTTAATTATTAGGAGCGAGTTATTATGAACATTTCATGAAACGAATAACGAAAAGCGTTGGATAAAGATGCGTCTGGTCTGTCCAAATTGTGGTGCGCGCTATGAAGTGCCAGAAGAAAATATTCCCTCCACTGGGCGTGATGTGCAGTGTTCGGCCTGCGACAAAACATGGTTTCAAACGCACTCTGACCCAGCGCCTTGGCGTGAATTATCAATTTACGAAAGCGACAAAGGTCGTGTCCAACCGTCAGAAGTTGTATTGGAGAACGCCCCCGCAGAGTACATCGTGAAAGAAGCGGTATCGGCTAAGCCTACTGATAATGAATCCACTTCGAATTCTGCTACCGCAGGGAGCAATGCGCCAAAAGATTTGAAAGAGGTACGCACAAAACGAAGGCTTCATCCAACTGTTGCGGAAGTATTGCGTGAAGAAGCGCGCCGTGAGGCAGAAGTGCGCGCTGCGGAAACAATTGAAAGCGAAACAGACCGTGGTTTCGGCGAAACCACGCAGTATCCCGCACTCCAACCGAACGAAGAAGAGAATGGGGGTGCTGCTGGTGCTTCCAAACGCAGTGTCACGTCCCAATCAGACATGAAAACAGAAGAAGAGCTCGATAAGCCTTTGAATGAAAATAAATCATTAAAAAAACAAAACCTGATTATTGAAAATCAAGGCGATGCAAGCCAATCAAAAAGTGAGCTTCTTCACAACATCGACGATAGCACTCGAACCATCGCTTCTGACGTAGCGGTTGCGGTTGGGGAGACTGAAGAAAACACCCCCATAGCGGATTTTTCCAATAAAAAAATGGGTCGGTTGGGGTTTGTGACCGGGCTTTTGATTATTGCCATTTTGTTCGCGATCTATCAATATGAAGATCGAATAACCGCCGGTTATGCGCCATTGGCGCCCGCCATGATTGGATATGTTTCCTTCGTGGACCAGATGCGCGCGTATTCTGATCAATCTCTTCACGATGCTATTGCGTGGCTCAATTTTCAGGCTGAGCGAGCGAGGAAGGATGCGACGCAAGATTAAATTCTTTTGTATCGGCTGTGTTATAAATCTAGATCCCCTTATGAAAACTTCGGACCAAACCCGCTGCTCAAGCAAGTTTGATCCACTCTTTGTTATCTGTCGGAGGATCTAATTATATGATGCGTTAGAGAATAAAAGATACATCATTGTTATGAAAGGTGGTTATTCGGGCGCGTTTATCACACGCGCTAAACTTTGCCGGCTAGACCAACGCCGGATGCGTTGCATGTTCCTGAGGCAAATGGCTCATCAGAATTTTTTCAATGGTACGCACAACGTCATATTCCAGCATCGAAAAAAGATGTTCGCTCAGATGTTGGTGAATG
Organism: uncultured Alphaproteobacteria bacterium; assembly: GCA_913051655.1. Classification (GTDB taxonomy): domain Bacteria; phylum Pseudomonadota; class Alphaproteobacteria; order Rhodobacterales; family Rhodobacteraceae; genus LFER01. The sequence continues at coordinate 20,795 of CAJXHI010000018.1, forward strand.
ATTGTTAAAACTAGACCGGCTTCCATCCGACCAATTCGACCATTTTCAAGCAATACATTAAATGCTTCGTTTACATGATTTGAAAACACGAACTTTTTCGCCGTTAGTGCGTGATCACGATTCTTACATGTTTCATCAATACGGGCGAGCAGAAGCACCGCATCAGCAAGAAGCTTGGGCGCTGCCGAAAGGTCTGCCGGTCCGGCTTTGTTTACCATAACCATGTTTTTTATCCTGCGTTGTTGTTACGAAAGAACATTTGCAACAAGTATGCCAAAATAAATGTCAGACTGCGCAAATCTGCGTTTTTAGGAAATACGGGATCAAACCTGCTTTGTGTTATGCGCTTCTAATTCCACAAACAGCCCTGAGTGGTCCAAGTTTCCATGACCCATCTCATTGACAAGAACGGCGTATCTGTCTCGCACGTGTTCTGTTGATGGCAGTGTCAGATTTAATTGGCTAGCAACTTCCAATACATTATTGAGATCTTTCAGCTGGATTTTAGATAGTCCTCCGGGCTCAAAATCCCGCGCGCTCATCCGGGCACCATGTTGCTGAAGAATCGTGCCGTCTGCAAATCCGCCCTTAAGTGCATCACGCACTGCGGCTGGATCTGCACCGCCTTTTTCCAAAAGATACATGGCTTCTGCTACGGCTCCGATAGTGATGCCCACGATTGATTGATTGGCTAATTTGGCAAGTTGGCCTGATCCGCTTGGCCCCACGTATACTGGCCGACCCATCGCAGAAAGACATTCAGCTGCCTGCTCAAAGGTTTTCCTATCACCACCTGCCATAATTGCTAGGGTGCCCGCTTCAGCGCCTATCGTTCCCCCGGATACAGGCGCGTCAAGATGCGAAATGCTCCTTCGACTTAAAATCGCGGCCTGTTCTTGTGCTTCCTTTGGTTTGATACTGGACATATCGATCCATAGAGCACCCCATTTTAAGGTTTTTAAAACGGCCTCTTTGCTCATTACCTCTAATACGCTTGGCCCGTCGGAGAGCATCGAAATAATGACATCTGCGCCATTGACTGCCTCCTCTGGGGTTTGAAGAACTAATGCGCCTGAAGCTTTCAAAGTGAGGGCTTTATTTAACGTACGATTCCAACAACGCAGATTAAATCCATGCTTTAGAATATTCTGACACATCGGTGCGCCCATCAATCCTGTGCCTAAAAAAGCGATTGTAGTTGTAGACTTGACTGGGTTACTCATCTGGCAGTCCTTTACACTTTTTATTCTTTCCGCTTTTACTGGTACCTACGCGACGACTGGGTGCGGTTGCAATTTATAATTCGGCCATCAATGAAGAGGAGACGATTAAATGTCTGGGCGTTTGGCAGGAAAAAGAGTGCTGATTACAGCAGCGGGTCAAGGCATAGGTCGTGCAACGGCTGTGGCTATGTCCAATGAAGGTGCGCGGGTTTTTGCAACAGATCTCAACGGCGAAGTGCTTGAAACATTGCAAACGGAGTTGTCATCATCTTGTGAGACTTTTTTGCTCGATGCTCGTGATCAGGAGAGTGTGACCGCTGGAGTTGTGCGCGCCGAACCAGACATTCTTTTCAACTGTGCTGGGTTTGTGCATTCAGGAACAATCCTCGACGCAAAAGATGAAGATTGGGATTTTGCCTTTGATCTGAACGTTCGTTCAATGTTTCGCGCAATCCGCGTTGCACTTCCTGGGATGCTGGAACGTGGGTCAGGGTCTATTATTAATATGTCGTCGGCCTGTTCTTCGATCATTGGTGCGCCAAACCGGTTTATTTATGGTACAACCAAGGCCGCCGTTATCGGGCTCACAAAATCTGTGGCGTTAGAGTATATAACCCGTGGCATCCGCTGTAATGCGATCTGTCCCGGAACAGTGGATAGCCCAAGTTTACACGAACGCCTGCATGCGACAGGAGATTATCAACAAGCGATGAAAAATTTTGTGGCGCGTCAACCTCTCGGGCGTATTGCCGAGGCGCATGAAATTGCCGCCTTGGCGGTTTATTTGGGAAGTGATGAAAGCGCCTTTACTACAGGCCAGGCCCATGTGATCGACGGAGGATGGTCCGGGTGAGCCGTCAAAGAAATATCGATGTCGTGGATCTGAGATCACGAAAGTGGTTTATGAACCCAGATGATCCGGAGATGACGGCCCTTTATCTTGAACGGTATCTGAATTATGGGTTGACTCGGGAAGAGTTGCAATCTGGCAAGCCGATCATTGGCATCGCTCAAACAGGGAGCGATCTAAGCCCCTGCAATCGCCATCACATCGAACTCACAAAACGAGTAAGAGACGGTATTATAGCGGCTGGTGGCACGGCGATTGAAATTCCTGTCCATCCAATTCAGGAGACGGGTAAAAGACCGACAGCCATGCTCGATCGGAATTTGGCCTATATATCGCTGGTCGAAACGCTTTTTGGGTATCCCATTGACGGTGTGGTCCTTAATATTGGTTGTGACAAAACCACCCCAGCTCTATTGATGGCGGCGGCGACAGTGAATATTCCAGCCATCGCATTATCCGTCGGGCCAATGTTGAATGGTTGGTTAAATGGCCAGCGCACCGGTTCAGGCACGATTGTATGGAAAGCACGCAAGCTTCTGGCTGCGGGTGAAATTGATGAAGACGGGTTTATGGAACTTGTGGCAAGTTCCGTACCCTCTGTTGGCTATTGCAACACAATGGGCACTGCGACAACTATGAATTCGCTGGCCGAGGCGCTTGGGATGCAGCTTCCGGGATCCGCAGCTATTCCCGCCCCCTATCGAGAACGGGGACAGATAAGCTATGAAACGGGCTGTCAGATAGTGGACATGGTTTGGGACGATCTGAGGCCCAGCGACGTTATGACACGTGAAGCATTTGAAAATGCGATTGTAATCAATTCGGCGATTGGCGGATCGACCAATGCGCCCATTCATTTAAATGCTATCGCACGTCATATAGGTGTGGCGCTTGATAATGACGACTGGCAAAAAATCGGGCACAGCGTGCCGCTGCTGGTAAACCTGCAACCTGCGGGAAGCTACCTTGGCGAAGATTACTATCGCGCAGGTGGCGTGCCTGCTGTGGTTGGTGAGCTAATGGTGGAAGGGCTTTTGCCACATCCCGACGCACTTACTGTTAATGGGGTTTCGATGGGCGAAAATATGAATGCGCGGCGCTCAAGTAATCATGATGTGATTAAACCGGTCACTTCTGCGCTAAAAACAAATGCAGGTTTCATCAATCTCAGTGGAAACTTGTTTGACAGTGCAATTATGAAAACGAGTGTGATCAGTGAAACCTTCCGCAACATTTATCTGTCTGATCCCAATGATCCGAATGCCTTTGAAGGGCAGGCGATCGTATTTGACGGGCCGGAGGATTTCCATCGGCGTATCGATGATCCTGCAGAAGAGATTGATGAAAACTCAATTCTCGTAATGCGCGGCACCGGACCTATTGGTTATCCGGGCGGGGCCGAAGTTGTTAATATGCGCCCACCCGCTTATATGATCAAAAAAGGAGTTGAGGCGTTGCCTTGCATCGGAGACGGGCGCCAGTCTGGGACATCTGGAAGCCCCTCAATACTGAATGCATCGCCCGAAGCGGCAGCAGGCGGAGGTTTGGCGCTTTTGCGCACGGGGGACCGTCTGCGGATTGATCTTAACGCTTGTACGGCGGATATCCTAATCTCGGATGTCGAGCTAGCAAAGCGACGGGCAGATTTTGATCAAAATGGCTACGATTACCCTCCAAGCCATTCACCTTGGCAAGCAATCTTTCGCGAAAAAGTGCGTCCGTTTGATCAGGGGATGATCTTAGACGGCGCCGATCACTATATAGATATTGCCAGAAAACATACCCCTCGTGACAATCATTAAAGCAAACTGATGAAACTTGTAAGATACAGGCCAATCGGTCAGGAACAAGCTGGGCCTGATCGACTGAGATGGGAATATCCGTGATCTCTCAGCCCATGTCGGCGACATAACAGGGAAAGTTCTTTCTGGTGAGAGCCTTTATGATTTTGTAGCGATTGCCCCAGCCACCTTAATGCTTTTGGAAAGTGCCGTGAGGTATGCCGCACGTGTTATAAATATCGGAAAGTTCCTGTGTATAGGGTTAAACTACTTAGAGCACGCAGCGGAAACAGTGGTCAGTCCGCAAGAGAATCCCATATTGTTTTTTAAGGCAATTTCAGCAACCTACGGGGCAAATAATACTGTTTTAGTCCCCTGCCAATCCAAACATTCCGATTAGGAGGTGGAATTAGGCGTCGTGATCTGAAAGGCCGCGAAATATGTACCCAAAGAGGATGCGCTTGATTACGTGGCTGATTATTGTTTCGTCAACGATTTATGGGAACGTAAATTCCAAATGAAGCTATCTGGTCAATGCACCAAAGGAAAATCCTGTGACACCTTTTGTCCTACAGGACCTTGGCTAGTAACGAGCGACGAAATTGACGATCCGCAAAACCTTCTGATGAAGTTGGATTTAAAGGGAGAGCGGATGCAAACTGGCAAGACTTCGATGATGATCTTTAGCGTTGCAGAGATCATAGGACATTTGTCATATTTGATCACGCTCTTTCCGGGTGAATTGATTAGTTCTGGAACACCACCAAGTGTCGGCTACGCCCAAAAATCGGAACTGCGATATTTGCGTGAACGGGATGTACTGGACCTTTGGATCGAAGGTTTGGGACAACAAATGGAAACCATTTCACGAGATTTTTAAATGCAAAGCGATCTTTTGATCTCTGGTGTGGTGCCAAATGGTATTCTCTGCTGGCTACAAACAGGATTTTAAACTGAGCATCTTAAAGGGTAAAGGCGATCCGAATGTTTGGTTCACAGAGCATTCACGGGTATTGAATACACGGTTACCGACGGGCATGATGGTTGGTGATCGCTTCGGTGGAGAGGTTGCCAAATTTAAAATTGATCAGCTTGAATGGCTTTGAACACGAAGGAAGTGATTTCAAAGCTGTCGTTGAGAATGGCATACTTGTCACCCATACGTCTGCCATGCTGAATGAGGAGGATTTTACAACGGGAATTTTTCTCATGTTGGTAGGTTATCGAAAGCTGCTGCCAGATATTCAATATGTGCGCTCTGGCGCTTGGGGCGAAAACGGTCCCGTGCCGATCACTCGTTCGGCTGATGGATACAGGGTCGGATTTCTGGACCTATGGCGGACTGGCCAGGCCGTTGCCCGATAATTAAACTTATTCGAAGTATATATTTCCTATCACGGACGTAGTTTGCGGGGCTTGCGTTACCATTATTTTGTAGATCTGGCAGTTATTGGGGCGTATTTGCGACATGCTGATTTCGTCACGCAGGCTGGGGCAGGGACACAACATATCCCTCATAAGGATATGTTTGAGGCGAGTTTACCCGAGGGAAATTTGATCAATGTCGGGCGCTAAACGATAGTGCATGAGGCTGCATGTGTGCAAGCGTTGCGCAAGGCTAAGCTCAAATGGGCACGGATAAAAATTTTTCAAGATGCCCTCAATGTCCAAAGAGAAACATGCGCGATTAGCAATGTAGTGCTTATGCCCGCACAAAAAAAACCCGCGCAGTAATCACCCAACTTGTGCGCGAAAATCTGCTCTACGACAAACAGGAAGGGCGCGTTTCCATGCCTTTCCTTGAGGTGAAATCTTTTAAGTGATTAGTGTTTCAATAGAAAGGTAAGTTTATGGCCGTTTGCACCCTGCTTGTTGCAGGTGTAAAGGTGGAAAGATGTGTTTTAAGCGTTGATAGGAGACACAAAATGCCGGGGCAAAAATCAAACGAAATGTGGGGTGGGCGTTTTGCCGAGGGACCAGATTGCATCATGAGCTCCATCAATGCGTCTATAGGGTTTGATCAACGCCTTGCCGCTCAAGACATTGCGGGTTCACAGGCGCATGCACAAATGCTTGGGGTAACAGGCATTATCAGCAGAGCAGATTTCGAGGATATAAAGGTAGGTCTTGAGACGGTTTTGAAAGAAATCCAGAGCGGGACGTTCGTGTTTTCTGAGGGGCTTGAGGATATACATATGAATGTCGAGGTGCGGCTAAGGGAGTTGATTGGCCCTGCCGCTGGGCGGCTTCATACAGCGCGTTCTCGCAATGATCAGGTGGCAACGGATTTCAGGCTCTGGGTGCGCGATCAGCTGGATGCCGCAGAAAGTGCCATTTCAGCGCTGATGGAGGCTCTTTTAGAGCAAGCCGAAAAGGGCGCAGCTTGGGTCATGCCCGGCTTCACGCACTTGCAAAGCGCACAGCCCGTCACATGGGGGCATCATATGATGGCCTATGTCGAGATGTTTTCCCGCGATCTTGGGCGGGTCAGTGACGCACGCCGCCGCATGAATGAATCTCCTTTGGGGGCAGCGGCGCTTGCTGGAACATCATTTCCAATCGATCGTGACATGACCGCTGAAGCGCTGGGCTTCGATAGACCCTGTGCGAATTCTTTGGATGCCGTTAGTGATCGTGATTTCGCACTTGAATTTCTAGGCCTGTCTTCAATCTGCGCTATGCACCTCAGCCGTTTATCCGAAGAGCTAGTGATCTGGTCCACCGCCCAATTTCGCTTTGTTCGCCTCTCGGACCGCTTTTCTACCGGGTCCTCTATTATGCCGCAAAAGAAAAACCCTGATGCCGCTGAGCTTATTCGCGCGAAAATAGGACGCATTATGGGCGCAAATGTAGCACTAATGACGGTAATGAAAGGTCTCGCGCTAACCTACTCCAAAGATATGCAGGAAGACAAAGAGCCAGTATTTGACGCAGCAGATAATCTGTTTTTGGCGCTTGCTGCTATGACGGGGATGGTAAAGGACATGACGGCCCTTCCAGAAACGTTAAGAGCGGCGGCGGGGACAGGCTTTGCAACAGCGACCGACCTTGCAGATTGGTTGGTGCGCGAAAAGGGCACAGCGTTTCGCGATGCGCATCATATAACGGGTGCGTTGGTCGCTTTGGCAGAGGAAAAAGACTGCGAATTAAATGACCTGACTTTAAGTGACATGCAAAGCATTGATAAACAAATAGATGAAGGAGTGTATTCTGTTTTGACTGTTGAAAATTCGATTGCCTCGCGCACGTCTTATGGCGGAACTGCGCCCGAGCAGGTCCGATTTCAGATCAATCGTTGGAAGAAAATTTTAGTGAAATGAAACAGATCGTAGTTGTGTTTTTTGTGATTGTGGCAAGCCTGCTAAGTTCTTGCGGTGTGGATGGTCCTCCAGCGCCGCCCAGTCAAATTGTTGAGTAATTGGAGTAGGACAAAGATGAGTGCGTTGAAATTTGCATCTTCCTTAGATCGTCTTGGAACAGAGTCAGCTTTTGTTGTGCTGGCTCGTGCGCAGGCACTGGCCGCTGCGGGCAAAGAGATTATTAACTTAGGGATTGGTCAGCCAGATTTTCGTACGCCAGATCATATCGTGCAGGCTGGCATTCAAGCACTTGAAGAGGGGTATCACGGATATACTCCGGCCAACGGTCTTCCTGCGCTGCGTGAAGCGGTGGCCGAAGATCTTTATGCGCGTAACGATGTTACAGTAAATCCTAATAACGTGGTCATTGTGCCGGGCGGCAAGCCAACTATGTTTTTTGCCGTTTTGATGTTTGGTGAACCGGGCGTTGAAATTATGTATCCCAACCCCGGTTTTCCAATTTACGAATCCGTGATACGATACTCGGGTGCAACTCCAGTTCCAATTCCTTTGAAGGAGGAGGCGGGGTTTTCTTTCGCTGCTGAGGATGTTTTGGCGAAAATCGCGCCCGATACCCGCCTTATTATTATGAATAGTCCAAGCAATCCGACCGGTGGCGTTGTCGATGAGGCGGAGTTAGACAAATTGGCTAAAGGGCTTGAAGATCATCCCCAGGTGGCAATCCTCTCGGATGAGATTTATAGTCATATGCTTTATGGGGGGCGGACACACAAAAGCCTGCTGTCTTATGCAAATCTCAAAGACCGTGTGATTATGTTGAATGGATGGTCCAAAACCTATGCCATGACGGGTTGGCGGATCGGATACGCGGTATGGCCGGAAAGCATGGTGGAACATGTAACGCGCCTGTGTGTAAATGATCACTCCTGCGTCAACGCCTCTACCCAATTTGCAGCACTAGCAGCGCTGAAGGGACCACAAGATGAGGCGCGTGAAATGATAAACGCCTTTGATAAACGTCGCCAGATCATTGTCGCTGCGCTCAATGATCTGCCCAATGTACGGTGTGCAGATGCCGCAGGTGCCTTTTATGCGTTTCCGAATGTTTCCGAAACCGGGCTGAGCGCCGAAGAAGCACAAGATTTGTTTTTGGAAAAGGGTGGTGTGGCTACTATCGCAGGTACAAGTTTTGGCATAAACGGCGAAGGATTTATCAGATTTTCCTACGCCAATTCAGAAGATAATATTCTCAAGGCGATGGAACGTATTCGTTCACTATTGTCCTGATAGATTGCTATTTTTTTTAAAACTGAGAAATTTTTACTATTAGTTTATAATTTTCCGGCATTTGGGATCCGCAATCGCGTATTACTATTATTAGGTGGACTGTTTTCAAAACGCTTTAAAGTGCTAGCATTGTTGATATTGATATCAACGATAGGCGTTTCTCAAGAATGGTTCTCGCGGGGCGACGGTGGTCTTATTGGTTAACACGCAGGCAGGCCTTGGTCCGTTTACAGTATATGCATCTCTCAACGACGCCTTCGTAGCTCTGGCAGAAGATGCGGTCGCCAAGTTTCACAAATGTAAAACAAAGGTCAGCTGACAGATGCTCTTATCAAACATGCTGATAATCACGAAATGACTGAGCAGATGCCCCTCGCGGGATCAAAGGATTTCAAACCTGTCGTTGCCAGCAAAAGATGATGTATCACATCGAATCTGGCTGGCGCAAATATCTCAAATGGTGCGGGCGTAATGGCGAATGAAATTATTGCGGAAATTGAGGTGGATAACGGTACGATTCATTTTATTGACAAAGTATTTTTGCCCGGTAGGCGGCCTGCATGTTACTAAGTGAACAAATTCACAGTTAAATGTATTTACTGGATAATGTGTTCAAGCGCCTGCTAACCAATAGCAGGCTTTTGAACATTCTTCATAGGTGCATCTGTGCAATGCAGAAGCGATTGAATAACGGATAATTTGACCAGCCATTCTTAAAGCGTATCTATTCTCAAACTGTGCTTTCTTTTGTTTGTGTTTAGCGCTAGGTATCTCCTTGATTTCGGATTTTTAGGCAAGAGAAATGGATCATTTTACGTATCATAACGGCGTACTGTATGCTGAAAATGTCGCGCTTAGTGATATAGTGGCCAAGGTTGGCACGCCCTTGTATGTCTATTCCACGGCAACTCTTGAACGGCATTTTCGTCTTTTTGATGATGCCCTGAGTGGTATTGATCATCTGGTTTGTTACGCAATGAAAGCCGCGTCCAATCAGGCGATTATCAAAACGCTTGCTGCACTTGGTGCGGGCATGGATGTGGTTTCGGGTGGAGAATATATGCGTGCGATTAAGGCTGGTGTGCCAACGGATCGCATCGTTTTTTCCGGTGTAGGTAAAACCCACCAAGAGATGGATATGATTATCCAAGGGGGCGTGCGGCAAGTTAATGTTGAAAGCGAACCGGAAATGGTTCTTTTGGACAAGGCGGCCCAGCGGCATGGCAAAAAAATACCAATTACCATCCGTGTGAACCCTGATGTTGACGCAAAAACGCATGCAAAGATCGCTACTGGAAAATCGGAAAATAAATTTGGTATTCCTATTGCCAAGGCGCGGGATGTCTATGCTACGGCAGGTCGACTAAAGAGCCTTGATGTGGTGGGTATTGATGTTCATATAGGATCTCAACTGACCGATTTGGAACCATTTGCGTTGGCTTACCGAAAAGTTGCGGAGCTTACCGAAATGCTGCGCGCGGATGGACATGATATCAGACGTCTGGATCTTGGGGGGGGGTTGGGTATCCCATACGTGCGCGGTAATCAGGCACCTCCATTGCCCGAAGACTATGGGGCGATGATCAAACGCGAAGTGGGGCATCTGGGTTGTGAGGTCGAAATCGAACCTGGTCGTTTGATCGCTGGAAATGCCGGACTTTTGATATCCTCGGTGATTTATTTAAAAGAAGGAGAGGGTCGCAATTTCCTGATCTTAGATGCTGCAATGAATGACTTGATCCGTCCGGCACTTTATGAGGCACATCATGACATTATACCTGTTAAAGAACCCGCAGCCGACGCAAAATATGAAATATTTGATGTGGTTGGCCCTGTTTGTGAAACAGGCGACACTTTCGCACGAAATTGCGCTCTGCATCGGCTAACGAATGGTGATTTAGTGGCCTTTAGATCCGCGGGGGCTTACGGTGCAGTCATGGCCAGCGAATATAATTCGCGACCTTTAGTCCCTGAAGTTTTGGTGAAAGGAGATCAATTTGCGGTAATCCGTCCCAGACCAACCCTTGAGGAAATGATAAATCGAGATACTATTCCTCCATGGCTTTAACGCGGTAGATGCCGCTTTGGTTTGAGAAGGGTAATCGACAATTTTAAATCTCCCGCGCCAGGTTTTGTGGCCATTAGTGGCCACATATTTCGGTCTGATTGCTGAACACAGCTTTCGGGCTTTTTGGCCTTTCTTTTCAGTTTTGCTAAGCCTGTTGGCGCTAGGGTTTCTAAACGTGCATGTTCATGTCAACATCGAAGTGTTTTGGCTCGGCCTTTCGGGCGCTGGCATTTTTTTGATTGGCGCTCTGACTTGGGGGATATGGAAATTTCATGCACCGACTGTTAATGAGGCTCAAAATCGTCTTGATCGCTCACTGCCTACGCGACCGCTTCAGGGATTGCGCGATCGGCACGGCCTTGGTACTGATGACCCTTCTTCCAAAGAAATGTGGCTTGCGCATCGGCGCCGGCTGAAACAAGACGCTGCAAAAGCCTGTCCTGTCAAACCTGATTTGTCATTATCTAAACGCGATCCTCACGGTTTACGCTTTTCTGCGCTTTTTCTGTTTACTCTCAGTTTGATTTTTGGTTCGGTTTGGAACCTTTCGACAACGAGGCCTCCGATAATCGCAGGCAATAGCGCCTCTGCTGACGGACCGCAGTGGGAAGGTTGGATAACACCTCCGGTCTATTCTTCATTGCCTACGCTATACTTAAACGATTTGACGGATGCGCCTGAGCTATCTATTTTGAAAGGCAGCCGTATCGAGGTTCGTTTCTATGGCGAGGCGGGCAGAAATATTTTAAGCGAAACAACATCGGCCAAAACGTCTCAATCTCAGTCCGCCTCAGAGCCTGTTCAGGTCTTTCACGTGATGCAATCTGGTGTAATTGAGATCGCGGGTCCCTTAGGTGCGCGTTGGGAGGTATACCTGGCGCCTGATCTTATTCCCAAAGTGTCATGGGATGGCTTATTCGACACTGATTTTTATGGGGAAAGCACATTTACCTTTGCCGCGAGCGATGATTATGGCGTGAGTAATGTACAGGCAAAGATCACACTTGACATTGAATCCCTTGATCGTCGTTACGGGCTTTCCGCACAACCGCGCGACCTCATGCCCATTGTTCTTGATTTGGCAATGCCGCTGAGCGGCGACAGTTTGGATTTCACCAGTAAAATGGTTGAAGATTTTTCGCGCTCCACTTGGTCAAACCTTCCTGTAAAAATCATTCTGGAAGGGCGTGACGAGATTGATCAAATGGGTCGTACGAAGCAGATGAAAACACTTTTGCCAGGGCGGAAGTTTTTTGATCCGCTCGCCGCAGCGCTCGTCGAACAGCGTCGGGATCTTTTGTGGTCGGATGAAAATGCGCCTCGTGTGGCCAATATTCTGCGTGCCATCAGCCATAACCGCGAAACGGTTTTTCGCAAAGAAACGGATCATCTAAGGCTCCGTTTCATCATTAAACGTCTGGAGGCAGGGTATCGCAATTATCTTTTAGAGGCTCGGCGCGACGAATTGGCAGAAGCGCTGTGGGATTTGGCGCTCTCGATCGAAGATGAAGATGGGCTGGAAGATGCTCTGGGACGTATGCGTCGTGCACAGGAACGGTTGTCTCAAGCTATGAAAAACGGGGCTTCACAAGATGAAGTTGCAGAGTTGATGCGCGAATTAAAACGCGCAAATGAAGATTACATGCGGCAGCGCTCCAGAGAGGCTGCGCGCAATCAATATCCGAACCGCCGTCCCCCTTCGGAGGGTGAAAGTATGGAGCTTTCGCAAAATGATCTGCAGGAGATGATGGATCGTATCCAAAAGCTTATGGAAGAAGGCCGTATGGCGGAAGCCCAGCAAGCCTTAAACGACTTGCAGGAATTGATGGAGAACATGCAAATCGCCCGAGGTGAAGGTGGCGAGGGATCTCTGGGTGAGCAGGCCGCCGAAGGACTAAGTGAGACTTTAAGAGAACAACAAAGATTGTCCGACGAAGCCTTTCGCCAGTTGCAAGAAGAAAATGGACCTGCAATGCAAGGGCAAGGTGAGAATGGTAAGGAGTCGCAGGAAGGTCAATCTAGAGAAGAAGAGAATGCCTCAGAGCACGGACTGGCAAGGCGACAAGGCGATCTGCGAGAGCAGCTTGACCGGCAACGCGAGGCGCTGTCTCAATTAGACGGTGGGGGTGATGACGATACCCAACAATCTTTTCATGACGCAGAAGAGGCTATGCGCCGTGCTGAGCGCGCCTTGGAAGAAGGTGAATTTTCAAGTGCGCTTGATCGTCAAGCGGAAGCCATAGAAAATCTGCGCGAAGGTCTTCGAGATCTATCTCGCTCTCTTGCACAAGCGGAAAACGGACCGACCGAAGAGCACGGGACCGGCCCATCACGACAGCGTGCTCAGCAGCAGGACCCGTTGGGAAGATCAAGTGGAAACGGCTCATCGGAGTCTGACCAGGACACTGACCTAAGCATGCAAGACACGGCTCGTCGTGCTCAAGAGTTGTTAGATGAGATCCGTAGGCGATCTGGTGAACGTCAACGTCCCGAGGAAGAACGCGATTATCTGCGTAAGCTGCTGGAAAAATTCTAATTCTCTGAATAGTTGGAGTTGTGTTTTTGCGATCGCGGTGAGATGACTTATTCCCTACCAGTATTTTGGGATACTGTCATACGACTTCGTCATGCCGAGCAGCGATTTTTTCGTATCTGAAGTGCTTCCTTATTCTCTAAGAGGGTGTGAAGGGTAGAAAATAGGTGACATTTGAAAAGTTTTTATGCCCATATTGACTTGGCTCGGTAAGGGGTTTGCAATGTTTAAACCTGCCTTATGGCAAATTTTTGCAATTTGTATAATGGTTTTTGAGTCACTTGCTTTCGTAGGAAACATCACATGCTTACAGTAAGGGACAGGATTTCGGCAGGATAGCCGTGTCGACTTGCGAAGGCAAAATGCTCAACCGTTCGGGTTACTGTTTTCCTCCTCTTTACACTGCCTAATGAGATCGTATAAAATTTGACGAATTGTTGTTTTAGCACAACAATGGGCACCATGTACGTGCAAAGATAATTGGTTGACCCTCTGCCGGTTCAGCGACTGTTGCGACCAACATGCATGAAAATCCCCACAAAACCCAAACATCATTAGATATCGCTGGGAAAGCTGTAGATCGTATGAAACATGGTTTGGTCCAGGTGATCCGTTAGCTCATTTTTCCATCTGCCCGATTGCGGCATGAGTGTTATTCTGGAAACTCGCGGCGTTTTTCTGCAATGTTGTGACCGTCGAAATCTTAGATCAGGGCAATTTCAGAACTATACGGCGCATCTGTCTTGTGTCCCAAAGCAAAAAATGGAACGTCCTTGCGCCAAAAGTGATCGCACTGCAATCCCAGAGATTTCATACAATTTCGGAATTTTTGTTACAAAAATCAGGGCTTTTATATACACAGCACTTTTCGTCTGATCCTGAAATCTTTGGTTTAGGCAGTCTGATACTGCATGCAGACCGGTGGGCCGGTTGGGACGAATATTATTAAGACAATTATCTATTATTGCCGGAGGCCTGCCAAAGGACGCATGGCCAAGCATCTGGACGATGGGATTCGATTGTTCCCCATTTAATTAAACAAAGCTGATCTTGAATAGTGCACTGTTTCGGCGATATTTTATTCATAGCAGGGGGCGATGGCCTTCTAAGACAAAAGCAAACCTGTAAGGGCGCAAAGAACGTTTCCGTATTTAAAAGGACGGTTCTATGAAATTGGTGGTATATTGGTTGAGGTCATGCAGGGAGCTCCTCTAAAGAAGTGCAGTTACAATCATATTGCGTCTGAATTGGACGCGGGTTAATTTCACGATTTGTCACGCTGCATACGAGCCTAAGGACTTGAGTTTAAAGAAATTGAATTTGCATGTCTCAGAGGGGCAATCAGTCTTCTTTAATGATTTCGACAATGATCTTTTTGAATTTCAGAGCGGATATTTGCATAAACGCGCAACCTTTTATATGGCTTAACGGCACTTTTTGATTTGGTTGCAGATAATTTTAAAGGTGGCATTTAAATTGTGAAAAATTACCGAACTCAAACCACGTTAAATTAAACTTGGTAAACTTGCAGCACCATGGCGTCAACAATCGGAAACGCCATGAATTAAATCGCGCTCAGCGGCGGATACCTAAGCGGCCGATCAAGTTTTGGTAGCGGTTTTCTTCAACGCCTTTGAGATAATCCAAAAGCTTACGGCGCTGTGCCACCAATTTTAAAAGACCACGACGAGAATGATTATCCTTCTTGTGGGTTTTGAAGTGTTCGGTCAACGTTGTGATACGCGATGTTAGAATGGCCACTTGTACCTCAGGTGATCCTGTATCACCTTCTTTAGTGGCGAATTCTTTCATCACGCGTGCTTTGTCCTCAGCATTAATCGACATCGGGGTCTCCTTCCTAGTTAACGTTTATGGTGCGAGCCGGGATGTCGTCCAGCAAGACCCGTGGAGCCAGAGCACAAGAGTGCTCCAGAGCCTTTGCGTTTAACTTCTTTCTTTTGAAATTAAAAGCAAAAAGATTCGCCTAACGCCATCGAGCCAATTTTCGCGCTAAACTTCATCCAAAATATCAACTTCCCTACAGGCTTTTTGCTGTTCATTCCCTTAATTGTACCAATCAAATCATCCGCATTCTTTCCTCAAAGAATATCAGAAAATTCTATGGAGAAAGGAGGCTGTTCTGTTGGATTTCATATTAGGAAGATTCGCTTATCATATCGTATGTATTTACCATCTTGGGTTTCTATTTCATCATTTTCGGCCCTACTGTGTTTAAAAACCATGCTATCCAGTAAGAACGCACAAATGCTTCCTGTTAGTAAAGACATTGCAAATCTCATGTAATTTACCCAAAGGTAAACTTTCCTGAAGGGATGGTGCTGTCGCATTAATTCTTTAAATGTTTAGGTAAATACTTTTAAGCGATTTATTAACGGCCCTTTTGGATCTCAGAAATTAGCTTTAGGGCCAATCAACTAAAATTGTAATGAATTCGATTTGGGCCAGAACCCGATCGGTAATATAAACTAGAAAGCTCTCGTCACCTACAGAGCCCGGACTTAAGGCAAGGCCAAGTGAAAATTTTTCCAAGTGATATGCCAATGGGATTTGTAAATACGCATGAGGTTGTATTTGTTTAAAGTCTAAATGGTTTCTGTCAGGCGTTTTACGGTGTACGATCGTTTTTTAAATAAATCTCCCAAGGTTCAGGTAAGTGCTGATAGGATATATAAAGAGGATGCTTTGGGTGTCCGTCTTTGCTTAGCCCAAGGTGAAAAATGGGCTTGTTTAGGCCCGCCAATAATTTTTTAACATACAAGCCGCGTTGCATATGCGCACCATGAGTGCCCCAAGCTGCAATTGTTTCATTTGCCCAATCGCACGCTTTGTTAATCGCTTCGTCATTATGAGGGCCAATAGGGTCAGTGGCTGCACGCATTTTTTTGGGGTCTGTGTCGCGCCAAGCAAAAATATTAGTTACGCAAAACGCCCCATATCCCAAAGTCCTCGCTCGGCGTTCACAGCGCTCTACCGTGGGGTCGTTTTGTACCTCCGTCGCAGTAGAAGGATTCAGCATCACAAAATGTAGACGCTCCCCACTCGGCTCCCAAACTCGTTTCAGACTGTATCGATAAAGGAGGCAGTCTGAATATTGCGCTGTTGATTCCACATCTCTATTGTGGTGTTGTTTTTCAATCATTTGCGAAATTTGGATGGAACAGGACAAATTTGCAAGGGTTTGAGCCGATGTTTGTGGATTTAAGATACCTTTTCAGGAAAGAAGAAACACCCGATTGGGATGTAAGGATCCGTAGCGGTATTCACCGATGGCAATAGGTTTTCCTTGATGAGCTACCCAGCCGATATCCCCATAGTCTACGTCTGGAAGGATTACCGGCGCAGGGTTGCCGTTGCGTAAGCGTTGTGCACTTTCTTGTGAACAGGAGCCCGCGGGCAAATCTTGTAAGCCAATTTCCATAGGGTGAAGGTGGCTTTCCAACTCTGGTGTGCGTTCAAGGTCTTGGATCACGCCAAAATCGATGCACTCTTTAATGTCAAAAGGACCGACCCATAAACGGCGTAGACGTTTAACATGCCCATAGCAGGAAAGATATTCGCCGAGATCACGTGCGATGGATCTTACGTATCCCCCTTGGCCACATACCATTTCCAGCTCAACATGATCCGCATCTGGTCGCGCTATCACTAAGAGAGACTGAACAAACAAACGCCGCGCAACTAGTTCAATGTCTTCGCCCCGACGCGCGCGCAGATAGGCGCGTTCGCCATCAATTTTCACAGCAGAAAATTTTGGGGGAATTTGTTCAATGTCGCCTATGAACCTGTTGAGTGCCTCTTTAATATCATCGTCACTGGGGCGCAGGTCGCTTTGTGCAATGATCTCACCTTCGACATCGTCGGTATTTGTCGCCGCGCCAAGACGCACTAGAAAGCGATAACATTTTGATGCCTCTGTCACATAAGACACAGTTTTTGTTGCTTCACCCAAGGCAATAGCAAGAACACCTGTGGCCTCTGGGTCTAAAGTGCCACAATGGCCGGCTTTGTTTGCGTTCAGCGCCCATTTGACTTTATTGACCACAGCTGTTGAGGTCATACCGGCGGGTTTATCCACCAGAAGCCAACCTGAAATGTTCCGCCCTTTGCGCTTTTTGCCCATGTGCCGCACCTTCTCGTAATTAAGAAACCCGCCTAAAACAGAGTGGATTTAACGTCAAGAAGCGTCATCATCATTAATGCTCTCACCTATCGCACTTTTGAGGCGGTCTTCGAGAAGGTGACGCATAATTTTGCCGGTCGTGCTGCGCGGAAAATCTGCCTCAGCGATGAAATGGATACTTTTTGGTCGTTTGTAGCGCGCAATTTTGCCCATGAGCAGATCCTCAACCGCTGAGACATCCAAACTGTCTTCTTTGCGCGCAATAAAGGCAATTGGAACTTCGCCCCATTCGGCGTCTTTCTGGCGAACAACCGCCGCCTCTATTACTCGGGGATCAGAGAGGATAATGCGTTCCAATTCTGCCGGGTAGATATTTTCACCTCCGGATTTGATCAGGTATTTTCGACGATCCACAAAGCTGAGCGTTCCATCTGGATTGCGGTTAAAAATGTCACCCATATGAAACCAACCGCCGCGAAAATCCTTCGCATTGGCTTCGGGATTGTTCCAATATCCGCTAAATAAAGCAGGGCTTCGAATGGCGAGCTCACCGGGTTCACCATCGGGAACTTCGCGGTCCTGGTCGTCCACCAATTTGATTTTACAAAGCGAGCTTTGTTTTTTGTTGAGGCTTTGAGCAATCTCCCCTACGGCAATTGTGCCGGCAGAGGCAGGCGCGAAGCCAGTTTCAGTTGCCCCAAAAGTATTTAAGTAGGGAGCATTTAAAAGCGTTGTGATCTCTGCAATTTGGTCAAGAGGGACAAGATCGGCCATAACGCCAATCCATTTTATGCCTCTAACACGCGATCTGTTATTGCGCACAGCCTCTATCAGTGGGCTGATCATCCCTGGCATAAGCGTCAGCCGTCCAAGCTGCTCCTTGGCGATAATTTGTGCAAGCTCTTCCGGTTTAAAGCCATCTGTGACATGCACTGTTCCACCGATCATCAACGTCTTAAAAACTGTATCCGTTGACACCATGTGAAACAAAGGGGCCCAGGCCACAAATACGTCTTCGGGTGCGGCAGGCAGGTCGTTCATCTGGATTTGCGCGCGGGCGATTTGGGCGCGATGACTGATCAAGGCCCCTTTGGGTAGGCCTGTAGTACCGCTGGTATAAAGGATGACGGCACCGTCTTCTGGTGTGATCTGATCCTCGGGGGCAACATCAGAATAAGGTGCGTATTTTTTGCTCAAAGCCTTATCCAAAATATAGGTTTTTAAAGTCAGCTGCAGTTGCTGCGCCTTTTGAGCGTAACGCTCAGAGGTGAAAAGGATTTTGGGAGCGACCAACGAAATGCAATGGACCAATTCCGGTTTAGCAAGCCGCCAATTCTGGCAAGCGATGATTAACCCAATCTTTGCACCGGCTACGAGAAGTTCAACGTACTCACTTGAGTTTTCGGACAAAACCGCCACACGGTCCCCGCGTTGCAAGCCTTGGTCCTGTAAAAACTGCGCAAATTGCGATGTGCGTCTATCAAATTCATAGTAGGTATATGTTTTTTCATAATCTTTCAGCGCAATCTGACTGGGCGTTTTTAGCGTCTGTTCTGAAATCAATGCACCTAGACTGAGATGCGCAGACTGCATGGTCAGTCCTAGATTGATTTTATCATACATTAAGGTTTCTCCAAGGGAATATTTTGGAATTACACCTTTAGCCTAGGCCGTAGATTTTTATGTTTCAATCAAATAGCTGCATCCCTCCTTACGGCTCAAAATCTTCCTATTGGGAAAAGCAATGGATATGATCTGCAAAATGACCTCAAGCGAAATAATCTAAGTATTGAAATTGTAGATTAATAATACTTTCACAACTTATGTCATGTTAAATAGGCTTAATTATAGCTTAAAAACACGATCCGTTATTTGTGAGGTTGCTTCGGTAAGGGCGCCGGCGTTCGTTTTATGCCTCACTGCTTCCGGAGTCAGAGCGTAGGTGTAATAAAATTAATATTCATTTTCAGGCGCATTAAAAACTAAATGCATTGGCTGGAGCCCTGTAACGGTAACTCCATACAATTGTTTGGATACACGTCAAATCGATGCAATTCCACCATACTTCTTGTCATTTCAGCGAACCCATCTTAGGAACAGAAGGAGGTAGAAGGAGTTTGTAAATGTTTAAAGGCTTGGGTAATCTTGGTGATATGGGCAAAATGATGAAAGCGGCCCAAGAAATGCAGGGCAAGGTGGCCCAAATGCAAGACGATTTAAGTTCCATTACAGTGACCGGTGAAGCGGGCGCTGGTTTGGTCAAAGCGACAGCGACTGCCAAGGGTGAATTAACGGCGCTTGATATCGATCCTTCCATTTTTACGGGCGATGACAAAGAAGTAGTTGAAGATTTACTCTTAGCGGCTATCAAGGATGCGCAGCAAAAAGCCAGCGAGCGCTCTCAAGAAGAAGCTGCAAAATTGACTGAGGGTTTGGGATTACCTGCGGGAATGAAGTTGCCGTTTTAGTCAGAGTTACGACGCGCGCGGCGGAACAAAATGAGCAGTACAAAAGACATAGATGATCTTATCGAGCTTATGGCAAAGCTCCCTGGGCTTGGACCTCGTTCTGCGCGCAGAGCAGTTTTACATCTTATTCGCAAACGTGCACTTTATCTTATCCCGCTAGCAGATACTTTGCAGCAGGTGGCGCAGACGGCGCGCGAATGCTTAAATTGCGGGAATGTTGGAACAGCCGACGTCTGCGATATTTGCCAAAGTGAGAAGCGTGAAACCGGAGAAATGTGCGTGGTAGAAGATGTTGCCGATCTTTGGGCCATGGAGCGCACGTTGGTTTTTAAAGGACGTTACCACGTACTTGGCGGCACGCTCTCAGCACTCGATGCCATCGGCCCAGAGGAGTTGCGCATTCCTAAGCTGATCGACCGGATCAAAAACGAAAATATAAGCGAAGTTATCCTTGCGCTCAGTGCGACCATCGCCAGCCAGACGACCGCGCACTATATTGCAGATCAGCTATCTGGCCGAGTCAAGATCACCTCGCTTGCGCAAGGTGTGCCCATTGGCGGCGAGCTTGATTATCTGGATGACGGAACTATCTCGGCCGCTTTGAAAGCGCGTAATTCTTTTTAGTGTTCCCCACTTTTATTTTTCAGTTAGATCTGGTTGAACATCACCTTCTGGAAGGTTGAAAAAACTGTCCGCATCTATGAATTCATTTTCCTCAGATCTCTCTTCTTCATTTTCATCACGCAGCGTGAAGGCTTCCAGCCCTTCGATGGCAGACGGGATTTTCGGCTGTGTCGGCATGTCCAAAGACTGTTCTGTACCAACTAATTTGCGCCGTTCGTCGTCGCTCATTACGCCGCCTTCTGCGGCTCTCTTATCTGCCGCTTTTTGAACCATTTGATCCAATTCGCTTTGCTTGCAAAGGCCAAGGGCAACAGGGTCGATGGGCTGAATATTCGAGATGTTCCAATGCGTGCGGTCGCGGATTGCTTGGATAGTTGGCTTTGTTGTGCCAACCAATTTACTAATTTGTCCGTCGGATAGTTCTGGATGAAACTTCACAAGCCAATAAATAGCTGCTGGTCTGTCCTGTCTTTTTGAAAGAGGTGTGTACCGTGGCCCGCGTCGTTTTTCTTCACCCAAAGCCGCGGCATTGAATTTCAGTTTCAGCTTATGAAGTGGATTTGCTTCAGCCGCTTTGATTTCTTCAGCCTCTAGCTGATTGTTTGCGATTGGATCAAATCCTTTGACGCCCGTGGCGACATCCCCGTCGGCAATTCCTTGAACTTCAAGCTCATGCATGCCGACAAAATCAGCGATTTGCTTAAATGTCATCGTCGTGTTGTCTACCAGCCAAACAGCTGTCGCACGGGCCATAATTGGTTTCGCCATTAAAATCTCTCCTTGCCATACTCTCCCCATCGCCTGCCATGCAGGTTGCCTGTTGTAGGCAGTTGGCTAGTTTTGGGAAACATCAGCCGTATATTCTGATTTAATTCAAAAGGGAAGACCCAATGCACACGCGGTGCTTATTTTTGCGCTTTGTTGTTGTTATATCTTTATTTAAAATCACAGCCGAGAGTTTTAAACTCAAATTTTATCGCCGAGCTGGTCCTCAATTTGGAGTGAAACACAAGTTGAGAAGCGAGGATCTGAGCATTATTTACACATCCTTCAGAGTATCAACGGATTTTGCAAGAGCTTTGACGTCAGAATGAAGCGTCTTCGCAAAGCTATTGCCACAGTCGGCACGATCTGCCCAGCAGTCTCCACACGTCAGTAGTCTAAAAACATAAAGGGGAACCAGTGGGTTGGCGGCATCAATAAAAAAGTTCTGAAGCTATAAAAATTTTACTGAGTCGGCAGATTTCGAACATTCACGCAGCGCCAATGGTACAATTGTACGCGTCGAGTGTCGTGAAACCGTTGTTTTACGCAATATTCCCTAAGGCGTACCACCTTGGTGTCGTCACATCAACCAAGCTCGGCGGATCAAGTTTGCCCCAACAAGTATTAGAACGACCAAAGTCACCTTGCGAAAAATTTTTTGATCAAAGGTATTTCTGATCCTTGAGCCTAACCAAAACCCGCATATGCAGGGCAGAATTAAAAAACTGGAGAGTGGCGCGGTGGACAAATTGAAAATGCCAGAGGTAATATGCCCAAAAAACATTAAGGTCGCACCGGTCCCGTAAATAAGCGCCTGTATTTTCATCAGTTCATTTTTAGGTGTATTTATTGCCGTGAGATAGGCAACTGTCGGCGGGCCAAATGCTCCACACAGTCCTCCGGCGACTCCGGCAATGCTACCGAAAAAGAATTGTGTGCGGTGGCTCTCGGGCGAGAGAGAAAATCTGTAATCTGACATTTGGAAAACGGAAAAAGACACGATGAAGATGCCCAGAATACCCAATAACAATTGTTGGGGAAGGCGCGGCGTCAGCGCGGCACTCGAGAAAATCAAAATGACCATGACGACAATGAAAATCTTATGTTTGGACATTACCGCTATGGCGTTGTTCAACCCCTGTTCGCGGGCTTGTTGTAAGTTTGTCAGCAATGTTGGCAGAATCAGTGCCGCAACTGCAGTGTAGATCGGCATGAAAATAGCTAAGCCAGACAGTAGAATCATCGGCATTCCAAATCCCACCACCCCTTTCACAAGGCCGGCTGCAAGACCTGCGAAGGTGGCAAAGATAAGTACACTCGGGTCAGTATCTAATATATATCTCTCCATTAATTGCGTAATATCATGGGCGACCCCTGGCCGCATCAGTAATTCGTCACGAAATATAAGAACAAAATTGACGCAGTGGCCGTATTTTTGTTGCGCTGCACCTGCAACGTGACTAGAACGCTGAAAATCACGCTCAAGGAAGATATTATGGCACATGACGGACAGGATCGGTATTTGACACAAAACGCGCTTTTGGAAAATCTGCTTTTGAAAACAGCACGTAGTGTGGAACTTGTGGGTGGAGTGCTCGAGCGTGCAGTTGAAACGGTGCGCTCAAAGGTGTCTCAAGACGGACGCGTTAGTGCTGCATTGATAGACGAAAATCAAACTTCCGCACACGGGTTGGCTTGGCTTGCAACTTATGCCGAATCTTTAAAACAGATGCAGCATTGGGCAGAGACGTTGCAGTCTGAGGAACGCTTTGATGAAACAGAGCAGCTTATTTTGCAAATATCATTCGGTGAATACTTAAGCCAAATACTGGGTGGTATTCCCATGAGCCAATCTGAGATTGTGCGCTTGAGCGACCTTGGGCTTACATCGGAAGACATGGCTGCCTTGGCTGATGATTCAGTAATGGGGCTGGTAAGCAATGGCAATGCGCAAGCCGCGCGTTTGCGCCTTGTGGAGTTGATGCGGGAAAATAGTGCAAACGTAATAGTGGGAGCATCAGGCCTAGATGAAGAGCTGGAAATGATCCGCGAACAATTTCGCCGTTACAGTTTGGACCGCATCGATCCTGTTGCGCATGAGTGGCATTTGAACGATGATCTAATCCCGATGGAAATTATCGAAGAGCTCGCCGAGCTTGGTGTTTTTGGATTGACGATCCCTGAAGAATACGACGGTTTGGGCATGAGCAAAGCGTCTATGGCGGTAGTCTCTGAAGAATTATCGCGTGGCTATATTGGCGTTGGATCTCTTGGAACACGGTCGGAAATCGCGGCAGAGCTAATTTTATGTGGCGGAACAGATGAACAGAAAGCGTACTGGTTGCCCAAGATTGCAAGCGCTGAAATTCTCCCAACGGCTGTATTTACAGAACCAAACACGGGCTCTGATTTAGGTGCATTGCGCACTCGGGCTGTTAAAGAAGGGGATGATTACAGCGTCACCGGCAATAAAACATGGATTACCCATGCCGCGCGTACTCATGTTATGACACTCTTGGCACGTACCGACAAGGACAGTATAGACCACCGCGGCCTCTCTATGTTCCTAGCGGAAAAAACGCCTGGTACCGATGAAAATCCCTTCCCATCAGAAGGTATGAGCGGTGGCGAAATCGAAGTGCTTGGCTACCGCGGCATGAAAGAATACGAACTTGGCTTCGATAATTTCCACGTAAAGGGCAAAAACCTTTTGGGAGGAGAAGAGGGCAAAGGCTTTAAGCAGCTGATGCAAACCTTTGAAAGCGCGCGCATCCAGACTGCAGCGCGCGCAGTTGGTGTGGCACAGGCAGCCCTTGATGTGTCAATGCAATATGCGCAAGACCGCAAACAATTCGGTAAATCATTGATCGAATTCCCTCGCGTGGCCAGCAAATTAGCTATGATGGCGGTAGAAATCATGATTGCCCGTCAGCTGACTTACTTCAGCGCCTATAATAAGGACAATGACCGTCGTTGCGACCTCGAAGCGGGCATGGCAAAGTTGCTTGGTGCGAGAGTTGCCTGGGCCGCTGCGGATAATGGATTGCAAATCCACGGTGGAAATGGCTTTGCCTTGGAATACAAGATCAGTCGCATTTTGTGCGATGCTCGCATCCTGAACATCTTTGAGGGGGCGGCCGAGATCCAGGCACAGGTTATTGCGCGCCGCTTGCTTCAGTAATTATTGCTCAATCGTGAGGGGGGCGGTACGTCGATCGCCTCACGCCATGGTTTGATATCCAAGACGGGCGTTGCATCAAACGCATCCGTCGTATCGATACAAAGCTTGCCTGTTTCAAAATCCATATGTGTGATTGTTACGGCCTGAATTGAAATTGGATTTGGCCTTATTGGACTTCTAAGAGAAAACGCGCCTTTCGCCTCATTAGCGTGGCGCGGTGATTGGACGATGATGTCCCGACGTGATCTGTCAAACCACAAAACCAACCAGATTTTCATCCCCACTTTTAACCCACTGAGTCCAGCGCGGTATGGCGCATCTATGCTGACTGACGCAGACGCACGATCAGAGGCACGAGCCTCTGTGAGATTCTTTGGACAGTCGCCTCTGGACCATTGCGAACTAACTTTGCCTATGAAAGCAAGCTGTGCATCTCTGATAACGCTTGGATCAAAATCAAGGGTCACTTCTTTTTCCCGCAGGTTGTTTTTTTCTGTCAAATGCGCTGTCTCGCTTATTTCATGTGAGTGACTTGAATTTTGCCTACAGTGTCAACACTTCGTCTGTCAAAGCAGAAGCGTATGCGTAGCATCATTTCTAAAGTCTTAGCTATATTTTTCTCGATGTTTTGTGCGTCAAATGAGTCAAACCAAATAGTTGAAAACTATTTCAGGTCTGAAATGGCGCGGTGCGTAGTAAATATTAATAATACTAAATTAAGCCGGCCAGTAAAAATTCAAATCCATGGCTAGTGGGTTCACTGGAATGTGGCCCTTAATTCGTTTTTGCCTTATTTAAGGAGAATAATTCTATTTTTGAAATCGACTTCGTTGCATCTATGATAAAAGGTTGCAGTTGGGCTCTTGAAGCAAAGAGCAGAATTTTTTGCTCCAAACTTTGCCAAAGATGCGAAATTCTGTGTTGCATCAAAATGGCCCCAGTCTCAAAGATAGAAATTTTTCCTTCGTGCATTTGATTCTATCTTTTCTCAAGTGATATACAGATTTCCTATTTTGCAAATATTTTGAAACCAATGTTTCGGTCTGCTGCGTATAAAAGGAGTCAATTAAGTAAATTTGGAAATCTGAAATGAAACGTTTTTTCGCGCTTTTTTTTGTCTTGATCCTAATGGGATGCGGTTTGAAGCCATCTTTGAAGGATGAAAAAATCTCTGATCTGCAATTAAATCTTGAAGAGTTCTTTGATGGCCAAGTGGTCGCCTATGGCCAATTTCAAGATGTCTTAGGCAACGTGAGCCGTCGGTTTGTTGTGGATATCGCGGGGAGTTGGGATGGTAAGCAGCTTCGTCTAGTGGAAGATTTCACTTATTCCGATAGTACAGAAGAACAGCGTATTTGGACACTGACAAAAATCGATGAGGACACTTGGACCGGCGATGCGGAAGGCGTGATTGGAACCGCCTCTGGCGAAGAAAGCGGTGATACCTTTTATTGGGCCTATACCATTGATTTGCCGGTTTCTGATGGAACGATGGTTGTTAGCTTTAAGGACTACATGTGGCTTCAAACCGAGGATCGCCTTTTCAATAAGGCCTATATGTCAAAATGGGGATTCCCTTTGGGCGAGGTATCAATCATGTTTGAAAAACAGTCCTGATGCGCCTTAGGTCAGACAGTTTTCTGGTCGAAAATCCTCAGGGATGTTGTCAGTGCCATCTAGGATAAGATCAGACATAACCTCTGCGATCTTAGGAGCCATCCCTAGGCCAATTTTAAAGCCACCATTTGCAATGTAGGCATTGGGATGAAGGGGGTGTGTGCCAAGCACAGGCGCACGGGATTTACTCCTGGGACGCACACCCGCCCATTTCTGGATAACCGTGGCAGTTTTGAGGTCTCTTAAAACCTCTTGTGCAACGGTGATTAATTTATGCAATTTTTCATCTGTTGATGTTCCGTCATCATAATTACGCTCAGAAGTTGAGCCAACCGCAAGTGTGCCATCTGCATGGGGAATGAAGTGCATTGTCTGAGCGAACACTTGCGCACAATCCCTGCGGTCCAGATCAAAAAGGGCGGCTTGCCCCTTGACGCCAATTCCGAAAGGACGCTGGAGCGTTTTTGAAATGTGAAACAAATCCTCTGCACCAGTGGTCCAAACGGATTTGCCTTGATCTAAACCGTGTCCTGCAAAAGACACACCTTTCAAACGCAAAGCCTCTGCGAGAGCGTCGCAAGCAAGTCGTGGATTGAGTCGCGCGCTGAGCGTATCCTTGATCCAAAATCCGGTTGTTGATGCGGGTGCAAAATCGGGAGCCTTGTCAATAACGCACCATTCCGCCTTATTCTGCCAAAGCATTTTAGCGTTATCTGCCCGTCGACGGGCTAAGGCAAGCTGGTTTTCGTCTGTGATAGGCTGAATCCGTCCGAGCCGCCCGTAGCCTGAGGGCATCCCGGACACCTCTTCGACCTGTGCCCAAAATGGCTCAGCAGCAATCAGACTTTGGAATTGGAATTCTTTTTTGTTGTTCCAGTTTTCTGGCACATGCGGTGCCAGGGCCCCGACAATTCCGCCGCTGGAACCGGCTCCAATGCCGTTAGGATCAATCACCTGAACACGCGCACCGCGCAGCGCGCATTGCCATGCAATCGACAATCCTAAAATGCCGGCTCCTCTGATTGTCACATCCATTGTTGCGCCATTCCAATTCTTTAGCTAAAGGCCATAATTGCGAATATTCCGTTCTGCAAGGTGTGCTTATGAAAGCTGTCTCTCCTGATCTTGACTGGAAGGGTGCTCAGGTACCTGTGTCAAAGCAGTTTGATGATCCGTACTATTCTTTGGAAAACGGTTTAAAAGAAGCGCAGCATGTGTTCCTTGCGGCCAATGGTTTGCCGGATAGGTTTCAGGATGGGCTTTCTATTGCCGAGCTTGGGTTTGGGGCAGGGCTAAATTTTCTGACAACATTGCAAGCATGGCAACGCTCCGGACAGGAAGGTCAACTACAGTTCGCCAGTTTTGAAGCCTATCCGCTGACACAGGCTGATCTGATACGTGCGCTCCAACCATTTGATATCATTGCACCGTTGGCACAGGAATTGGTTGACGGATGGAGTGATTTGTTGAGGACAGGACAGTGGAAGAGTGGGGACGTGAATTTGTCACTCAATATAGGCGATGCAAGGATAACGCTGCCTCGCTGGAAGGGGCGCGCGAATTGCTGGTATCTGGACGGGTTTTCCCCTGCCAAAAACCCTGAGTTATGGGAGGCAGATCTCTTGTCAGAGGTATTTTTCCACACCGAAAACGAGGGTACAGCAACGACCTACACTGCTGCAGGATATGTTCGCCGAAATCTGGAAGACGCAGGATTTTGGGTCGAAAGGGCCGAAGGCTATGGGCGCAAACGCCATATGACCGTCGCCCGCAAAGGCTCCAAAGATGCAGAATAATGGTCGCAGCGGCATACTTCTGATGATCCTGACCATGTTTGTTTTTGCCTCTCAGGATGGTATTTCCCGCCATTTAGCATCCACCTACAACGCCCAACTCGTTGTTATGGTCCGCTATTGGTTTTTTGCAATTTTTGTTCTTTGGTTTACTGGCCGTTCAGAAGGCGGCGTCAAGGCAGTCGCCTCATCGCCGGTGATGGGTTTGCAAATTCTCCGTGGGGTGGTTTTAGCCGTTGAAATTTGGGTGGCCATTCTTAGTTTCACTTATATGGGGCTAATTGCAAGTCATGCAATTTTTGCCTGTTATCCGTTAATGATTGCCGCGCTCTCCGGCCCTATTCTTGGAGAGCAGGTGGGATGGCGACGGTGGATGGCTATTGGGATAGGTTTTGTAGGGTTGTTAATCGTGCTAGAGCCCGGCGCTGGGGTTTTTAGCATTGCAGCGGTTTTACCCTTCATTTCAGCCCTATTATTTGCAGTTTATGGTTTGCTAAATCGCTACGTCGCCCGCACAGACGGTACCAATACGTCGTTTTTCTGGACTGGAACTGTTGGTGCTGCACTTGCAACCGTTGTGGGCATTTGGTCGTGGGAAAACATGAGTAGACCAGATTGGCTCTGGATGGCGATACTCTGTATCAGTGGCGCTCTTGGTCATTGGTTATTGATCAAATGTTATGAATTAGCAGAGGCCAGCGTGTTGCAGCCCTTTGCATATTTCCATCTAGTCTTTGTCACCTTAATTGGGATAACTATATTTGGGGAAACGGTCAGTCTTCAAATTGCGCTGGGCAGCGGCATGGTCATAACGGCTGGCCTCTTTACGTTGTGGCGCAAAGGACTAAAAACCCGACCCTTGCAAGAACTTTGAAAACGGTACCGGCAGGGGTTCTTTGCCTAGACGGGCGCGATACATCGGAATGCTTTCGGTGGTGCGCATTACATAGTTGCGCGTTTCATCAAATGGGATCATCTCGATCCAGTCGATGATATTGACCTTTTTGCTGCGTGGATCACCCAAGAAAGCGCTCCATTTTTCCGCTCGCGTTGGGCCTGCATTATATGCCACTGAAACAAGGACTGGATTTGATTTGAAGCGTTTATTTAATTCCTTGAGATAGGCGGTTCCGATGCGCGCGTTATATTGCCAGTCGCGTGTCATGCGCTTTTGATCAAAGTTTATGCCGATTTTGCCGGCCATCTCACGCGCCGTGTTGGGCATTACCTGCATTAGTCCGGCCGCCCCAACCGGGGAGACAACTTTGGGGTCAAATTCGCTTTCACGCCGTGCAATAGCAAGACTTAATTGATTTGGCACAGGGTAGCCTTCTTTGGTCATAGGGTGCAGTGCGAAATAGGGCCTCGGAAAACTTTGCCCTTGGCTGGCTTTGCGTTTTCCGAGCATGACAAGCACATGGGGGCGCTCATACTCCTCCAGAAAATCTGTCATCTGCTCGATCTCAAGGTCGTTAAGCGTTTCAGCCAGATGCGTTATAAAACGTTCGCCGAGTGCATCTTGTCCTGATGCAAAAAGCAATACAGCCGCTTTGAAGACACTGCTATTTCGAAACGAGGCCCCGCGCCAATCTGGCAGATCAGGCAACGGGTCAAAACTATAGGGAAAGGGCGCTGAGATTTCCTCTGCACTCAAAAGACCATAATAGCTTGTTTGATGTTCGGCACCTTGTGCAAATATTTTTTGTGCTTTTTCCAAGTTTCCCTGTCTTTTATGCGCCTGTGCGAGCCAATAATAGCTCCTTCCCAACGATATAGGCGTGTCGACTGCGAATAGCATGCGCTCAAAATGTAATTGTGCCGTTTTAGGATCATTGAGATGTTGCAGGGAAGTATAGCCAGCAAGCCATTCCAGTTCTGCATAGATCGTCCCACCAGAAAGATGGTGATTTGCAGCGACACGATAGGCGGTTTTGTGTTTCCTATCAAACAGAAGATCGCGTGCAATTATCCGGCGATCTTTAGCCCATACCGCGGGCTTGCCAAGCGTTTTCTCAGATTTGCTTGAGTTTAGTAAAATCTCAATCGCCGAGGCGCGTTTGCGCGTTTTTAGTCGCCAAAGGAAGCGTGCATGTGCCAGAACAGGTTCTTTGCGCGAGGATTTGGACAGTTTCGCGATAAGTGGATCAACGCCGTCTTTGCCAGCATGAAGCGCGAGACATGCCGTTGCCAATGCTTGATCTTGTACCGTCAGATAAGGGAAAAGAGCGCGGACTTGTCCAGAGTTTTGCTGCCATAGCATTTGACGCAAGCGCTTGGGTGTACCGGCTTTTTTTAATGCGCCATATTTTGTCACGTAGGCGTCCTGCAGATCCGTCTCCATTACGAAGTTTTCCCAAGCGTCTTGGATGACTACTTTTGCTTTTTTTGCTTGCTGTCCAGATTCTAGCGCACGGGCGAACGCGAAAGCTCCCTCTGCTGTTTTCGGCGTATCATTTGCAAAAAACTGTGCTGTTTGTTTCATTGACGCGCTCATAAAAGACTGTTCTGAGCGCTTTCTGAAATAAGGAAGACCAGGCCAATCCGGACGCCTTTGTAAAAACTCTAATGCCGCCGTTGCCGTTCCCTGTTGTGCACGATGCCAGTGCCATTCGATGATATCGTGTGCGATCTCTCCATCGCGCTTTGCCAGATCAAAGGCCAAGGGCCAATTATCCTCTTTCATCGCTGAGAAAGCATTGGCAAGCGGACGCGGATTAGCATGCACTACAACCGCATAAAAAATGACAAAAAAAATTCCAAAAACCTTGGTCAACATAACTTGTAATTTCTGGTGTGAAACGAATATTTGGTTCGGACTGTAACGCTTTGGGTTGAGATCGCCAGAGACTTCCTGTACCTCGGCGATAATTTGCTTCACTCATTGGGAAAGACTGATAAAGCGAAAGGAGCGTTAAATGCTGAGAGGATCACTTGTTGCGTTGGTGACGCCGTTCAAAGACGGCCAAGTGGATGTGGATACCCTCAAAAAGCTGGTGAAGTGGCATATTGAACAGGGGACACATGGTTTGGTGCCAGTTGGGACCACAGGTGAAAGCCCGACGCTTACCCATGCAGAACATGAAATGGTCGTAACCGAAACGGTAAAAGCTGTAGCAGGCCGCGTGCCGGTAGTTGCAGGGGCTGGATCAAATAACACGGCTGAGTCGCTGCGTCATATGAAACACGCCAAAGCCGTCGGTGCGGATGCCGCACTTGTCGTAACTCCCTATTACAATAAACCCACTCAAGATGGGCTTTATGCCCATTTTGCAACATTGCATGACGCGATTGAAATCCCGATTGTGATTTATAACATCCCGCCGCGCTCCGTGGTTGATATGTCGCCAAAAACCATGGGTGAACTGGCAAAACTTCCCCGTATTATTGGGGTTAAAGATGCGACAGCGGACCTATCACGTGTTTCGCAACAGCGCATCACCTGTGGTGCGGATTTTATACAAGTTTCAGGCGAAGACGCAACAGCGCACGGTTTCAATGCACAAGGCGGAGTGGGCTGTATTTCTGTAACGGCAAATGTCGCACCAGCGCTTTGTTCTGCATTGCAAAACGCCTGTCTCAAACGCGACTACGCAGAAGCGCTTGAGATTCAGGATCGCTTGATGCCGCTGCATCAGGCTGTTTTCACTGAACCGGGTCTTGTCGGCATTAAATTTGCCATGTCGGAGTTAGGTTTGTGCGACGATGAAGTGCGCCTTCCTCTTACGCCCTTGAGAGATGAGACAAAGGACCTTGTGCGTGCCGCATTGCGTCATGCCGGTTTGACCAATTAAAAAAACGTCTGTCAAATTAGGGGCAACAGTTGTTAAATTTCATTGATCATTCCGGTCCTGATGATCAGCCTCCTTTATTGATCGCCCATGGGTTATTTGGGTCAGCAAGAAATTGGGGCGTCATTGCAAAACGCCTTACCAATACACGGCGTGTGGTCGTTGTGGATCATCGAAACCACGGGTCAAGCTCTTGGTTTGATAGCCACAGCTATCACGACCTCGCAAAAGATCTTGAAGAGGTTATCGCACATGTTGGCGCGCCTTGTGATGTGATGGGCCATTCCATGGGAGGTAAGGCGGCGATGGTACTAGCGCTGCTGAGATCAGAATTAGTCGCAAGCCTATGTATTGCAGATATTGCACCGGTTGTTTACGAACATGACCAAATCCAATTCATCAAAGCGATGAAGGCAGTCGATTTCACGACGGTCAAAAATCGCTCGGACGTACGTGCGCAATTATGCGAAAAAGTTGATGATGTCGGCCTACAGAATTTCTTTGTCCAATCGGTTGATTTCGAACATCGCCGCTGGCGGCTGAATTTGGATGTTCTTGAAGATGCGATGCCGAAAATTCTCGGCTTTCCCAAAGTCGATGGGACTTATAACGGAAAGACCTTATTTCTGTCGGGGGGAAACAGCAACTACGTGCTTCCTGAGATGCGGGGCTATATCAAAACACTCTTCCCCGCAGCAGTCTTCGCAAAAATCCCAGGCGTAGGTCATTGGATTCATGCGGAAAGGCCCCGTGCATTTGAAGAGGTGCTGAGGATGTTTTTTACAAACCATCTTGAGAATCGCGGTCCGGCCAAGCGGCCAAAACGGGAAATTTTGGATTAGATGCTCTAACAGCCTTTAAAATTTAGGAGATTTTTCAGAAAATCGACGACGCAAATTTGTTCCGTGCGGTCTAAAGTCTGATCAGCCGTTTTTGTAAACAATTGCTGATGCCGGGAACAGTCATTAAATAAATGACACCGAAGGCACCGATCTTGAATGCGAATATCTGTCTGGTTTCCTCAATCGATATCGCCTTACCAGAACCATCACTTACAAGGGGGGAGCACAGCGGCAATTCATCAAATTGGGTCGTTTGGATGCGCAAAATTACTGCAGCTTTCCATGACATTATATAAGCTCAAGAGAGCGGGCAAGGTTAAGCGTGTTTTCATCCCTTGACCAAAAATGAAATTCAACTCATATCACGCGTATGATAGAACTTAGTTACATTCGGAATTTTTCAATCGTTGCCCATATTGATCATGGCAAATCGACGCTTGCCGATCGCTTGATTCAATCGACGGGTACCGTCAAAGATCGTGACATGAAAGAGCAATTGCTTGACTCAATGGATATTGAACGCGAGCGGGGAATTACGATCAAAGCGAATACCGTGCGCATCGAATATGATGCAGAGGACGGAGCACGCTATGTCCTTAACCTTATAGATACACCTGGCCATGTGGATTTCGCCTATGAAGTCAGCCGTTCTATGCGCGCGGTAGAAGGATCGCTTTTGGTAGTCGACAGCACGCAAGGGGTAGAGGCGCAGACGCTTGCCAATGTGTATCAGGCCATTGATGCCGACCATGAAATCGTGCCCGTACTCAATAAAATCGACCTGCCAGCAAGCGACTGTGATCGCGTTGCTGAACAGATCGAAGATGTGATTGGCATTGACTCCAGCGATGCGATTCAGGTTAGTGCAAAAACAGGGATTGGTATCAAAGAAACGTTAGAAGCAATTGTTCAACGCCTTCCTGCACCAAAAGGGGATAAAGCAGGGCCTCTTCAGGCTATGCTTGTGGACAGTTGGTATGACAGCTATTTGGGCGTTGTTGTTCTTGTGCGCATTATTCATGGCGTACTAAAAAAGGGCGATCGGGTTAAAATGATGTCAAATGGATCCGTACATTTCATCGACCGGATCGGCGTGTTCCGCCCTGAAATGGAAAACGTAATAGAGCTGGGTCCAGGTGAAATTGGCTTTATCACAGCTTCTATCAAACAGGTACGCGATACGCGGGTGGGAGATACAATAACCCATGAGAAAAAAGGGTCGGATGCCGTGCTGCCAGGATTCAAACCCAGTCAGCCAGTGGTATTTTGTGGATTATTCCCGGTAGACAGTTCAGAATTTGAAGATCTGCGCGGCGCTATCGAAAAACTTGCACTCAATGATGCGTCTTTCAGCTTTGAAATAGAAACTTCAGCGGCGCTTGGTTTTGGTTTTCGCTGTGGGTTTTTGGGATTGTTGCACCTTGAGGTCGTGCGCGACCGAATTGAGCGAGAATATAATATCGAATTGATCACAACCGCACCCTCTGTGATTTATTATATTTATATGCGCGACGGAGAGATGATCGAATTGCATAATCCTGCGGATATGCCCGACTTGAGCAAGGTCGATCACCTTGAAGAGCCGCGCATTAAAGCGACCATCCTGGTGCCAGATGAATACCTTGGCGACGTGCTGAAACTATGTCAGGATCGGCGCGGCGCGCAGCAAGATTTGACCTATGCGGGCAGTCGCGCGATGGTGGTCTATGATCTGCCGCTCAATGAGGTGGTATTTGATTTTTACGACCGGCTGAAATCGGTGACCAAGGGCTATGCGAGCTTTGATTACCAGATGACGGAGTATCGTGAGGACAGTTTGGTGAAGATGTCTATTTTGGTCAACGACGAACCGGTTGATGCGTTGTCTGTAATGGTGCACCGAGACCGCGCCGAATTGCGGGGACGGGCAATGTGTGAAAAGCTTAAGGATTTGATCCCGCGCCATATGTTTAAAATCCCGATCCAAGCTGCGATTGGTGGGAAAGTAATCGCACGCGAAACGCTTGCTGCGCTGCGCAAAGACGTGACAGCGAAGTGTTACGGCGGCGACGCCAGTCGAAAACGCAAGCTTTTGGACAAACAAAAGGCCGGTAAGAAAAAGATGCGCCAATTCGGCAAGGTCGACATCCCGCAAGAGGCGTTTATTTCCGCATTGAAGATGGATGGTTGACCTTCTTTTTGCGTAATGGAGAGGGCTGCCCGCCGTATACCCAAGAAAATGCACCCTTGATGGAGATGGTATCAAAAGCTCTGCATTGGAGTTGCTACGGCGTTTTGTTGCTACTACCCCTCTCGGAGGTTGCAGGCAATTCACATCAGCTTTTTAAGATGGTTCTTTTTTTGCAGGTTCTGCTGCACGTCGGTGCGTCGCTCTCTCAGTACTCTGTATTCAAATCAATTGTGTTTAAACGCATTTGGTGGTAGCAGACCATCAACACGTTTGACTGCAAAACGAGTCAATAGCCTTTGATACAAAAACTCCTGATTTCATACCTTTCTGCTGGCTTTTTGTAAGGGGAGAGGGCATGAGTCTGCCGTTTGCGGCAATAGGTAGCGGGTAACAGGAAATTGGGAAGCCTGAAGGCAAAGCTCAGGCGCTGGGCGCTGAACCATATTTCAAACGTTGGATTAGCCGCACGTATTCGGATGATGATCTTCTGAATTGAGGTTCACAATTCTATCGTTCGCATTGACGCAGTTTCTTGAGCTGGTTTACGTGCGGAACACCAATAATGCGTCTCCATAACCATGGTTATTAAAGAATTGATTTGCACTTGGAACTCCCAGCTACTTAGGTATATTATCTTCGCTATCAACCACACAGTGTGAGGAGAAGAACTGGCCAGTCCAAATCCATTTTGTAAAACGGTAGCGATATCTCCAGTAGTTCATCCGACCTCTCCATTGATTTGCCCCAAGATAGCCCCGCGTGGAGATATGCAAAGGCTGTAAAAAGTGTCCCCACATAATCCCTAATTATTATAAATGAAAAACACTTCGCAAAATCTCTAAGACGTTGATTTCAATGGTACCGCCTGTGGGATTCGAACCTACGACCTCTTGATCCACAATCAAGCGCTCTAACCTACTGAGCTAAGGCGGCACTTGAGCAGCGTGTAACTTTGTGCGAGGAGCTTTGCAAGTCCAATTCGTTCTCAGAGCAGAGACAAGCCTAATGGTGTGCCTCTTGCAATTGAATTCGCTGAGCACTAATGGTTCAAAGGTTACTGACGGGCAGAACCACGGAGTGGCTGATTATGGGTATCAACAAACAGTCCGATACGGAAAGCAATTTGCAAATTGGCCCAACAGATCAGGGTATGGTACGCATTTATGTTTCGACAGGGACGATGGAAATCCCCATGGATTTCGATCCCGATGAAGCGGATGAAATCGCAGAAGAAATAAAAGCATCTGCTTTGACAGCGCGCGGGATCAGAAAGAAGACATAAAGCAAGGATCGCGCACCCGATGTAGCCGTTCTGCTGCTTTGGTCGCAAATTTATGAACAAGAGTTTTGCGCCGTGTTGGCGCAACTGGGTGATAGGGGGCCTCTCGGATGAGTGCTGCATCGTACGCGTCACCGATTATTAGACCTGTTTTCTGAGGTAAAATATCTGTAGGGAAATCTGAATCCACTACCCAGAAAAATTTGTCGCCCCATTCGAGATAGTTTTGCCATTTGTCGTCAGATTTGAAATCTGCCTTTGAGGATTTACACTCAATAATCCATAATTCCCCTTTTGGACCAAGTGCAAAAAGATCCAAACGCAATCCTCGCCTCGGTACAAATTCCTCAAGGCTCACAAAGCCTAAATCTGAGAGGTGGCGCGCTGCGCCACGCGCCAGTAATTTGCCTGACTGGGCAAAATCGTTGTGCTGTGTATTCATGACCTTAGGGTGAACAAATAATGAATATTTGGCAAGATCCATCTGTTTTTCTGACGCTTCTTAATGGCATGGATGGAATAATTCAGCGATTTTGTCTTTGGTCCAGGTTTCATAATGTCTTGGTACCTGACGATCCGATAAGCAAATGAGATCGTAGCTTTACGCAAATTGGGGCGGACCAATAAAATCCGTGTAGAATTAAGGTAGGATTGGATGACAATGAAAAACGCCACTGATGCACCATATTTTCAATGGAGGTTGGATCCAAAACTATCCGGTCAAATACCCTGCGTTGGGGAGATCGGGCCGCATGCTGCACATCTGGGACTTGGTTTGCATTCGCAAAACGTACGTGCCGATTGGCATGTCTGTGGACCGTCAAAACCTTTGAATGACAATGTTTGTGGATCATGCGGTACGAAGGTGACATTCCGGGTACATTGATCGCAACGAATCAATTCCCTTGAAATCGTTGTGATTTCAGGCTTCGTATCTTTATAACGATATGAGTTCTCGAATGGGACGTGGTGTTGCTGAAGGATTGGTCGAGGTTTGGGCCAATCCTTACGGCGAATTCGCAGTCGCAGTCGCAGTCGCAGTGGCCACAAGGCGCGATGGCACCGATTTGCTGCCGGTTACTATGCATTCCGTATGATACAGAGGGTTCTGATGTCGTAAAGTTCATCGAACCCTGCTTGATATCAAATAACGATAAAAGCGCAAATTTAATAGCAAGCAGCCGTATTCGGATCAATCTCATAAAATATCTGCTAATTTTCGGTGGTGAAAGAAATCATTGGGTGGGCCTTGAGAATTAGGGCTGAATACGCTGGTCAGAAACAAAATAAAAAAAATGGCGTAACTCAAATGAATATTAGCTGCGCTGTTATCTGAATCTTATACTGCAATATTGCTTTTGCCGCTGGTGCCTGCCGGTTTCTAGCGTTTAGATTGGCTTGCTAAACATATTGCGCACAACGCAATTGATGGTAAGTAGTACACCACCAGCTGCGACCTGACCTATAATAGCGTCAAAAACGAGACCAGCAGTATCCACGGAAGCAGGCGTTCCAATTGCACCTAAGAACGTTCTACCCAAACCGCCTCCAACAATACTTGCTGTTGAATTGATAGAAGTGCCTTAATCCAAGCACTGACAGCCTTGCCTGCAATATCGCCATACACAATGCCGAATGTTATTCCAATAATAAATTCCATTTCGCTTCCTAGAAAATTTACTGAATATCGTTTGCTTCCATCATACGCTAGGCGGCCCTTGGAACTTATCTTTGGTAATCCTTTGCCGTCATCTTAAATGTGACCCTAAGCTGCCCCATTGTTATCTCATGGCTTTTATATTCTGCTCTTACAACAGTATCTTATCGAACGAAAATCATAGATATTTTACAACAGATTTTGCGTTTATCTGGTGTGCTTCTCATGCCAGTGTGTTGCTTGCCTTTTTGAAGAGGACACCCTAACTAAGTCACGACGGGTTCTGTTCTTCGCGTGCACGGTTACATTCCGGTGGCCTTAAGCAATTCCGAGGGAGTTGGCTCTGTTTGGGTCCTGGCCCAATTACCTGGCGCCCACCTGTACGTACAGGTCCTCGGGAATGAGAGAACCAAACGGTTGCAACGGGCCCGTCACTTTGAAGCAATATGGAACTGGCAGGTCAGGTTGAGCAAATGGCGAAATGTGCTGAATTATGTAGTTTGCTGCGGAAAACTTCCGTGAACTGGAAGTTATTGAGGGAAGCCGTGCGTCTTTACGGGACCTGTGAGTATGAAGAGCTGCTGGAGAACCTGCAGCTTTAAAATGTCGATAAAGAACAAGAGGGACGTCTCCGAAATTGTTGAAACTTTGCCAAACAAAGTAAAAATGGCGTTATCTTTGTGGTTCCCGAGTATAATAAAAGTCTTTCGTGTTGTTGAAAAAAGCCTTTTTACTGGATAAGCAACGTCTCTAGTGCGGTATGGTAAAGACAAACTTGTCGCTGTAACGGCAGCAACGGCGGGGCTTGCTTGTGGTGAAACCGCGCAATATACGCT
>CAJXHI010000019.1 GCA_913051655.1 uncultured Alphaproteobacteria bacterium
ACCCCCGACCCCTTGATTCGTAGTCAAGTACTCTATCCAGCTGAGCTACCGGTGCTTGGAGCGTCGTTTATGGTAGGGCGCACAAAAATGCAAGGAAAATTGTGAGAGGGTTCATGGTGCCTTTTAATTTTCTTCGTCACTAAGCCGCACTTTGGACAACAAATCACGAAAGCGGATTCCATACTAGGTCAAGACAGCTTTGCGATTACAGTGTTGATGATCAGAGAGAGCATTGCGGAATCGATTTGATGTGACTGGGTCGCTTCTTAAAGCACTTCGCGACGCAATCGCAACATTACAATACTTAATAACAGCATTTAACAAAAAGGCTGACCATTTCAGTAGTACCAGCGATCACGATCATAATTAGAGGAAGCTTTGAAAGACGCATGATTTTCTTTGCCACGTCTAAATATTTTAGACGATAAATCAAACCAAAGGCAATGCTCAATAGATCACACTTCAAGGTGATCAAAACAATAAATTGTGACCTAATTCACTCTTTCATTCGTTAATTCCAAAAACTACAAAATTGTTTAACCTAAGTTAATCAGGTTAAAATGCAGCACAAAACGAGCTTAAATCCGCATCACAACTCTTTTTAGAAAATGCCAATGACATGTTTGACATAAAGGATGCTTCGTCTTATACGCGGGGACTGAAAATATTATGTCGTACAAACCTAAACATACACGACGCTTAAAAATGGAGAACCAGAGCGATGAAACGCACCTACCAACCATCTAATCTGGTGCGTAAGCGGCGCCATGGGTTCCGTGCACGGATGGCAACAAAAGCAGGCCGTAAAATTCTTAACGCACGTCGCGTGCGCGGACGGAAAGAGCTGAGCGCATAATCGGCGTTTGGTCGTCAGACAAAGGCTTTTAATGATGATACTTTTGCCCGAATCCGATGCCATCGGTCTTCAAGGCAGACCCTCGTCGCATCTTTTTTTGACCGAAGACAAGCCGCAAACGGCTAAGGTAAAAATCCTAAAAAAACGCAGTGAATTTTTGTTTGTAGCGAAAGGCGCTTTTTTAAAAACAAGAGGGTTCCTCTTACAAGCGAGAAAACGCGAAAACGCAGGCGAAACTTCATTTATGCGTGTTGGATTTACCTGTTCGAAAAAAGTTGGTAACGCAGTTGCGCGAAACCGCGCCAAACGAATTTTGCGAGAAGTTGCCCGTCTTTTTTTACTAAACCATGGCAGACCCGGTTGGGATTATGTGCTGATTGGCAAGGCAAAAAAAACTGCAGAGCTTTCTTTTCGTGAATTATGTGATGATTTCAAAATCTGTCTATCCAACTTTCATCAAGCAGCAGGCGTAAAATGACGCCGCTTGCATATCTCTTTTCTTTGCCTGTGCGTGCGTACCGGACGATTTCCCCTGTTGTTGGGCGCAATTGCCGGTACGAACCGACTTGTAGCGCCTACGCCATGGAAGCGCTACGCAAACATGGTGGTATTAAAGGCGGATGGCTTACGCTACGCCGGCTTGGGAGATGCCATCCATGGGGCGGTATGGGAGTGGATGATGTACCCGATTTATGAAACCATTGGCACGCACAGGTGAGAAAGGTAAAGCGCCGACCATGCCTGATAGTAAAAAAAACACTCGTCTCCTTTTTGCCGATGCGCCTTCTACAACAGAGTTCAAAAAACTGCGTAAGCGTATTGTGCGCAACGTGCGGGAGGCGATAGAACAATATGGGATGATCGAACGGGATGCGCGATGGCTGATCTGTTTGTCCGGTGGCAAAGACAGTTACACCCTTTTAGCAATTCTTTATGAACTGAAATGGCGGGGACTGTTGCCTATTGACCTTTTGGCCTGCAATCTTGATCAAGGACAGCCCGGTTTTCCCAAAACCGTTCTGCCGGCATTTTTGAAAGAGATGCAAGTGCCCCATCGCATCGAATATCAAGACACCTATTCGGTTGTGAAAAATAAAATTCCAGAAGGGCGGACGTTCTGCGCGCTATGTTCACGACTACGGCGGGGTCATCTTTACCGGATCGCACGCGAGGAGGGATGCAGCGCTGTTGTGCTTGGTCATCACCGCGACGATATTCTTGAAACCTTTTTAATGAATCTCTTTCACGGCGGGCGCTTGGCCACAATGCCACCAAAGCTTTTGAACGAAGAGGGCGATATCTTTGTATATCGCCCTCTTGCCCATGTCGCCGAGGTAGATTGTGAAAAATTCGCCCGCGATATGCGATACCCAATCATTCCATGCGATTTATGTGGGTCTCAGGACGGGTTGCACCGACAGCAGGTGAAACAAATCCTTGATGGATGGGAGATCAATAGCCCCGGTCGCCGGCGAGTCATGTTCCGAGCCCTTATGAACGCCCGCCCGTCTCACCTCTTGGATCCAAAGCTATTTGATTTCGCGGGTCTTACCATACCAACATGAACCGACGCTTTCGTCCCAATTGAGCGATAAAGATTTTGTCACGCAGCCTCGCCCCAGAAACGACAGAATCTGTGCGTAAATTTCTAAAAAACCCAATCTAGACTTGACCTTTTGTTCGTGACGTCCTTTATCGCCCTAAACGCGTTGGTAGCCGGTGAAAGACATATGGACGATCAAAACAGAAATCTCATTTTAGCCTCTGTACTGAGTTTCCTTGTGATTGTGGTGTGGTTCATCTTCTTCCCACCTCCAGAGCCTGTTCAGCCACCAAAGCAAGACACCGCGGAATCAGCCGCAACCACACAGAACAGAACACTTCCAAGGCTGGCGCAATCGGATTCTTTTTCAACCGGTGCAACGGTATCTGCTGCTAAAGAAGCTCCAAGAATTGCGATTGAGACAGAAAAGCTCAGTGGAACAATTTCTCTGAAAGGTGGGCGCCTCGATGACCTGTCTTTGCTGGGCTACAAGGTAAATTTAAGTGATGCGGCAGACAATGTGACGCTTCTACGCCCTGTCGGCCAAGAGGGTGCATATTATGCAACATATGGCTGGGCAGCATTAAACGGCGTCACGGCCGATCTGGTTCCCACACCAGATACTCGGTGGAGTGTCAGCGGCAATGACCGTCTGACCGTCTCCTCTCCTGTCAAATTGGTCTGGGACAATGGCGCAGGTTTGAAATTCATCCGTACTATTTCCATTGATAAAGATTACCTGTTTACCATTCAGCAAGCCGTTGAAAATGCTTCAGAATCCAATGTTGAATTGCGCCCCTATGGTCTGATCAGGCGCAGCGGTGAACCAAAGGATGTGAAAAATTTCTTCATTTTGCACGAGGGTCTTGTGCGGATGTCAGATGGTGAACTCGCAGAAGATTCATATAAAAATATGCGCAACTACGATGTTAATGAGCGTGAAGGTACACCAGCAGAACGCCTAGAAGTGACAGAAAACGGATGGGTCGGATTTACGGATCACTTTTGGATGACAACCCTCATCCCATCCCCAGGAACGGCATTTCGTTCGACAGGCAAATACTATGAGCAGGCTGATATCTATCAGGCCGAAACAGTTCTTCCTGTTGTCAGTCTGGCGAGAGGACAATCTGCCTCTGTGGAAACTCAGTTTTTTGCCGGTGCCAAAGAATGGGAAGCTATCCGCTTTTATGAGCAAAATGGCGTTGAGGGTTTTGTGGATAGCATCGATTGGGGTTGGTTCTTTTTCCTGACAAAACCAATCTTCATTGTACTCCACTGGCTGAACCAAGTTATTGGGAACATGGGTTGGGCTATCATTGGTCTTACGCTTTTGATCAAAGCACTTCTCTTTCCGTTAGCTTATAAATCTTATGTTTCAATGGCAAAGATGAAAGAACTCCAGCCTCAAATGGAAAAGCTCAAGGAGCAGGCAGGCAATGATCGCCAAAAACTTCAGCAGGGCATGATGGAGCTTTACAAGAAAGAAAAGGTAAACCCAGCCTCCGGCTGTTTACCAATCCTGTTGCAGATCCCGATCTTCTTTTCGCTGTATAAGGTGATCTTTGTGACGCTCGAATTGCGCCACGCACCTTGGGTTGGTTGGATCAAAGACCTTAGCGCCCCTGACCCCTCTTCAATAATGAACCTTTTTGGGCTGTTACCTTTCGACACGCCCGAACCGGGTTCTATTATGGCTTTGATCTTCCTCGGTATTTTGCCTTTGATATTGGGTATTTCCATGTGGCTCCAACAAAAGCTGAACCCAGCGCCGACGGATCCAACACAAGCGATGATCTTTGCTTGGATGCCTTGGGTATTTATGTTCATGCTCGGCTCTTTTGCCAGTGGCTTGCTTGTTTACTGGATTGCTAACAACATGATCACTTTCACCCAGCAGTACATCATCATGCGCTCTCAAGGATACAAACCGGATGTATTTGGAAACATTACAAAAAGTTTCCAGAAAAAGTCCAAGGGTTAAAAGGAAAACTTCATGGGCCAATTAATAGAAATTTGGCGACATCCCATCAAATCACACGGGCGGGAAGCCTTGGAAAGTGTTGAGATGACTGCAGGAGATACCATTCCTGGTGACCGCGCCTATGCCGTGACCCATGACCAGTCCGATGCAGATGGAAGCACTTGGGTACCCTGTCAGAATTTTTCCCGGGGCTCCAAAGCGCCGGAACTGATGGCGATTGATTTGACTTGGAACGAAC
This sequence comes from uncultured Alphaproteobacteria bacterium, assembly GCA_913051655.1. Taxonomy (GTDB): domain Bacteria; phylum Pseudomonadota; class Alphaproteobacteria; order Rhodobacterales; family Rhodobacteraceae; genus LFER01. The sequence goes on from CAJXHI010000019.1 coordinate 4,622, forward strand.
AGCAAAATACCATGACGCTAACCCACCCAAAACTGCCTGATTTGGTCATCAATCCCGACGACGCAGAAGATCAGAAACGCTTTCTGGTATGGGAAGCTTCTCTGATGCCAGATAACCGTGCCCAATCCGCAAAGCTCGTAAGGGCCGTAGCTAGGGGTATGACCGATACCGATTATCCCTCCATAACCATCGGAAATATGTCCTCGCATAGAGCGGTAGCGCAAAAGCTTGGAAAACGTATTTCTCATCTGCGCTGGCGTTGCAATTTCTGGCTCGATGGGCTGGGACCGTGGGAAGAATTTGAATGGATTGGCAAAGATGTTATGATTGGCGATGTCAGCTTTGAGGTGCGTGAACGCTGTGTTAGATGCCTTTCAACCACCGCCAACCCAAAAACCGGAGTGCGCGACGCTGACACGCTTGGTGCCCTTGAGACATGGGGTCACCGTGAATTCACAGTCTACGCTACACCAAAAACAAGCGGAACGTTGCGCATTGGTGACCCGGTCCGGTTGGCCTGATGGCAGTTTCCTTTTCATTGACGCCAGAACCTCAAAACGACGCGCTTGAAATTGGGCGGCGTTTGTTTGCAGGACAGACTGGTTTTCTTAAGGGCGTGGTTGCAATTTCCGGCCTTCCGGCAGATGATCGGCTTGAAATCTGTTTTGCGGGCCGCTCAAACGTTGGTAAATCGACTTTGATAAATGCAGTGACCGGACGAAAGTCGCTCGCTCGTACCTCCAACACACCCGGCCGTACACAAGAAATAAACTTTTTCATAGTTGGCAACCGTCATTATCTCGTTGATCTACCAGGATATGGATATGCTAATGCGCCGGTGACTGTTATCGAAAAATGGCAACGGCTTGTGAAACAGTACCTTTCTAACCGCCAATCTTTGCGACGGGCTTTTGTACTCATCGACAGCAGACACGGGATAACGAAGGTGGATGAACAAATCCTATCCTTGCTTGATAGCGCTGCAGTGACCTTTCAAATTGTCCTAACCAAGGCGGATAAGATCAAAGAGAGCGAACGGAGAAAAACGCTACAACAGGTGAGCAAAGCATTGCAGGCCCATCCTGCAGCCTTTCCCGAAATCCTCATTACCTCCTCTGAAAAAGGTTGGGGAATCCCCATCTTGCGCAGTGTTATTGCCACGCTACTTTAACGACGGCTTTTGCTTGCCAGCATGCTCTATTCTGTGACAAATGCATCCTGTGCAAAGGATGTTGAGATGACTGAACCTAAAGAAACGCGAAGCTCTGCCGAAACGGCCAAAACTTTGGCCCAAGCACTGCCGTATATGCAGCGTTATGACAATGCCATTGTTGTAATCAAACTTGGTGGACATGCCATGGGCAGTGATAAGTCAATGGATATGTTTGCCCGTGATGTCGTTTTGATGCGCCAGGTTGGCGTCAATCCGGTCATCATCAATGGCGGTGGCCCGATGATTAACCAGATGTTGGAGAAACTGGGTATCAAATCAGTATTTAAAAACGGCAAACGCATCACTGATGAAGCCACTATGGAAGTCGTTGAAATGGTACTTTCGGGTAGCGTCAACAAGCGGATCGTTCAAGCGATTAATCGCGTAGGTGGCTACGCAGTCGGGCTTTCAGGCAAAGATGCAAACCTCATTCTTTGTGATCAAGCCGAAGGCGGCTTTGGGCTCGTAGGCAAACCCAGAAAAATAAATCCTAAGGTACTGAAAACTCTTTTTGGGGCTGGTATGATTCCTGTTATTTCCCCGCTTGGCGCAGGTGTAAATGGGGAAACATATAATATTAATGGCGATACCGCTGCAGGTGTAATCGCTGCAGGGTTAAACGCGGACCGACTTTTACTTTTGACAGATGTGGATGGGGTAAAAGACGCAGCTGGAAAAATCATTCCAGAGCTGACTCCGGATACAATAGAAAAGCTCATCGCAGACGGCACGATTTCCGGTGGGATGATCCCAAAAACCAAAACCGCATTAAACGCAATTGAGGGCGGCGTGCGTGCGGCCGTGATCTTAGATGGACGCGAGCCAAACGCTTGTTTGCTAGAACTCTTCACCGAACAAGGCGCGGGTACAATAATACGCTCAACAGCCCAACCGCATGCGGTATCATAATCGTTGCGATTTGAAACCTCGAACACAGCTTAAAATCATGGAGCACGAAGTTCTTATTCGGCTTGGTGCCTTTCTCGGCCTGTTCGCAGTTTTTGCTGTGTTTGAACGTATTGCGCCGAAAGTTGCCTTTAATCGCCCGGTCAAATTGCACTGGATCACCCGTTTTTCCGTTATGCTGATCAATACACTGATTTTGCGCCTAAATGTTGCTTGCCCTTCCGTTTTTGGCTACGCGGGCCGCCTTAAAAGCTGCTTGGCTTGGATGGGTACTTTTCAATGATTTGGACTAGGCGCTTTGGATAGAGGGCCTAATGTCCTTACTAATTTTGGATTTCGTCAAATGTGCGCAGCCTTTGATTTCCATAAGTTTGCCCTGCTGTGGAGATTAGATCGAATGCGCCATACAAATTTAGATTTTGATGTCTCCGCCGCTATCCGGTTTCACCCAGTTGAAATTGCCCTCAATTGAACCACCTCGTTCAATAACACCAATATTTCACTTCCAGCGAAATTCGAACGAGCGTTAAGATAGTTCATCACTACACTGGACATGCACCGTATCCACCATTCGGTACAGAGAGAGAACCATGACAGCAATATGCATTTGCACTCTCTGTTTGTAAGCGTCTCTTTGGCTTTCATTTTTGCGCATTATGGAAGGCCTTGCCGCACAGTTTAATGCTATCTTGCTTCTGCCTTTAGGGAGTCCGCCCTATCGTCCATTTTATTCTTGGGCCTTAAGAACGGATCATATACATCTATCGTCAATCAAATTTCGGGTGCACCATCAGATCGGACTATTTGTGTGTTTCAGAGGGGCACTAGCATTTAAAGAATAAATTTCGCTGCAGGCGCACTCGGGACAATTGCCCAGTATTGGCTACCCTGCCCCTTGCATTACGACCTCTCCAGTAAATGCATTTGATGGCAAAAGCTACGTTGCCAAAACGTGAAAATCCCATATGACGAGCGTCAATTCCAGACAACACAGCACCCGAGGTTGTGCCGCGCGGCATTCTTGCCCAATCTCTCAGAGCTTCAGCCGAGTACCGATACAATCGGAATTCCATATGAAAACATTTATGTAATGGCCCTGAACCTTATTTTGATGCGATACGCCAAATCCATTTGGGATCAACCTGCTGGAGATCATGACTATGCTTTGAACGACTTGGAATATTCTTTGGCAAGAATGACGGGCGCTTGGTTGAAATATTTTGGATATCTGCTTAAAACGTCGATATAGACTGCACATCGTACAAGCAAAATCCTTTATGTACTTGGGGAGACAACTGGTAAGGTTGAATTTCTACCGTGTCTCTATCACCCAAATGCTCAAAATTCATAAAGCCCACTCCAATCGGCCACGGCACCTTTGATAACATTGATATCGCATAGTCTAGAGATTACAGCAATTTGCCGAGCCACTTGCAAGCCACCCCCCGTTACACGATCAGTTTTACGACTTCCCAAATTGCGCGACATTTGTCGATGCGTTTGATATTAATGTTTATAAAGATCCACATTTTTAAGACAGGGAATTCATTAAACTTCTCTATTTCCTAAGAATCAAAATTATAATTTCACAATTCCGACTGCAAAAACAGCGCAAAGTGATGCATTTTGGCGTTCCAAAAATATCAAAAAAACTGGCTTAGTTAATGACCCAAGATTTGGCTTAAGAACAGCTTTGTGCGATCTGATTGTGGATTTTTAAAGAATGACTCTGGTTCGTTCTGCTCCACAATCTGGCCCTGATCCATAAAGATCACGCGATTGGCCACCTGACGAGCAAAGCCCATTTCATGGGTCACAACCAGCATCGTCATGCCCTCTTCGGCAAGCTCAATCATTGTATCAAGCACCTCTTTGATCATCTCTGGATCAAGTGCAGAAGTGGGTTCATCAAACAACATGATCCGCGGTCTCATGCACAAAGAACGTGCGATAGCAACTCTCTGCTGTTGACCGCCTGAAAGTTGACCTGGGTATTTATTTGCCTGTTCGGGAATTTTCACCTTTTCAAGGAAATGCATGGCCGTTTCGTCAGCGTCTTTCTTGGGCGTTTTACGCACCCAAATCGGCGCCAATGTGCAGTTTTCGAGAATGCTCAGATGAGGAAACAAATTAAAGTGCTGAAACACCATACCTACTTCAGAACGTATTTTATCGATATTTTTAACATCAGATGACAAGAGCGTACCGTCCACAACAATCTCACCCCTTTGGTGTTCCTCCAATGCGTTGATACAACGGATCAACGTTGATTTACCAGATCCAGAAGGACCGCAAATCACGATCCGTTCACCGCGATTTACATTAAGGTCAATGTCACGCAGAACGTGAAACGATCCGTACCATTTGTTCATATTGTTTATACTGATTGCAACTTCGTCAGAGACTTCCATTTTCACCTGAGCCATTTTGCACCTTCCTTAGCGATGATCGGTCGCGAGACGGCGTTCAAGCCACTGCGAATATTGTGAAATGCTATAGCACACCAAAAAGAATAAAATAGACGCAAACATAAAGAGTTCCCAGTACACTCCATTCCACTCCGTTGCAGCCAAAATTGGGCCACGAATTGCGCCCACAAGATCAAACATAGAAATAACCGAAACGAGCGTTGTGTCTTTAAACAGTCCAACGGATACGTTAACAATTCCGGGAATAGAAATTTTGAGTGCCTGAGGTAAAATTATCAATCGCATTGCCTGAGCATAATCAAGGCCCAGACTATCTGCCGCCTCATACTGACCTACTGGCAGGGCAGCTAGTCCTCCGCGGATCACTTCTGCAATATATGCAGCCGAAAACAAAGTTATCATAATAATTACTCGAAGGATAAGGTCAATATTTGAGTCCGGAGGGAAGAAATATGCCAGCACCACATTGGCAACAAAGAGCAGCGTGATCAATGGCACACCACGAATGAATTCGATGAAAAAGACACAGATTATTTTTATCACCGGCATGTTCGACTGCCGACCCAGAGCCAGCACAATACCCAATGGAAGAGACAACGAAACACAAACCGTCCCAAGGATCATGTTCAGCATAAAGCCCCCCATATTACGAGAGGGCACCGCCTCAAAAAATGGGTTTTCCGGTGCAATTGCGGGAACGATGTAACCCGATAGGATCCAGATTATAAATGCAACTGCCATGCCCCCCAAAAAAGCAACCGCAAAACTGCTTTTAATAAACTTTGCATAAACGAAATAACCCATAATAATGCCAGCCAACGCAATAGCCGGGCTCAATATCGTACCTCCCCAAATTAGCCAATAGGCGATAAAAGGATATACTCCCGTAAAGATCAGAAATTTACGCGGCAGATCAAAAAATAGCACGGGCGCTGCAGCAAAGAACAACAGCACAAAAGCAACAGTCGGCCGCCAATAATGCTCTGCGGGATATGATATGCCAAATAAAAGCTGGTTCCAGCGTTCCGTCAGTACGGAAAAACACGCGCCTCTTGCGCCGTCCAAAACGTTCCGACAGGCCGCCAGACTTTCTGTGTTCCAGACGCCACTCGCAATCCATGGCAAAGCAAACGCGGTGAATTTATAGACCGCCCAAAGTGCTATAATGGTCAGGATGGCACTTGCTACCGAAGAAAACAAATTTTCGCGCAACCATTTGACAATACCCTGTTCGGCAACGGGCGGGGGCATTTCAGGTAAGGTTTGGGTGCGCACAAAGGATACATCCCCCATCTTAGCGCTCCTTCAGCTTAATAGAATTGTTGTAGACATTCATAATCGCCGAAATGGAAAGCGATATTGTCAGGTAGAATAACATTAACAACAGTATTGTCTCAATTGCCCGTCCGGTCTGGTTTAATGTGATACCCCCAAGCGTGCCAGTGACATCCATATACCCCACCGCAATCGCGAGCGATGAATTTTTGGTGATGTTCAAATAATGGGAAATCATCGGTGGTATAATTACTCGAAGCGCTTGAGGCAGGATGACAAGGTTCATAACGCGATTTGGGCGCAATCCAAGCGCAGCGGCTGCTTCGGTCTGCCCCCGTGAAACAGCCAAAATCCCTGCTCTTACATTTTCTGCGATAAAAGCTCCGGTGTAGATGGCCAAGGCAATCCACAGGGCAATTAGCGATCCCCTTATCTGCAGACCACCCCTGAAGTTAAAACCTTTTAGTGCAGGGTAATCAAAATAAAGCCCCATTATCACCATCAGTGCACCGATAGGCGCGACCCAAATGGAGAGCGTTAAATGCCATGTCGTTGGACGCTGTCCGGTACTAGCTTGTTCTGCGCTTGCCCTTTTGCCCAAAGCTCTCGCACCAAGGAAAGATAACAATAAAAAAGCAATCACCAGTACCCAATTTAACAACCCATTTTCAAAGAGGGGATTGGCAAATTGCGGCGCTGGAATATAGACCCCACGGTTCGTAAAAGCGAACATATCAAAAAGCATCGAAGACTCTGCATTTGCCCCACGAAATGCCTTTGGCGCAGGCATAGAAGCCGTCATGATCGTGAATATAATGATAATCCAAATAAGAACTGGGACGTTACGAAAAACTTCGACATATACTGCCATGATCTTACTGACGAGCCAGTTCTTTGATAATCGTAAGATACCTGCAATAACACCAAAGACTGTTGCAGTTACACAAGCAAGGATAGCAACAATTAGTGTATTAAGAACGCCTACGATGGAAGCGCGCAAATGTGTAGATTGTGATGTGTATTCAATCGGACGTTGATTGATGTCATACCCAGCAGGCTCCGCCAGAAAATCATAGGAAATGTTTAATCCGGCGGCACTAAGGTTGGTAAGCAAATTGCTAATCAGGTAGCCAACTGCAAGACAGAGTAAGAGAAGTGCAATGATCTGAAATGTAACTCTGCGGTACCGCGTATCGTTAATAAGCATAGATAGTCGGAAAGAACCTGCGTCAGGATGGGAACGCGATGCCATATGTGGGACTTTCCTAAGTTATCTTCTATTTAACCTACAACTCCAGCGGTAGGTAAAAGAAGGGCGCAGAAACAACTGCGCCCCCTTTTTTTTGATCAGCGCAACCTAGCGGAAGGGTGGTGAGTAAAGCAGTCCACCATTTTTCCACTGTGCATTAAGACCACGCGCAAGCCCGATCGGCGTTGATTCACCAATATTAGCTTCAAACATCTCGCCATAGTTACCACCTACAGCCAAAACACGCTGTGCCCACGTTGCGTCAAGACCCAACATTTCGCCCAATGTACCTTCTGTACCCATTAAGCGATTAATTTCTGGGTTGTTCGTACCAGACGCCATTTCCGCCATGTTTGCAGATGTCACACCAAGCTCCTCGGCTGTAATCAATGCGTTCAAAGTCCACCGCACGATATCACCCCAATTATTGTCGCCGTGGCGTACAAGTGGACCGAGTGGCTCTTTTGAGATTATCTCAGGCAGCACAACATGCGCATCTGGGTTTTCAAAAGTCGCACGTGTTGCTGCAAGACCGGATGCGTCCGTTGTATACACGTCACACGCACCTGCAAGGTACTGCTGCTGAGCTTCTGCGTTTGTCTCAATTGGCACTGGCTCATAACTCATGTTATTAGAGCGGAAGAAATCCGCAAGGTTGAGCTCTGTTGTCGTTCCGGTTTGGATACATACCGTTGCGCCATCAAGTTCTTTTGCAGATGAAACGCCTAGGTCGCTTGGCACCATGAATCCCTGACCGTCGTAGTAGTTTACGCCGGTGAATTCGAATTTCAGGTCAACGTCACGGCTGAAAGTCCATGTCGTGTTTCGTGCCAGCATATCAACTTCGCCAGAAGCAAGTGCTGTAAAACGTGTCTTACCGGTTGTCGGAACAAACTCTACTGCGTTTGCATCACCAAGGACCGCAGCTGCGACAGCGCGACACATTCCAACGTCAAAGCCTTCCCACTCTCCGCTTGCGTTAGGAGCAGCAAAGCCCACAAGCCCAGTAGATACACCACAGTTCAGCGTACCGCGGGCTTTTACATCGTCCAATGTACCGGCGTATGCCGCACCTGCGGCGAGACCTGCAACGGCCAATGCGCCAAGAACAAATGAAGTTTTCATTTTTACCTCTTCCTGATTTCGCCTCTAGATGAGACTTAGATTTGAACCAATTGGTTCGGGTTGTTTTCTATATGTAAGGAACCCCTTTACACAGTGTCCTGATTTTGGTCGAATTTTCGCTAAAAGGTCAAGTATTGACTTGGATTTTGATCCTATTAGTACTAATTCACATTCTTTTAACACCCTCAAAACTCTGTGATGCCGAGTCACTTATCGCAAGGTTGATAAGCCATTCTGTCATACTTGTAAAAGAGAATAATAATTCGCAGCCAATAAAAAATCGTTCCTTTTTTGTGCAGATGCGGCCTCTTCCAAGTCATCAATACCCCATTCTTCGATTTGCCATATCTCATCAATCCGGCAGATCTCCCAAATATCCTCCGCGGATTTATGACCGTATATCACTGCCAAAGCTGCGACAAAGGATCCTGAAATTGTGATCAAATCGTGAACCGCAGTCAAGCCGAAGGGCGACATTGTACTGATTCGATCACGTAAATTTGCAAGGCTCTTTGATGACTGATTAACATAGAGGATTCCTATGCCAGTGTTTAATCGCGCATTGAGACACTTGGAGGCCCAATCCAATAGAGGATCCCATGCCAAATTTTGACGTGCGACCAACTCATCCGGTCCCCCTGCGCGATAACACAGGTGATCGGTCTCAGCATAAGAGGCAAGGCTTTCAACAACTTCGTCAAACTGCGGTCGGACTTTATCAATAGCGGAATTTGTCATCCTTGTGTACGGCATCGTAATCGGGTCCACCAGCTCACCCTGTGCATTCCATTCTTCGGCTATTTTTTCAGCCAGAACACGCGTGGGGACAATAATTTGCTCCTTTGCTGGCGTTTTGATCAATCTAATATCCAGTAGAATGCTGAAACCGCCTTCTGTTTCTTCAACTCCAGCTGTTGTCCAAAACCGCTTTACGGCCCATTCTACCATTCGTCTCGTCCTTTACCGCTCAATTAAATTACAAATTATATTAAATCCGCCGGTATCATCAGATGAGATCTTCCGGATCAAAGGGATCATCCGGCACATCCTCAAGATGCCATTGGAACTGTTTCCAGCTTTCGATCATATGTGGCGGGAGATCTGCGCTAAAGGATACCGTCTTTTTCAACGTCGGATGTTCAAACTTAATAAGACGGGCATGAAGATGAAGCTTCCGACTGATCATATCACCTAGCTGCGCGCCCCAACCGTCGCCAAGATTTTCCTGCCCTGATCCACCATATTTTCTGTCTCCGATAATCGGATGACCAATGGCCGCCATATGCGCACGCAATTGATGCGTTCGCCCTGTGATCGGCTCCAGTGCGACCCATGCCGCGCGTTTGGCAAGGGCGCTGACAACCAAATAATCGCTTTGGGCCCGTTTCGCTCCTTCAGTACTTGTCACATCACGGGGATGAACGGTCTCCATCCTTTCGCCTTCTCCGCGCGCACCACGACCACCCACTTTGAGCAGGCCATATTTAATCGAACCTAGCTTAGGTGCTGGCACTCCAGCAACCGCCGCCCAATAGATCTTGCGCGTTGCACGATGGCGAAAGGCCTCTGTCAAATCACGGGCAATCCTGCGTGAACGCGCCAAAAGCAGGACACCGGAGGTATCTTTGTCAAGGCGATGAACCAGCCTTGGCTTTTCCTCATAGCCAAAGCGCAAGGCCTCAGAAAGGCCATCAATATGGCGAGTTTGTTTGCTGCCACCTTGAGTTGGGATGCCTGCAGGTTTGTTCAAAACTAAAAGATCAACATCTTTGTAAATGACGGCATCCTGGATCAAACGAATATCGACATGACTAAACCGCGCAGGGGCGCGTTTTTTCCCTCCGTCTGGGCGAGGCGGCCGTGTCACTACCGGTCGGGGCGGTACGCGAAGCTCTTGGCCTTTAAAGATACGCGTTGATGCCTTGCAGCGTTCACCGTCAAGGCGTAGTTCCCCCTTGCGGCACCATTTCTCAATTTGCCCCTGCACCAAATGGTCATAACGGCGCTTCAAAAACCGATCCAGCCTTTGCTCTGCATCCTCCGCGGTGATGGTGATCCGTTCAATCCCGCTCATGAATTGCCTCCCCAAACAAAATCACACCTGCACAAAACGCCAATGCTAAAAGAACGACGCTTAATCTAAGATAGCCGATAGAAAATACCATTTATACCGCCTCCCAACACTTGAATGTGTCCAACGAAAAAGCGGAAAATGTGGTATAATCACCCAGAGTACCTATCATTAAAACAAATTCTCTTTTTTCTCGGCTTTCGATCGGATCGCGAGAAAGGCAATCCCCCCACAAAATATTGCGCTATATTAACACCCATAGTGCACAAAGGAAAAGGCGCAATTTGGTTCAGGAGCATCCTCGGCATCGCACCCATTCTGTCGCCCAATACTAAAAAAGATCCTCATGGCTCAACATTACGTTTTCCGCGAAGCGTATCAAAGTATTGCACACGTTTAAAAAGATCACGTTCAAATCCACGCTCAACAGGTTGGTAATACCGCTCCCTTGCTACTTCATCGGGAAAATAATTTTGTCCCGAAAATCCGTCATCTGCATCGTGATCATAAGCATACCCCTGCCCGTATCCCTGATCTTTCATAAATTCTGTGGGCGCGTTGAGAATATGTCTGGGTGGGGGCAGAGACCCTGTCTTTTTTGCCATCTGTCGTGCAAGTTTATAGGCAAGATAACTTGCGTTGGATTTGGGCGCTAGGGCAAGGTAGACCACCGCCCCTGCGAGAGCCAGCTCTCCCTCAGGGCTTCCCAAGCGTTCGTAGGTTTGCCAAGCAGAGAGGCAATGGTTCTGCGCCTTGGGATCAGCTAGGCCAATGTCTTCAACCGCGATACGCAGGATACGTCGGGCGAGGTAGTTCGGATCTTCACCCCCCTCTAGCATGCGCGAAAACCAATAAAGTGCGGCATCGGGATCTGATCCGCGCACTGATTTATGCAACGCAGAGATCAGATTATAATGCGCCTCCCCCGATTTATCATAAATTGAAGCCCGCCGCGTAAGCCGCGGCATAAGCTCGTGTAGTCCCAGAGGCGATTTCAGCTCCCATGCCGACACCTGTTCAATCAGATTCAAAAGTACGCGACCGTCCCCATCTGCCATAGAGATCAATGTTGCGCGCCCCTCTTCATTCAATTTCAGTGCAGTACCCAATTCAGCTTCTGCCCGTGACAGTAGTTTTTGAAGAACATCCTCGGACAACCGTGTTAGTACCATCACCTGAGCCCGCGACAAAACTGCTGCATTCAATACAAAAGATGGATTTTCTGTGGTTGCCCCCACAAGAAGAATTGTTCCGTCTTCCATATGAGGCAAAAAACCGTCTTGTTGAGCCTTGTTAAATCGATGGATTTCATCGACGAACAGCAATGTTCCCCGACCGTTAGAAGCCCGTATTTTTGCCGCTTCAAACACTTTCTTAAGATCGGCCACACCTGTGAATATTGCACTGATTTGCTCAAAATGAAGCTCCGTGTTATCCGCTAAAAGCCGCGCCAAACTTGTTTTCCCAACGCCCGGTGGCCCCCAAAAGATCAAAGAGCTCAGCCTGCCACTGGCCAACATCGCTCCTAACGGCGCGTCAGGGGACAGGATCTGATCCTGACCAATCACCTCACCAATAGTTTTCGGTCGTAGGCGTTCCGCCAGCGGCTTTAATGTTGCGGCTTCGCCAGTTTCTGGACCAAAGAGATCGCTCATAAACGAAACCTCCGGTTAAAATTTTGCACACCGCGCTGCACCAAAAGCATACCGCGGCGTCTGTCAGACCATAAAATAGAATCGTTATCTTTGGCTATTATCAGATCTTGGACATTCGCATAAAGCAAAAATCCCCCCGCCTGATCTCCATTGAGGCTGCAATACTTCCGCTTTCCACTACAATGAAGAGATACAAAAAAAGGATTTAAGACATCTCAGTCATACCTTTTTAAAACTCTTCATCATATGCGTAATTTTCACCTCCTAGGCAAGTGTGCTGCCCCGAAAACAAATCCCCGCACACTGCGGGGGGTTGTTTTCATTAAAAAAATCTAAATTACGCGTTCACTTCTGCGTCCTGAGCTTCTTGACGCGCTTTGTCAGCGGCGCCTTTCGCGGTTACATCACGCTCAACCAATTCGATGAATGCCATTGGCGCCATATCGCCGTAGCGAAACCCAGCTTTCGTAATACGCACATATCCGCCATTACGGTCTTTGTAGCGTGGACCCAAGACGTCAAAGAGCTTTGTAACGTATTCATCTTCTTTTAGCTGCGATGCCGCCTGACGACGCGCGTGCAGATCGCCGCGTTTTCCCAAGGTAATCAGCTTTTCCAAGATGGGTCGCAGTTCTTTGGCCTTTGGCAAAGTTGTTTTTATCTGCTCATGTTCAATAAGGGATCCAGCCATATTAGCCCAAAGAGCCTTACGATGTTCGTGTGTACGATTTAAACGACGATAACCTTTTGCGTGACGCATGATTTACACTCCAATTTTTTACTTTGTCCGGCGGCCGAAGTGTGTCAGCCACTCTCCTTGGGGCAGGGTTGCCCAGTTTTCATTAAAAGTTATCCTCGAATTTTTTGGCAAGGTCTTCGATATTATCTGGTGGCCACTCATCAACATCCATGCCAAGGTGAAGTCCCATTCCAGAAAGAACCTCTTTGATCTCGTTCAAAGATTTACGGCCAAAGTTTGGCGTACGAAGCATTTCAGCTTCGGTTTTCTGGATAAGATCGCCAATGTAGACGATATTGTCGTTTTTAAGACAATTGGCAGAGCGTACAGAAAGCTCCAATTCATCCACCTTTTTAAGAAGAAGTGGATTAAATTCAAGTCCGTCATCATCATCCTGACGTCCAGCTGCTTCGGGTTCATCAAAGTTCACAAAGATCGACAGCTGATCCTGAATAATCCGCGCAGCAAACGCAACCGCATCGTCGGGTGTTACAGAACCGTCAGTCTCAACCTTCATTGTCAATTTGTCATAATCCAAAACCTGACCTTCGCGGGTTGGTTGCACGTCATAAGACACTTTCTTGACCGGTGAATAGATCGCATCAATTGGAATAAGACCAATAGGTGAATCTTCAGGCTTATTTTTGTCCGCAGGCACATATCCATTGCCGGTGTTCACTGACAGTTCCATGTAAACCTCAGCGCCATCGTCCAGGTGGCAGATCACATGGTCTTTGTTTAAAATTTCTATTCCAGCGCTGTCTGAAATATCCCCGGCTGTCACCACAGAAGGGCCTTTGGCATTGATCGAAAGCCGTTTGGGACCTTCGACTTCCATGCTCACAGCCACTCCTTTGAGATTTAATACAATGTCAGTCACGTCTTCGCGCACACCTGCCACAGAAGAGAATTCATGCAAAACATTGTCAATTTGCACGCTGGTAATAGCGGCACCTTGAAGGCTACTCATCAAAACGCGGCGTAAAGCGTTTCCAAGCGTGAGGCCAAAGCCACGTTCAAGCGGTTCGGCGATCAAAGTCGCCTGCCGTGACGGATCATTTCCAGGACGCACATCTAGTTGCGTCGGTTTGATCAATTCTGCCCAGTTTTTTTGGATCATGCGTCCCTCCATTCCTGCATTTGCCCCATGTCCAAAGGTCAAATGCGCCCGAGGTTAAAATCAGCAATCTGCGCTCTTTGGCGCCGGTATCACCGCAAAGTGTTAGACGCGACGCCGTTTTGGGGGGCGGCATCCGTTGTGCGCGATCGGTGTAACGTCGCGAATTGATGTAATACTAAAGCCAACCGCTGCCAAGGCGCGCAGCGCGCTTTCACGACCTGAACCAGGTCCCTGCACCTCGACCTCAAGCGTTTTGACCCCATGATCTTGCGCTTTGCGACCAGCATCTTCTGCGGCCATCTGCGCAGCGTAAGGTGTCGATTTACGAGAGCCTTTGAATCCCATTGTTCCAGCAGAAGACCAAGCGATCGCATTGCCCTGAACGTCAGAGATCAATATCTTAGTATTGTTGAACGAACTGTTCACATGGGCAACCCCCGCTGCAATGTTCTTGGAAACTTTCTTCTTAGCGCCACGGCGAGTTTCACGTGCCATATCTGGTGTCCCCTCTTACTTCTTTTTGCCAGCAATGGCTTTGGCCGGACCTTTCCGGGTGCGAGCATTTGTATGGGTACGCTGACCGCGAACAGGCAGGTTACGGCGATGACGCAAACCGCGATAACACCCAAGGTCCATTAAGCGTTTAACGTTCATAGTAACCTCACGACGTAGGTCACCTTCGACAGAGAAATTTGCGTCAATGAATTCGCGCACAGCCAAAACTTCAGCGTCGCTCAATTCATTTACACGGCGGGAGCGATCAATATTAACGTTCTCACAAATAATTTCAGCAGACGCATTACCAATGCCAGTTATGTAAGTCAGTGCAATGGGAACTCGTTTGTTAGTAGGGATATTTACGCCGGCGATACGTGCCACGTGACTTTTCCTTTTTGTTGCGGTTCCGTAAGACCGGAACCTTTTTTCACAACATTGGCGATTTTTGAATCTACGCCAATAACGAATTGAGTTGGTACTTATTCACTCAAAAAAGCGAATCTCACCAAGAAATTGCTTGCTAAAAAGAAAATCAGCAGCAGTCAAGTCCAAAACCTAAAATTGATTAAGAACTTGTGAGATTTCCGTCTTAACCACGTCAATCTCCCCCAAACCGTTTACAGAGCTCAACACGCCTTTCCCGTAGTAGTATCCTATGAGGGGCGAGGTTTTTTTGTAATATTCCATCAAACGCTGACGCAGGCTTTCTTCGTTGTCATCCGCGCGACGCGTAAAATCTGTACCGCCACACTTTGAACACTTACCGTCAACAGGCTGAGGTTTGGTCTGGTCGTTATACATTTCACCGCAGCTAGCACAGGTTGAACGCGCTGTAATGCGGCTTACGAGCGCGTCATCATCTACTCTCAGCTCAACCACCGTGTCTAAGTTAGAGCCCATCTCACCAAGCAGTGTTCCCAATGCATCGGCTTGCGCAAGGGTGCGTGGAAATCCGTCAAAAATAAATCCATTTCCGGCAGCGCCTATCAGCTTTTCGCGGATGAGACCGATCACAATATCATCTGTGACAAGGTCACCGCGTGCCATGACTTCCTCGACTTTCTTACCCATCTCGCTAGCGCTACTTTTGGCTTCGCGCAGCATATCGCCAGTTGAAAGCTGAACCATGTTTTGGCTATCAACAAGGATACGCGCTTGTGTTCCTTTACCGGCACCGGGCGGTCCCAAGAGGATGATATTCATTTGCGGATCGGTCCTCTTCTGTTGCGTGTTTTTCCCTTACCGCGAATTTGAGATTTCTCAATAAGGCTTTCATATTGATGAGCAAGTAGGTGCGACTGGACCTGCTGAATGGTATCCATAGTTACAGAGACTACAATCAAAACAGACGTGCCACCGAAATAGAACGGAACGGCTAATTGGCCTCTCAAGATTTCAGGAAGCAAGCAAACCAAGGCGAGGTAGCCAGCGCCTAAAACCAAAATCCGATTAAGTACAAATTCAAGATGTTCTGCCGTTTTTTGTCCCGGCCGAATTCCCGGAATAAAACCGTTCTGGTTTTTCAAGTTGTCCGAAACATCTTCAGGTTTGAACGACACGTTAAACGTGTAAAAGTATGTGAAAAAAACAATCATAACTGTAAAGAAAGCAAGGTACAAGGGTTGACCAGGTCCAAAATACGCCAGAATTGTCGACATCATGGGGCCGGTTTGCGACCCAGAGAAAGTGCTAACGGTAGTGGGCAATAGCAGCAAAGAGCTCGCAAAAATTGCGGGGATAACACCCGCAGGGTTTACCTTAATTGGAAGATGCGAATTTTGACCTTCCATAACCTTCATACCGACCTGCCGACGTGGGTACTGAATAACTACCTTGCGCAGCGCCCTTTCCATGAAAACCACAAAACTTATAGTTACAACCACCATTAAAAGAACACCAATGATCACGGCAGGGCTGATCACACCAGAGCGACCTGAAGCAAAAAACTGAGCCATTGCAGAGGGCAATTCGGCAATGATACCAACAAAAATTATCAAGGAAATTCCGTTGCCAATACCGCGCGCAGTGATTTGTTCACCAAGCCACATGAGGAACATAGTCCCTCCGACCAATGTGATTACACACGAGGCTTTGAAGAATAAACCTGGGTCAGTTACCAATTCACCGGCCTCAAGGCTAGCTGCCAAACCATAGGCTTGCAATGTTGCCAAAAAAACAGTGCCGTAGCGCGTATATTGATTGATTTTTCTGCGGCCCTGCTCACCTTCTTTCTTCAACTGCTCAAGCTGAGGTACCATAGAGGTCATCAGCTGCACGATAATAGAGGCGGAGATATAAGGCATGATCCCTAGGGCAAAAATTCCCATACGGCCCAATGCCCCACCGGTGAACATGCTGAGCATACCGCCTATACCCTGTTGCGCCTGTTCCATGAACTCACGCAGCGCCACAGCGTCGATGCCCGGAACTGGTATAAAGGTACCCAGACGGTAAACAATCAATAATCCCAGCGTGAAAAAGATGCGTTGCCTCAGATCGGTGGCTTTACCCAGCGCAGCCCAACTTGTATTTGTCGCCATTTGCTCTACAGCAGAAACCATATATATCTCTCATCATTAAAACGCCGCCCACAGCCTTATCCGGCTTGGCGGCGTTCAGAAAAAATTTACGACCATGTAAGGAGCGAGAAGCCCACAAACAAGCAGTTATTCCCCTGACGCCGCCGCTAAGGGAGCGGATATTTTCAACGCCCCCCCCGCTTTGACAACAGCATCAATAGCAGGTTTCGAAGCGCCCGTTACGGAGATTGTTACTTTGGATGTAATCTCACCCTTTGCCAAGATTCGAATACCGTCCAGTTTACGGCGAACGAGGCCACTCGCAACCAGAGCGTCTTCTGTGATTTCGGCCTTAGAGTCCAATTTGCCCGCATCGATGAATTTTTGCACAAGACCCAAATTCATCACAGCATATTTTTTGCGATTTGGTTTGTTAAATCCCCGCTTTGGAAGACGTTGGTAAAGCGGCATTTGTCCGCCTTCGTAACCATTTATTGCCACACCTGAACGGGATTTTTGACCTTTAATCCCGCGTCCTGCCGTTTTACCTTTACCAGAACCCGGTCCTCGACCAACGCGTTTCTTTTTCTGGTTAGCGCCGTCATTATCGCGCAACTCGTGTAATTTCATGCCGCCTCTCCTTTGCCGGAACTACCCCAAGAGCGACAAAAGGAGTAAACACGGCATCAAATTTTGATTCTGGGCGGTACGCCCAACGATGTGCGTATAAACGCAACTTCCCTCCCTTGCAAGGTAGGTTTTCTGCTCCAAAGAAAGCCGTTTGGCGCATTGATAGATTAAATGCCGCAACGACGGTCAAAATCCTTTCTACAGTCGTATCCATAATGCCAGCCAAAATATTTATGAAGTCCTTTTACAGGTAACGTGTAAAGCTCAAAAGGGGAGGCCTTTGTTACTGGTAGCGTATTCTTCAACCACCCCCCGATATCCCTAAAATACACTAACCGACATTTCAGAACCAATGTTACATTTTTATTCACCGAAAACTGAAACGTAAGGCTCTGAGAGCGATCATTGTCGATGCCAAATCCTTAATCGAGAGACCAAAGCCGATTTTTCCAGCTTCCGTAAAGGCCCAGCATAAAATATGGAGATTTATTTTCATCCTCGGGCACCTCCCAATAATAGGCCATACAAATCGAAACAAATACACGATCAGGCCGAAAGTTTTTGTGCCTGCACACCCCCTGCAAACATGGAGAAGATCAAAGTCGTTTTGTAAATTATTATAATCGTGATCGCCCCCACTGAGCAAACATGTGGCTTTTGTAAATAAAAAATGCTTCAAATTTTTATGTAAAATCATACACAGATGCGGGTCTTTCATCCGCCAATCAAACCAACCGGAAATACCCCAGAAAAAAGATCTAGGGCAGCCGTGTTCCAGCGCATGTATTTGATCAAATTATAAAAGCTATTTTTAAATAATAGATCGCTTTCTCTGTCTAAGCTGGGGTTGCTAGGACACGAGGGATAACCGCTTCTGCTAGAAACGTCAGAAGCTCTTTGGCGAAGGACTTTACAGAAATGACTTTTAAGCAAATTTTCGGGTGAACGCATCTAATTTTGCGCCTAATGCGCCCAATCCCAAAGGATCGCCCAAGCCTTTTTGTAATACCTTTTTATTGTCATCCAAGCGTAGACCGATACGGTCATATTAAAACCGTTTCGCGCCTTACAATCCCGGTTGCCATATGTAGGCAGGAAAGTTTTAAGTATTTGCTGCCCTGTTTACACCAAAAGCCTGCACATACCAAATAAAGCTACTTCAAAGCGCATAACGACGCTTACCTACTGTTTTTAACAGCACATCGGTGACGTCATAATAATCTTCTTTCTAACTGACAAAGATATGGTTGGGTTTCACTTCTGTTGGATGGTCAAACGCATGAATGGCCACGGACGTCCAATTAGTCCAGATAACAGGGTCAAAAAACAGCCTGCCTCCACATCTAGAACAAAAGCCACTGCGTACTCTTTCTGACGATTGGAACCAAGTGACAAACTACGCTCCTTCGACAACCAAACTTTCGCGAAGAATTTCGGCTTAGACAAGAGAACGGCTAGTTATTTTGCAGATGTTGAAATGACACGCACCATGCAGATTGAACGGATCGTCAACAAAAACACGTACTGCATCAAAAATACAACATTTACAGAGGTAGCAAAAAATAGCCATAAAGAAACTGGCGCTATTACGGCGCGTTTTAATACATTTTATGCAGGTGCTTAGCCGCGTTCTTCGATAATTTTGACAAGATGGGGAATCTTATTGACCATGCCGCGCACTGAAGGTGTGTCTTCCAATTCACGAGTCTTATGCATTTTGTTCAGGCCCAAACCGATCAATGTTTGCCGCTGCTTTTCTGGACGGCGGATCGGGGAACCGATTTGTTTAACAACGATGGTTTTTACCATAGTTTTACTCCCTTATGCATCAGCTGTTTCTGCAGCTTCGGCTGCAGGGGCTGGCGCGTCTTTGCGGCGCAAAATATCTGCAACTTTTTTGCCGCGACGCTGTGCTACCATGCGGGGGCTTGCCTCTTTTAGCAGCCCGTCGATGGTTGCACGAACCATATTGTAGGGATTCTGCGATCCGATGGACTTTGCAACAACGTCTTGCACACCTAGCATTTCAAAAACAGCCCGCATTGGACCACCAGCGATAATCCCTGTCCCCGTTGGCGCGGTGCGCATCACAACTTTACCGGCACCATGACGTCCTTCTATATCATGATGCAGGGTACGTCCCTCACGAAGTGGGATACGAAACATAGACCGTTTCGCCTGCTCCGTCGCTTTGCGAATTGCCTCAGGAACCTCTTTAGCCTTGCCTTTGCCAAATCCAACGCGGCCTTTTTGGTCACCCACAACAACAAGTGCAGCAAAGCCAAACCGCTTGCCACCTTTAACGGTTTTGGATACACGGTTAATCGACACAAGACGATCGGCAAACTCCGGTGCTTCATCGCGCTCGCGCCGTCCCCGGTTGTTTGGTTCTCTAGCCATTTTCTCGTCTCCTTAAAATTTCAGACCACCGTCACGTGCCGCATCTGCCAAAGCTTTGATACCACCGTGAAAGAGAAACCCACCGCGATCAAAATAACATTCACCAACACCAGCTGTTTTCGCCCTATCGGCCAGAACTGCACCAACTCTGGAGGCCGCTTGGACGTTATTCTTACCAACAAAGCCCAAGTCTTTTTCTAGAGATGATGCCGCGGCCAAGGTGCGGCCCCGTACATCGTCAATCAACTGAGCGCTGATATTTTTGTTGCTACGATGAACAGACAGACGCACGCGACCTGCATTCACCTTTCGAAGTTTGTTCCGGACGCGCAAGCGGCGCTTCAAGAACAGTTGTCTTTTGCTGTTTGCCATAATGAGCGTCCTTATTTTTTCTTACCAGCTTTGCGGAAGATAAATTCACCTTTGTAGCGGATACCTTTGCCTTTGTAAGGCTCAGGTCTGCGCCATTCGCGGATTTCTGCAGCGACTTGACCAACAGCCTGCTGATCGACGCCTTCTACGACAATCTCAGTCTGTTTCGGTGCCGTGATTGTGATACCCTCGGGTGCAATGTAATCCACATCATGCGAGAGACCTAAGTTCAGCTTCAGCACATTACCTTGCATCTGAGCACGATATCCGACACCAGTTATTTCCAGCTCTTTTTTGAAGCCTTCAGAAACGCCCGTGACCAAATTTGCAATCATTGTGCGGCTCATGCCCCACTGCTGACGCGCACGCTTTGAATTACCGCGCGGTGTGACTGACACTTTATCTTCTTCAATGGCTATGTTAACATCATCACTCGCAGAAAAACTACGGGCGCCTTTTGGACCTTTTACTTCGATTGTTTGGCCAGACAAAGATCCGCTAACACCTGATGGCAACGTGACCGGTTTTTTACCAATACGAGACATCTGATCCCCCTTAGAAAACCGTGCAGAGCACTTCGCCGCCAACATTGGCAGAACGTGCAGCTGCATCTGACATTACACCCTGAGGCGTCGATACAATTGAAATACCCAGACCTTGGCGCACTTGGGGAATATCTTGCACACCAAGATACACACGACGACCAGGTTTAGAGACACGCTTAAGTTCGCGTATCACAGGATCACCATCATAGTACTTCAGGCTTATTTCCAAGGCAGGATGGCCTGCGGCGTCCATGGTTTCTCCATAACCGCGGATGTAGCCTTCGTCAGAAAGCACATCAAGCACCCAGCATCGCAGTTTTGACGCTGGGGACGAAACCGTTGATTTCCCACGCATCTGGGCGTTTCTGATACGAGTCAACATATCACCGATAGGATCGTTCATACCTGTCTCTCCTTACCAGCTTGATTTGACCATACCAGGCAATTGCCCAGCAGATCCCAATTCACGCAATGCAATCCGCGAAATTTTCAGCTTACGGTAATATGCATGAGGGCGTCCCGTAAGCTGGCAGCGGTTGTGTACTCGGACACCTGCGCTGTTTCGTGGCAATTTCGCCAATTTCAGACGCGCTTTAAACCGTTCTTCCATAGAAAGATTCTCGTCTTTTGCTATTTCTTTGAGCTCAGCGCGCTTGACAGCGTATTTTTCCACAAGCCGCTGGCGCTTTTTCTCGCGTTCGATCATTGCTTTTTTAGCCATGTCTTTATCCTCTTCGCAGATCAGCTGTTAAAGGGCATGTTGAAAGCTTTCAACAGCGCCTTGGCTTCCGCATCGTTATCAGCAGTAGTTGCAATAACAATATCCAGTCCCCAGACTTCGTCGACTTTGTCAAAATCAATCTCAGGGAATACAATGTGCTCCTTGATACCAAATGCATAATTTCCGAGCCCGTCAAAGCTTTTGCCAGAAACGCCACGAAAGTCGCGAATACGTGGCATTGCGACTGTAATCAAACGGTCCAAGAATTCATACATTCTTGCGCCGCGCAGCGTCGCTTTCGCTCCAAGTGGCATATCTTCTCGTACCCTAAAGCCAGCAATAGATTTTTTGGCTCGCGTAACCACCGCGTGCTGACCTGAGATTGTTGTCAGATCCACCTGGGCTGATTTGGCCTTTTTGCTGTCTTTCACCGCTTCGCGACCTGCGCCGATATTTAAAACAATTTTCTCAAGACGCGGGATTTGCATATCATTTCTATATCCGAACTCTTCTTTTAATGCATCGCGGATGTTTTCATCATAGATCGTGCGAAGACGTGGCTTGTATCCTGAGGTATCAAGCATCGATCACATCTCCTGTAGTTTTGGCAAAACGTACCTTTTTGCCTTCATCGAACCGAAAACCGACGCGCGTCGCTTTACCGTTTAAATCCAGCACGGCGAGATTTGATAAGTCGATTGGCATTGCTTTGGGCAAACGACCACCCTGAGACGCTTGCGTCTGCTTTGAATGACGGATCGCCATGTTGACACCATCAACGACAGCTTTGCTCGTTTTTGGATCGACGGAGGCGATAACTCCCTCTTTGCCCTTATCTTTGCCAGCAAGAACGACAACCTTGTCACCTTTTCGCAACTTTGCAGCCATCAGAGCACCTCCGGAGCAAGAGAAATAATTTTCATAAAGTTCTTTGCGCGAAGTTCTCGCACCACAGGGCCAAAAATACGTGTTCCAATAGGCTCACCGGTGTTATTGAGGATAACTGCCGCGTTGGTGTCGAAACGAATAGCTGTTCCGTCCTCACGACGAACCTCTTTTGCAGTGCGAACAACGACCGCTTTACGCACATCACCCTTTTTAACGCGCCCGCGAGGGATCGCCTCTTTGACGGAAACGACGATCACGTCGCCAACAGAAGCATATTTTCGCTTGGAACCACCAAGCACCTTGATGCACTGTACTCGGCGCGCGCCAGAGTTATCAGCAACATCCAGATTCGTTTGCATCTGGATCATTTGGTTTCTCCCGACCTTTGGAGGGTATTTCTACCTGTTCCCCAGGGTTTCGATTAAACTGAATGCGCTTGAAACTTATGCTTCAAGAACCTCCCAGCGTTTTGTTTTCGATTTTGGAGCGCATTCAATTATGCGAACACTGTCTCCGACCTTGAAAGAATTTTTTTCATCGTGTGCCCGATACTTTTTGGACTTACGAATGGTTTTTTGCATTACAGGATGCTTGAAGCGACGTTCTACTGAGACCGTCACTGTTTGTTCGTTTTTATCGCTGGTCACAACACCTTGAAGGATTCGTTTTGGCATTTTGTGACGTCCTTATTCTTCGACTGATGCGGCTTTTTCGTTCAACACTGTTTTCACACGGGCCGTGTCACGCTTTACGGCCCCCATACGTGCAGTGTTTTCGAGCTGCCCTGTGGCCTGCTGAAATCGCAGGTTAAAAGACTCTTTCTTTAGGTTTGCTAGTTCATCACGTAGCTGGTCAGGCGTTTTATCGCGCAAATCAGAGGCGTTCATTCACTTTACCTTTTCATACACGGGTCGGCCCTTGCGGTTACCCAAATTCCCGTGGGACTAATAAAATTCGCTCCGATTCGATGAGAAGAGCGTTAGATTTTGCGTTCTATTTGAGGCAATCAAGAAAAGCAACCCCCAACCTGTATAAATCATATGTCATGATCAAGGCGTCTGATGGGCACTGGTAAGAGGAGTGAAAATTTCTTAAGAGGAACTATGACAAAAATAAAGACAGTATTTGCAACCCCGCTCTATCACGCACCCCTCACTTCGCAGGCTGATATTGATTTGGGGGATATCGAACGGTCGTGCTGGTCCATTGCAATGGATGATGAGGCAGGTCAGACTTGGTGTGAGGAAAATGGGTATCCGGGCTATACAAGCTATGCCTCTTTAACAGACCTCGGCTGGCGTTTTCCTGTTTTTGCAGCGCTAGAAAAAGTGTTGTACAAGCATATGGAGCAATTTGTCAAAGAGCTGGATTGGGACTTGGGAGACAAAGCTATAACGTTAGATGACCTCTGGATCAACATTCTACCTGAGGGAGGAGCGCATTCAGGTCATATCCATCCCCATTCTGTGATCTCGGGCACAACCTACATTGCTATGCCCGAAGGCACGAGCGCTATCCGTTTCGAAGACCCGCGCCTGCCCCAAATGATGGCTGCACCCCCGAGGCGCAAAAATGCTCGAGGCTGCTTAAAACCATTTATATACGCTTCACCCCAAGTGGGTGATGTGATCCTTTGGGAAAGCTGGCTGCGCCATGAGGTTCCGATGAATATGTCCAAAAAGGAACGTATCTCTGTAAGTTTCAATTACCGCTGGGGATAATGAAAAAAGCCTCCGCCGATACGAGGGCTTTTCCCGTTCTTTTAAATAAAACCTTACCAGTCTTCCCGAACCACAACGCGGGTCTTAATGGGCAGTTTCATTGCTGCCAAGCGTAACGCCTCGCGTGCAATGTCGTCATTGACCCCGTCAATTTCGAACATCACGCGACCGGGTTTTACTTTGCAGGCCCAGAAGTCGACGGAACCTTTACCCTTACCCATCCGAACCTCAGTTGGTTTAGAAGTCACGGGTGTATCAGGAAAGATACGGATCCAAACACGGCCTTGGCGTTTCATGTGACGCGTCATGGCACGACGGGCGGCTTCAATCTGACGCGCTGTGACGCGCTCGGGCTGTGTCGCCTTCAGGCCATAAGACCCAAAGTTCAGATCCGAACCACCTTTGGCAAGACCTTTAATCCGACCTTTGTGCAGTTTGCGGAATTTTGTACGCTTTGGTTGAAGCATCTCTATCTCTCCTTAGCGACGTGCCGCTGCGCCGCGCGGTGCAGGACCATCCTGAAGCTCTTGAGCTTTGCGGTCACGGGCCTGAGGATCATGTTCCATTATATCCCCTTTGTAGATCCAGACCTTAATCCCAATAATCCCATAAGGTGTCGACGCCTCAACATTAGCGTAGTCGATGTCTGCACGCAGGGTGTGCAAAGGCACGCGACCTTCGTGCGTCCATTCCGTTCGTGCAATCTCTGCACCACCAAGACGACCCGCTACGTTCACACGGATACCCAAGGCCCCCATACGCATTGCGTTTTGTACAGCACGCTTCATAGCGCGACGGAAAGAGACACGACGCTCAAGCTGCTGCGCGATGCTTTCGCCAACTAACTGCGCATCAAGCTCTGGTTTGCGTACTTCAACGATATTGAGGTGAAGCTCAGAATCGGTGATAGCAGCAAGTTTCTTGCGCAAGGTCTCGATATCAGCGCCTTTTTTGCCGATAATAACACCGGGACGCGCTGTGTGTATCGTAACCCGACACTTTTTGTGCGGACGCTCAATGATAACACGTGCTACGCCAGATTGTGCACATTCTTTGCGGATAAAATCACGCATACGCAGGTCTTCAAGCAACAGATCACCATAATCTTTAGAAACGGCGAACCAGCGGCTATCCCAAGTACGGTTAACCTGAAGGCGCATGCCAATTGGATTTACCTTTTGTCCCATTAGGCTTGCTCCTCTACTTGACGTAATTTGATTGTCAATTCTGAAAATGGCTTCAGAATGCGGCCAAACCGACCACGGGCACGTGGACGACCACGTTTCAGCGTCAGGTTTTTGCCTACGTAGGCCTCTGTTACAACTAGTTCATCAACGTCCAGATTGTGATTATTTTCAGCATTGGCAATCGCACTCTGCAAACACTTACGCACATCAATTGCGATCCGTTTCTTGGAAAAAGTGAGTTCGTTCAAAGCCCGATCAACCTTTTTCCCGCGAATCATAGCTGCGACCAAATTCAACTTTTGCGGGGATGTCCGAAGCATGCGCAGTTTTGCCATTGCTTCATTCTCTGCCACGCGGCGGGGATTTTTATCTTTACCCATGGCTTACTTCCGCTTCGCTTTTTTGTCCGCACCGTGACCGTAGTATGTGCGAGTCGGTGAATATTCCCCAAACTTCTGACCAATCATTTCTTCGCTGACAGTGACAGGAATATGTTTGCGGCCATTGTAAACGCCGAAAGTCAAACCGACAAATTGAGGAAGAATGGTGGAACGGCGTGACCAGATCTTGATTACTTCATTGCGCCCACTTTCACGTGATGCCTCAGCTTTTTTCAGCACATAGGAATCGACGAATGGACCTTTCCATACAGAGCGGCTCATCTATTAACGCCCCTTCTTTTTGGCGTGACGCGAGCGGATGATCAGCTTTTGTGACGCTTTGTTCTTGTTGCGGGTCCGTTTCCCTTTGGTTGGTTTACCCCATGGTGTGACAGGATGACGACCGCCTGAGGTCCGGCCTTCACCCCCACCATGAGGGTGATCAATTGGGTTCATCACCACACCACGCACAGAGGGACGAATGCCCTTGTGACGGTTGCGACCCGCCTTACCAAAGTTCTGGTTTGAGTTATCTGGGTTGGACACAGCACCAACGGTGGCCATGCATTCCTGACGCACCATGCGCACTTCACCGGAACTCAGACGCAACTGCGCATAGCCACCATCGCGACCAATAAATTGAGCATAAGTGCCAGCGGCGCGTGCAATCTGACCACCCTTACCAGGTTTCAACTCGATATTGTGGACGATTGTCCCAATGGGCATGCCGGAAAACGGCATCGCATTGCCGGGTTTAATGTCCATTTTTTGACCCGATATCACACTATCACCTACGCGCAAACGCTGTGGCGCGATGATATAGGCTTTCTCTCCATCCTCGTACTTCAAAAGAGCGATAAAGGCCGACCTATTGGGGTCGTATTCGATCCGCTCAACAGTTGCAGGGGTATCAAATTTATTTCTTCTAAAATCAACGATCCGGTAAAGGCGTTTTGCCCCACCACCGCGACGGCGTGATGTAATCCGTCCGGTATTGTTCCGTCCGCCCGACTTTGTCAAACCCTCAGTTAGGGATTTGACGGGACGTCCTTTCCAAAGCTCCGAACGGTCGATCAGCACCAGTCCTCGCTGGCCCGGCGTCGTTGGCTTATACGACTTAAGTGCCATGCTTTCTGTCTTCCGTTAGCAAACGGGCGGTTCTCCGCCCTATGTTATATCCTTCACATGAAGGATAGAGGAAACGCGATAACAGACAGTCTTGGAAAGATCAAGAGCTGTAAAATTGAATTCTGAACAACCCTGAATTCTAAGATAATTTCTATCGATTTCGGTCAGAAAAATAGCCAAATGGATACCTCACGTTAGATCAATCAAGAAAACTGCCTGAAATTATTCTACTTACTCAGCATTTAAAATAAAAACCCCGCAATTAAGCGGAGTTTTCTAGACCCCATCAAAAGTGCAATCAAAGACCAGTGGTAACGTCGATCGAATTGCCCTCTTCCAACGTAACATAGGCCTTTTTCACATCTTTCCGCGTGCCTTTGATACCGCGGAATCGTTTAGTTTTACCTTTGGTGATAACCGTGTTTACTGCTTTGACTTTTACACCAAAGAGCACTTCTACCGCCTCTTTGATTTGGGGTTTGTTGCTGTTATGGGCAACTTCAAATACAACGGCGCCGTTTTCAGATGCGAGCGTTGCCTTTTCCGTTATAACCGGCTTGCGGATTATGTCGTAATGTTCAGCTTTTGCACTCATTTCAAACGAGCCTCCAATGCTTCAACGCCCGCTTTGGTAATGATAAGCGTATCACGTTTCAGGATGTCAAAGACATTTGCACCCATTGATGGCAAAACATCAAGCCCGTCGATATTGCGTGCGGCGCGTACGAAATGTTCGTTCACAGATGCACCATCAATGACTAAGGCACGTTTCCAGCCAAGGTTTTTCACCTGTTTGGCCAGCGCCGTTGTTTTGCCATCAGACGCAGTGTTATCGATAATTACAAGCGATCCTGCTTTCGCTTTTGCAGACAACGCCAACTTCAGGCCAAGTTTGCGAACCTTTTTAGGAAGCTCGTGACCGTGACTGCGGGGTGTCGGACCTTTGTATACGCCACCTTTACGGAAGATCGGTGCATTACGGTCGCCATGACGTGCGCCACCAGTACCCTTTTGGCGGTAAATTTTCTTTGTAGAATAGTTCGTCTCACGGCGTGTTTTGACTTTGTGAGTACCGGCTTGTGCATTGTTGCGCTGCCAACGAACTACGCGGTGAAGAATATCTGCACGTGGTTCAAGGCCAAAGACATCATCACCCAGTTCAAGACTACCGGCATTGCTGCCATCGAGATTGATCACATCAAGTTTCATGCTCCATTCCCTTCCGCAGCGGCAGGTGCGTCTTGCACAGGTGCCTCAGTTAAACGTAGCGCCGCGGGCAATGGTGCATCACCGTGGCGTGGTTTCTTGGCCGCGTCTTTCACAGTTACCCAACCGCCCTTTGATCCGGGAACAGCCCCTTTGATCATGATCAGTCCTCGATCGGCGTCGGTTTTTACAACCTGCAGGTTTTGCGTTGTAACACGAACTGCACCCATATGACCCGCCATTTTTTTGCCCTTGAATACCTTACCCGGTCCTTGACACTGACCTGTAGAGCCGTGTGAGCGATGACTGATAGAGACACCATGCGATGCACGTAAACCACCAAAGTTATGACGCTTCATTGCACCAGCGAAGCCTTTACCGACCGACGTACCAGAGACATCGACAAATTGACCTTCGATATAATGGTCAGCAGTGATTTCCGAACCTACGTCGATCAGGTTTTCAGGAGCAACTCGGAACTCAGCAACCTTGCGCTTTGGTTCTACCTTTGCCGCTGCAAATTGCCCACGCAGGGGATTGGAAACGTTTTTGGCCTTAATTGTCCCAGTGCCCAGCTGAACAGCTGAATACCCATGCGCATCCAATGTACGCTGGGCGACTACCTGAAGATTATCCATCTGAAGAACGGTTACAGGAATCTGTTGCCCATCCTCCATGAAAAGCCGCGTCATACCGACTTTTTTCGCAATGATTCCAGAGCGCATGTGGTTTGCTCCTTACACTGAAATCTGTACGTCAACACCCGCCGCAAGGTCGAGCTTCATCAAAGCATCAACGGTTTGGGGGGTGGGATCAACAATGTCCAAAAGACGTTTGTGTGTGCGAATTTCGAACTGATCGCGCGATTTCTTGTTCACGTGAGGACCACGCAAAACGGTGAACTTTTCGATTTTATTAGGCAGCGGGATCGGACCGCGCACTGAAGCACCCGTACGTTTCGCAGTATTGACGATTTCCAATGTGCTGGCATCCAACACGCGGTAGTCAAACGCTTTGAGCCGGATACGAATATTCTGACTTTGCATTTTTTTAGCCTTTTGTTCGGCGTTGGAGTTGAGAGGAGCAAAGCAGAGGATCTGCCTTCTTCTTCGAACCCTTTAAAGGGTGCGCATCTCTGCGCCCCAATTCTGTCACCCGCTTCAGCAGACAAACCCATTTATTCGATGATCTTGGAGACGACGCCTGATCCAACGGTGCGACCGCCTTCGCGAATGGCGAAACGAAGTTTCTCTTCCATCGCAATGGGAGCGATCAGTTCAACTTCAAACTTCAAGTTGTCTCCAGGCATCACCATTTCCGTTCCAGATGGCAAGTTCACTGTGCCTGTCACATCCGTTGTACGGAAGTAGAACTGTGGACGGTAGTTGGCAAAAAATGGTGTGTGACGCCCACCTTCTTCCTTGGTCAGAATATATGCTTCGGCTTCGAATTTCGTATGTGGCGTCACGGAACCGGGCTTACAGAGAACCTGACCACGCTCAACCGCTTCACGGTCAACACCGCGCAGAAGCGCACCAATGTTGTCACCTGCTTCGCCGCGGTCAAGCAGTTTTCGGAACATTTCAACACCTGTGCAGGTGGTTTTCTGCGTGTCTTTGATGCCAACAATTTCGATTTCATCGCCCACATTGATCACGCCGCGTTCCACACGGCCTGTTACAACAGTTCCGCGCCCTGAGATCGAAAAGACGTCCTCGATCGGCATAAGGAAAGGTTGATCCACAGCACGATCCGGCTGTGGAATGTAGGCGTCGACTGCGGCCATCAGCTCAGCAATTTTTTCAGATCCAATCGACTCATCGCGACTCTCAAGTGCCGCCAAAGCAGACCCTGCAACAATGGGTATATCATCCCCTGGGAAATCATACTCTGAAAGCAGTTCGCGCACTTCCATTTCAACCAACTCTAGAAGCTCATCGTCATCTACCTGATCCACTTTGTTCAGGAATACAACCATCGCAGGGATACCCACCTGACGGCCAAGCAGAATGTGCTCGCGAGTTTGAGGCATTGGACCATCAGCCGCATTAACAACCAGAATCGCACCATCCATCTGTGCCGCACCGGTGATCATGTTCTTCACATAGTCAGCGTGGCCCGGGCAATCCACATGCGCGTAGTGACGCGCATCTGTCTCATATTCAACATGCGCCGTAGAAATAGTGATCCCGCGAGCCTTTTCCTCAGGTGCCGCATCAATCTGATCGTAATCCTGAAATTCACCAAACTGCTTTGTAATCGCCGCGGTCAGCGTCGTTTTGCCATGGTCAACGTGACCAATTGTTCCGATGTTGCAGTGCGGCTTACTCCGCTCAAACTTTTCCTTTGCCATGGTGGCCTCCTCTAATTTCGGTTGGCAGGACAACCCTGCACGTTTGTGATTGAGCGGACGAAAGCCCGGCTCCAGTTAAGCAAATTTAGATTGAATCTCTTCTGATATGTTCTGCGGCACCGGATCATAGTGATCAAAGATCATCGTAAACTGTGCACGTCCAGACGACATTGATCGCAGGTTATTGATATAACCAAACATATTGGCAAGAGGCACAAACGCATCAATTGCGATCGCGTTACCACGTGGTTCCTGACCCTGTACCTGCCCCCGACGGGATGTCAGATCACCAATAATGTTACCGGTGTATTCTTCTGGAGTGATCACCTCAACGCGCATCATTGGTTCGAGAAGTTTCGCGCCAGCTTTACGCATCCCTTCACGCATACCCATCCGCGCCGCGATTTCAAAGGCAAGAACCGAACTATCCACGTCATGGAATTTACCGTCAATTAAAGAAACTTTAAAATCGATCACAGGGAAACCCGCCAAAGGGCCGCTATCCATAACAGATTGGATACCTTTTTCAACGCCAGGTATATATTCCTTCGGAATAGCTCCACCAACGATACGGCTTTCGAAAGAGTAGCCTTCGCCGGGGGCAGTTGGTGTAATAATCAACTTGACCTCTGCAAACTGACCAGAACCCCCAGACTGTTTCTTGTGTGTGTATGTATGCTCGACCTCATGTCCGATCGTTTCACGGTATGCCACCTGCGGCGCACCAATATTGGCTTCAACCTTAAACTCCCGTTTCAGACGATCCACAAGAATGTCAAGGTGGAGTTCGCCCATGCCTTTCATAATCGTCTGACCACTTTCAAGATCGGTTTCAACACGGAATGAGGGATCTTCTGCAGCGAGGCGCGCAAGACCCTGCGACATTTTTTCTTGATCATTCTTTGTTTTTGGCTCAACCGCGATCTCAATAACCGGATCAGGAAAAGTCATTGTTTCCAGGATGACAGGCTCTTTTGTATCACAAAGGGTGTCTCCCGTTGTAGTGTCTTTCAAACCTGCCAATGCGATAATATCACCCGCGAATGCTTCGTCAATCTCTTCACGATTGTTGGAATGCATCATCATCATACGACCGATGCGCTCTTTCTTACCTTTCGTGGAGTTCAGCACGCTGTCACCTTTGTTCATAGTGCCAGAGTAGATACGGGTGAATGTCAAAGAACCAACGAACGGGTCATTCATAATTTTAAAAGCAAGGCCGGAAAACGGCATTACGTCGTCGGCACGGCGCGCCACATCACGTGTTTCCATTTCATCGCCCGGCTTAAAGCCCATATAGTCTACCACATCTAACGGACTTGGCAGATAATCAATCACAGCGTTCAAAAGGGGTTGCACACCCTTGTTCTTAAACGCGGAGCCGCAGAGAACTGGGATGAATTTAATTTCAAGGGTACCCTTACGGATCAAACTGCGCAATGTATCGAGATGCGGCTCCTCCCCTTCAAGGTATGCCATCATCGCATCGTCATCCATTTCGACGGCTGTTTCGATTAGCTTTGCGCGCCATTCGTCGGCAGTTGCCTTGAGGCTGTCGCGTATTGGTCGACGCTCCCATGTGGCGCCAAGGTCTTCTCCAGCCCAAACCCACTCTTCCATAGTGACGAGATCAACGATCCCTTCGAGTTCGTTTTCAGCACCAATTGGAATTTGAATTGGCGCTGGCGTTGCGCCAGTACGGTCTTCAATCATCTGGACGCAATTAAAAAAATCTGCGCCAATTTTGTCCATCTTGTTAACAAAAACGATGCGCGGCACTTTATAGCGATCGGCCTGACGCCATACAGTTTCAGTTTGCGGTTCAACACCCGCGTTCGCATCAAGAACCGCAACTGCCCCGTCAAGAACAGCCAGAGAACGTTCTACTTCGATCGTGAAGTCCACATGACCAGGGGTGTCGATGATATTCAAACGATGCTTTGGAGTCTGCGCCTCGTGTCCGTCCTCTGTGCGCTCCCAAAAGGTCGTGGTCGCAGCCGACGTAATGGTAATACCACGCTCTTGTTCCTGCTCCATCCAGTCCATCGTCGCCGCACCGTCGTGCACTTCGCCTATGTTGTGAGATTTTCCGGTATAATATAGGATACGCTCTGAGCAGGTCGTTTTACCTGCATCAATATGTGCCATAATACCGAAGTTGCGATATTCTTTCAAGTTATACTCGCGTGCCATATGTATGCTGCCCTATATGTGACTTACCAGCGATAATGGCTGAATGCTTTGTTCGCGTCGGCCATCTTGTGCGTGTCTTCCCGTTTCTTAACCGCGGACCCGCGAGAATTCACAGCATCCAAAAGTTCAGCAGCAAGACGTTCTTCCATCGTGTTTTCGTTGCGACCGCGTGAAGCGTTGATCAACCAACGTATCGCCAAAGCTTCGCGACGCTCTGGACGCACCTCGACAGGTACTTGATAAGTCGCACCACCTACACGACGTGAGCGGACTTCTACAGATGGTTTAATGTTGTCTAGTGCCTCGTGGAACACTTCTACGGGGGCTCTTTTGACCTTATTCTCAACACGGTCCAAGGCATTGTAAACAATTCCTTCAGCGACGGATTTTTTTCCGTCGATCATCAGGTTGTTCATAAATTTCGAAAGAACTCGATCACCGTATTTGGCGTCGGGCAATATTTCACGCTTCTCAGCTGAGTGACGGCGGGACATGTCTCTACCTCTTACTTAGGACGCTTCGCGCCATATTTTGAGCGACGCTGCTTACGGTCTTTCACGCCCTGCGTATCAAGAACACCGCGAAGAATGTGATAACGAACTCCAGGAAGGTCTTTAACACGGCCACCACGGATCAAAACCACAGAGTGCTCCTGAAGGTTGTGCTTTTCGCCTGGGATGTAGCTGATGACTTCAAAGCCATTTGTTAGGCGCACCTTGGCTACTTTACGCATTGCAGAGTTCGGTTTCTTTGGTGTCGTTGTGTAAACACGGGTGCAGACGCCGCGTTTTTGCGGGCATTCCTGCAAGTGCATCGATTTAGATCTTTTCACTTTTGGCTGCCGCGGCTTGCGGATCAGCTGCTGAATCGTTGGCATTCCGGTTATTCCCCGTTCGCTCATTAACATAAAGGTGCAAAAGCAGGTGTTGCACGTTACTTTTAAACGCCTCACCAAAAGGCAAAGCAAAAACACCGCAGGCGTTCCTGTCCTGCGGAACGACGCGGCTGGTTTACAGAGGATCGAGGCGTCGCCTGGATCGTGACCATTTTATTTCTGAGATCGTAAATGTTTGCCATTGACGAGATAGCGAGCGTATAGGGGGAGTCGATTGACTTGTCAACAGCGTGTGCGCGCATTCTATTTAACATCAAATATACCAGTTTCCCCCATCCCCACTTTCATCATTATGCGCCAATATGTACGATGTAAGGCAGAGCAGACAATCAAGCTCGTTATAATCCGAGTAATCGGCATATGCCGATTTTCTTATCTCGTTGGCGTGGTTTTCAGCGAGAATACAAAAATCTAGTGGAAAGTTGTGCCTAGTTTTAAAAATACTAACACTCAAACAAGTAAGTCTCAACTGACTAGAAACACTTACAAATCCAACATACGTGCTCAAATTAATCCCAGTTTCACCCTTGCAATACCGACAACAGACAGTATGCCACAAGAGATCAGAGACTGCCGAAGCACGCGCACAGCAGATATTCCACCGATCCAAGTTATTGAACATGTGTGAAAATCGACGCACTGAATTACTGATACAATCCCGCGTCGAATATGACCGGCAAATTTCCACGGCGGAACATCATTTGAAAAACAGTCTAGTGCTCCGTTAGCAATTTTACCTTCGCATCATTCAAGACAAAGGCGGCCATACTTGCCATCATAAAAAGAGCACTGGGAAACTTTCCAATGTAGTATCCCGATAATTCAAGAGGATTCAGCGCTTCCTACTTATCTGGCAGCGAGCGGTTTGCACAGAGACTAAGTCAGCAAGTTGCAATACGCCGAAACTTGACAGACCACGTACGTATCAAGGCCAATGGTTTACCTTAAACGTCATTTGATGGACGTCCCAATCATTTAAAACGCCTCAAAAGATCGATAAATAAAGCCACCTTTCATAAGCAAAGCAGAAACGTTATTACTTAATAGGTAAAATCAACTAAACTTAAACAATAAAGATAATCGTATTTTCACGTATCATCAAATTATATGAAATTTTTGAGAGTGACAGACTTAAATAAAAAACCCGGCACTCAGCCGGGTTTTTTAAGTTAATACCAATAAAATCAATCGTTTCTGGGAAGATCGACAAGGTTTTCATCACTGCCGTCCTTTGTTGAAAACACCCCTGCGTCAGGTGCTGCCAAAGCTGCGGCAGCTTCTGCTTCTTCGCGGCGGGCCTCGATAACCACATTATCACGTTCGCCGGCAATACGACGAACACGTTGTGTGGCACCACCTGTCCCTGCAGGAATAAGTCGACCAACGATCACATTCTCTTTAAGACCGACAAGTTTGTCTCTCTTACCTTGAACAGACGCTTCGGTAAGGACCCTTGTTGTTTCTTGGAATGATGCGGCAGAGATAAAAGAACGTGTCTGCAGCGACGCCTTGGTAATCCCCAAAAGGATCGGTTCACCTTGTGCGGACCGCCCCCCTTTGGCAATCGCCTTCTCATTCGCTGCGTCAAATTCTGCCTTGTCGACATGTTCACCTTTTAGGAGCGTGGTGTCGCCACTTTCGGAAATTTCCCATTTCTGCAGCATTTGGCGTACGATCACTTCTATGTGCTTGTCATTGATCTTCACACCTTGCAAACGGTAAACATCCTGAACTTCGTTGATCATATAATTAGCAAGCGCTTCGATCCCCATAATTGCCAAAATATCATGCGGCGCTGGGTTACCATCCATGATGTAATCACCCTTTTGAACAAAGTCGCCCTCGACCACAGGAATATGTTTGCCTTTCGGCACCATATATTCCACTGGCTCCAAGTCTTCATCTGAAGGTTCAATGCTGATGCGGCGCTTGTTCTTATAGTCCCGACCAAAGCGCACATAGCCGTCCACTTCCGCAATGATCGCGTGATCTTTCGGCCGACGAGCTTCAAATAGTTCAGCAACGCGCGGCAGACCACCCGTTATGTCCTTGGTTTTTGCGCCTTCACGCGGGATACGCGCGACAACGTCACCGGCAGCAATGTTTTGGCCGTCTTCAACTGACAAGATCGCATCCACAGACATCGGGTAGGTTATCGGATTGCCGTTTTCGCCACGCACAGGTTCACCAGCGTCATCGACCAAAATAATCTCCGGCTTCAACTCGTTTCCTTTCGGCGCCGCGCGCCAGTCTGTGACGATTTTCTGTGTCATGCCAGTTGCATCGTCAGTTTCATCTCGCAAGGCAATACCGCTCACCAAATCGACGTATTTAACCGTTGCGCTCTTTTCCGCGATGATCGGAAGCGTATATGGGTCCCATTCAAAAAGCTTGTCACCACGAGCAACCTTCGCCTTTTCAGTGACGAAGAGTTTTGATCCATAACCCAGTTTATGGCTTGCGCGTTCTTCATTGTGTTCATCTACTATTCGTAGCTTCATGTTACGGCCCATAACAAGCGTTTCACCATTCACATTTTGTAATGTGTTGGCGTTTTCGAACGCAATGATGCCTTCTTGACTCGCTTCAAGAAAGGACTGCTGTCCACCTTGTGCAACCCCACCAATGTGGAAGGTACGCATAGTTAGCTGAGTGCCAGGTTCACCGATAGACTGCGCCGCGATGATCCCCACAGCTTCGCCGATATTAACGGTGGTTCCACGCGCAAGGTCACGACCATAGCACATCGAACAGACGCCCTCTTCTGCTTCACAGGTAAGCGGGCTGCGGATACGTGTGGATTGAATACCAGCAGCCTCAATCGCATCCGCCATCAATTCGTCAATTAAGTCACCTTTAGCGACAATCACCTCGTCAGCACCGGGGCGTAGAATATCTTCTGCCGCAACACGGCCCAAGATCCGTTCAGCAAGTGACGACACAACTTCCCCATCGCTAACAGAAATTTCAGCTAGGATTGCGTTTTCCGTACCACAATCGCGCATCCTAACGATACAATCTTGTGCCACATCCACCAGACGGCGGGTGAGGTATCCAGAGTTCGCTGTTTTAAGCGCCGTATCAGAGAGTCCTTTGCGTGCACCATGTGTTGAATTAAAATACTCAAGAACTGTCAAACCCTCTTTGAAGTTTGATATGATTGGTGTTTCAATGATGTCCCCATTTGGTTTGGACATCAGTCCACGCATCCCGCCGAGCTGTTTCATCTGTGTAACAGATCCCCTTGCACCAGAATGAGCCATCATATAGACGCTGTTGGGTTCCAATTCAGCACCAACATCATCCGTTTTGGGAGCCGATATTGTGTTCATCATGGCGTCGGTTACTTTGTCATTACATTTCGACCAAGCATCAACGACTTTGTTGTATTTTTCGCCCTGAGTGATAAGGCCGTCCATATATTGCTGTTCAAATCCTTTAACCTGATCGCGTGTACTATCTACAATGCCCCATTTATCCTCTGGCACCACCATATCGTCTTTGCCAAAAGAAATACCTGCCTTAAAGGCTTCGCGAAAACCCATGGACATGATCTGATCACAGAATATGACGGATTCCTTCTGACCACAGTACCGATAGACCGTATCAATCACCCGCTGGACGTCCTTTTTTCGAAGCAGATTGTTTACTAGGTCAAACGGCGCCTTAGAATTTTTCGGAAGCAGCGCACCAAGCAAAACGCGACCCGGCGTCGTTTCAAAGCGCTGGTTCACTTCGCTGCCATGTTCATCAATTTGCGGCACACGGGCGTTGATTTTCGCATGCAAATGCACATGACCACTATCAAGAGCGTATTGCACCTCTTCGATAGAACCAAAGGTCATGCCTTCGCCTATCATTCCGTCGCGCATAATCGTGGTGTAGTAAATACCAAGAATCATATCCTGCGACGGAACAATGATCGGCGCACCGTTTGCAGGGGACAGGACGTTATTGGTGGACATCATCAGCACGCGGGCTTCAAGTTGCGCTTCAAGGCTTAACGGTACGTGCACCGCCATCTGGTCACCATCAAAATCTGCGTTAAACGCAGAACAAACCAGCGGATGAAGCTGGATCGCCTTGCCTTCGATCAGAACCGGCTCAAAGGCCTGAATGCCCAAACGATGCAAAGTGGGTGCACGGTTCAGCATAACAGGATGTTCCCGTATCACCTCATCCAAGATATCCCACACTTCAGGACGCTCTTTTTCAACCAATTTTTTCGCCTGCTTCACTGTGCTGGAAAGACCCTTGGCTTCCAATCGACTGTAAATAAATGGTTTGAAAAGTTCGAGAGCCATCTTCTTGGGTAAACCACATTGATGCAGTTTCAACTCAGGTCCCGTCACAATCACAGAGCGGCCGGAAAAATCGACCCGTTTACCCAAAAGGTTCTGACGGAAACGACCCTGTTTCCCTTTGAGCATGTCGGAAAGCGATTTCAAAGGACGTTTATTCGCGCCGGTTATCACACGGCCCCGACGACCGTTGTCAAATAATGCATCAACCGATTCTTGCAGCATCCGCTTTTCGTTGCGAACAATAATATCTGGGGCACGTAATTCGATAAGCCTCTTAAGACGGTTATTACGGTTGATCACACGACGATAAAGATCGTTCAGATCAGAGGTCGCAAAACGCCCTCCATCCAGTGGGACTAATGGTCGTAGCTCTGGCGGAATAACAGGCACAACGGTCAGGATCATCCACTCAGGCCTGTTGCCAGACTCCAAAAAGCTTTCAACAACTTTAAGCCGCTTTATGATTTTCTTCGGCTTCAGTTCACCTGTGGCTTCTTTCAATTCAGCTCGCAGTTGTTCTGCCTCTGTCTCGAGATCAATTGCAGCAAGCATTTCACGAATTGCCTCAGCACCGATGTTGGCAGTAAAGGCATCCATGCCATAGGTATCTTGCGCATCCATATATTCTTCTTCGCTCATCATCTGACCATAGCTCAAATCAGTGAGCCCGGGTTCGATCACCACATAGTTTTCAAAATAAAGCACTCGTTCCAAATCGCGCAAGGTCATATCAAGCATCAAACCAATGCGGGACGGAAGCGATTTCAAAAACCAAATATGCGCGACAGGTGAGGCTAATTCGATGTGGCCCATACGCTCACGGCGTACTTTTTGAAGTGTAACTTCGACACCGCATTTTTCGCAAACAACACCGCGATATTTCATCCGCTTATATTTACCACAAAGGCATTCATAATCTTTTGTCGGGCCAAAAATACGGGCACAGAACAGCCCGTCACGTTCCGGTTTGAACGTACGGTAATTGATCGTTTCAGGCTTTTTAATTTCGCCGAAAGACCATGACAAAATTCGTTCTGGACTTGCCAACGACACCTTGATTTCATCAAAGATCTTGGGAGAGGTCATTGGGTTAAAGGGATTATTTGTAAGTTCCTGGTTCATTTTGATTTCCTCAAATTAGGGACGAAGGGGGGACCACTCAGCGAAGCGCCTAGTGCTCTTCCTCCGCGTCCAGGAGTTCCATGTTCAAGCCAAGACCACGGACTTCTTTTACAAGCACGTTAAAGCTTTCGGGCACTCCAGCTTCAAAGTTGTCATCGCCTTTGACAATCGACTCATAGACTTTCGTACGCCCTGCGACGTCATCCGATTTCACGGTGAGCATCTCCTGCAACGTATACGCCGCACCATATGCTTCCAGCGCCCAGACTTCCATTTCACCAAAACGCTGTCCACCGAACTGTGCTTTACCCCCAAGTGGTTGCTGGGTGACAAGGCTGTAAGGGCCTGTAGAGCGTGCGTGAATTTTATCGTCCACAAGGTGGTGTAGTTTAAGCAAGTATTTTACACCAACTGTCACTGGACGGCTAAATTTCTCACCAGTACGCCCGTCAAACAAAATGGACTGACCAGAGGTGTCAAATCCTGCGCGCGTGAGCGCATCATTGACATCACCCTCTTTGGCACCGTCAAAAACAGGCGTTGCAATCGGAACACCGCGTGCCACATTGCCAGCAGCCTCAATCAGATCGTCCTCGGACATATCACCGATACCGTCGCCGTAAGCCTCGTCACCATAAGCCAACTTAATGGCTTCGCGCACTGGTGTAAGATCACCGGATCGGCGATAATCCTGAAGTGCATCATCAATCTGAAGGCCTAGTCCACGCGCTGCCCAGCCCATATGTGTTTCAAGGATCTGACCAACGTTCATGCGCGATGGAACACCAAGCGGGTTTAGACAAAAATCAACTGGTGTACCGTCGGAGAGGAATGGCATATCCTCCATTGGAACAACTTTTGAAATTACGCCTTTGTTCCCATGACGTCCAGCCATTTTATCGCCGGGCTGAAGCTTGCGCTTCACAGCAATGAACACTTTGACCATTTTCATAACACCTGGCGGCAGATCATCTCCACGCCGAACTTTTTCGACTTTGTCATCAAAACGCGCATCAAGCGTACGTTTTTGTGTTTCATATTGATCATGAAGCGCCTCAACAATCTGTGCATCGCCTTCATCGGCGAGAGCCAGTTGCCACCACTGCCCTTTGGGCAAAATGCTAAGCAACTCATCGTCAATTATCGCATTGACCCTCACACCCTTTGGGCCCTTGACTGCTTTTTTGCCGATCACCAGGGTTTTCAGACGCGCATAAATATTACGGTCCAAAATGGCCAATTCGTCATCGCGGTCTCGCGCCAGACGTTCGACTTCTTCCCGCTCAATCTGAAGTGCGCGTTCATCTTTTTCTACACCGTGACGGTTAAAGACGCGAACTTCTACAACGGTTCCAAAATCACCAGGTTTTACCCGCAGCGACGTATCACGGACGTCAGACGCTTTTTCACCAAAAATGGCGCGCAGAAGTTTTTCTTCGGGTGTCATCGGGCTTTCACCTTTGGGCGTAATTTTCCCAACGAGAATATCACCCGGTTCCACATCGGCGCCGATGTACACGATCCCCGCTTCATCAAGGTTACGAAGTGCTTCTTCACCCACGTTGGGGATATCACGCGTGATCTCCTCGGGGCCAAGCTTCGTATCACGCGCAGAAACTTCGAACTCTTCAATGTGCACCGAAGTGAAAACGTCGTCACGGGCAACCCGTTCTGAGATCAAAATGGAGTCTTCGTAGTTATATCCGTTCCACGGCATAAATGCTACGACCACGTTTTTACCCAAGGCCAACTCACCAAGGTCAGTTGACGGCCCATCGGCAATCACCTCTCCTTTGGATACCTGTTGACCTACTTTCACCAAAGGGCGCTGATTAATACACGTATTTTGGTTGGAGCGTTGGAATTTGCGCATGCTGTAGATATCAACGCCCGCATCACCGATCTCAAGATCTTCGGTCACGCGAATGACGATACGTTGTGCGTCCACTTGGTCGATCACACCGGCACGTTTGGCCATGATCGCAGAACCAGAATCGCGTGCAACTACGCCTTCAATACCGGTCCCGACAAGCGGCGCTTCGGCACGCAGCAATGGTACCGCCTGACGTTGCATGTTTGAACCCATCAATGCGCGGTTTGCGTCATCATTTTCAAGGAACGGAATAAGAGAAGCTGCGACTGAGACAAGCTGCTTTGGGCTTACGTCAATAAGATCGACGCTTTCGCGAGGGGCGAGTGTGTAATCGCCAGATTGGCGCGTGCTGACCAATTCGTTTTCAAACCTGCCTTCAACATCCAACCGCGCATTTGCCTGCGCCACCGTATGGCGCATTTCTTCGGTGGCGGACATGTAATGAACTTCATCCGTTACTTTCGCATCCTTTACTATCCGATAAGGTGTCTCGATAAATCCATATTTATTGACCCGCGCAAACGTCGCCAAAGAGTTGATCAAACCTATGTTTGGACCCTCAGGCGTTTCAATTGGGCACATACGACCATAATGGGTTGCGTGCACGTCACGCACTTCAAACCCCGCACGTTCCCTAGTCAGACCGCCCGGCCCGAGCGCAGATAGACGCCGTTTGTGGGTGACTTCCGACAATGGGTTTGTTTGGTCCATAAATTGCGACAGTTGGCTTGAGCCAAAAAATTCGCGAACAGCTGCTGCAGCAGGTTTCGCATTTATAAGATCCTGAGGCATGACTGTGTCGATTTCCACAGATGACATGCGCTCTTTAATCGCGCGCTCCATACGCAACAAACCCACCCGATACTGATTTTCCATCAATTCTCCGACAGAACGTACTCGACGGTTTCCGAGGTGGTCGATATCGTCAACCTCTCCCTTGCCATCACGCAGATCAACCAAGGCTTTGATACATGAGACGATATCTTCTTTACGCAATGTGCGCTGTGTATCATCGGCATCAAGCGCTAGACGCATATTCATTTTGACACGACCAACCGCCGACAGGTCGTAACGTTCACTATCAAAGAAAAGCGTGTCAAAGAGTGCAGAAGCGGCTTCAACCGTTGGAGGTTCACCCGGACGCATCACGCGATAAATATCCATAAGCGCGGTTTCGCGGCTCATGTTTTTATCCTGCGCCATTGTATTGCGGATGTATGGGCCGACATTCACATTGTCTATGTCAAGCACTGGAATATCGGTAAAACTTGCATCGATTAAATCCTTTATAGTCCCGCCGACCATTGCCCCATCTTTGTCATATTCCAATGTTAGTTCATCACCAGCCTCGATGTAGATAGCGCCGGTCTCTTCGTTGATCATATCTTTTGCGGCAAACTTCCCGACAATATTATCAAACGGTACTAAAAGATCGCTGACCTTACCTTCATCAATGAGGTTTTTCACCGCACGCGGAGTAACTTTCTTACCCGCTTCTGCGATCACTTCACCTGTCGCGGCGTCAATCAGATCATATACCGGGCGCGTTCCGCGAACTCGTTCAGGGAAAAATTTTGTGACCCAGCCTTCGTGCTTACGATAAGCAAAATTTACGGTATCAAAATACGCATCCATAATGCCCTCTTGATCCAAGCCAAGAGCATAAAGAAGTGTGGTAACCGGCAATTTTCGGCGGCGATCAATACGCGCAAACACAACATCTTTCGCGTCAAATTCAAAATCAAGCCAGGAACCGCGATACGGAATAATCCGACATGCAAAAAGCAATTTACCCGAGCTATGCGTTTTACCTTTGTCGTGATCAAAAAATACCCCAGGTGAACGGTGCATCTGAGACACAACAACTCGTTCTGTTCCGTTGACAACAAAAGTTCCGTTTGGGGTCATAAGTGGCATGTCCCCCATGAAGACATCCTGTTCCTTGATGTCTTTTACAGACTTTGCACCGGTGTCTTCGTCGATATCAAAAACAATCAGTCGTAATGTCACTTTAAGTGGCGCGCTATATGTCATGTCGCGTTGTTGACATTCTTCTACGTCATATTTTGGCTTTTCTAGTTCATAACCAACAAATTCCAAGACAGACGTTTCGTTAAAATCTTTAATCGGAAAGACTGACTGAAAAACACCTTTAATTCCTTCTCCATCCATCGGCGCAGGCGTATCACCTGACTGCAAAAACAGATCATAGGACGATTTTTGAACCTCAATCAGATTCGGCATATCCAGAACTTCGCGAATTTTACCATAATATCTGCGTGGACGTTTTTGGCCAATAAAGCTTTGAGCCATGGTCAATATCACCTTTCATTTTCTCATCAGTTGCGCGCACCGTCGGGTACCGGGCGCGCCCCCTTAAGAGACAGTCAAATCTGATCAATTCCTGGCTTTCTTCCCGACGAAAGCCGCCCGACCGTTTCATCTGACCAAAGAAAGCTTTTCTGAAAAGCCTCATTAAGACAGATTGGGCCAAGAGCAGTTTCCTGCTCTTAGCCTCAATTTTGCAAGTGATCAAAAAGACGTGATTACTTAAGTTCCACTTCTGCGCCAGCTGATTCAAGCTTGCTCTTGATATCTTCCGCCTCTGCCTTGTCCACGCCTTCTTTTACAGCTTTGCCACCGGCGTCAACCAATTCTTTGGCTTCCTTAAGGCCAAGGCCTGTGATTGCGCGTACTTCCTTAATGACGTTGATTTTTGATGCACCCGCACTTTTCAGGATTACATCAAATTCAGACTGCTCTTCAGCAGCACCGCCGCCAGCCTCACTACCTGCTGGGCCTGCCATCATGACAGCGCCACCAGTGGCTGGTTCAATTCCGTACTCTTCTTTCAAAATAGTTTTCAGTTCTTGTGCTTCAAGCAGCGTAAGACCTACGATCTCTTCTGCCATTTTTTTTAGATCAGCCATTTGCGACTCTTCCCGTATTAAGTTTGTGTTCCAACGTAAGGTTTACACCCCACACAGTTCTTCATTTGCTCTATGCAGCCGCCTTGTCTTCAATTGTCGACAAAATGCCCGCGATGTTTGAAGCAGGTGCGCCAATTGCGCCGGCAATATTCGAAGCAGATGCCTCAAGACAGCCCGCGATAGATGCAATAAGCTCTTCACGGGATGGCATTTTAGAGACGACTTCAACGCCGGCACGGTCAAGAATGTTTTCACCCATTGCACCACCAAGAATTTCGAATTTCAAATTCTCTTTGGCAAAGTCCTCAGACACTTTGGCTGCTGCCACCGGGTCTTCAGAATAGGTTAAAACAGTCATTCCCTCCAAAAGGTCAGACATGCCTACGCATGGCTTACCCTGCAGAGCGATTTTGGCGAGCCTATTTTTCGCAACACGAACAGCACAATCTGCGCCACGTGCACGAGCACGCAGATCCTGCATTTCAGCAACTGTAAGACCTGTGTAGTGGGCAACCACCACAACGCCAGAGCTTTCAAAGATTTGACCGAGTTCCTCGACTACTTTCTCTTTTTGCGCTCTATCCACAGTTACACTCCAAATTTGGGGATCTCTCCCCGGCTCAATTTTGCTACCCGTCCGGGCAACGTTCGGGTCCAATTTCAGGGTCCCAAGGCCAAAATCACCCACAAACTAACTGCGGTAGAATTTTTTCCCGTTTCCCATCTCGGGAAGGACTTACGAGGTTACCCTCACCCTCCGTCTCGGACAGTGCAAAGTCCTTACAGCTTTGCCATTGACGCCCAGCCTGACCACTCAGGTTGAACGCAATTCATATTGCTCTGACGCGTTGGCGAGGTCGATAGAAACGCCCGCACCCATAGTTGAGCTCAGAGAAATTTTTTTCATATATGTACCTTTAGCACCTGTTGGCTTTGCTTTTGCCACAGCAGAGATGAAGGCGCGCACGTTTTCAACAATTTTGTCCGCTTCAAAAGATGCCTTACCAACGCCAGCATGTACGACACCACCTTTTTCAGCTCTGAACTGTACCTCCCCACCCTTGGCAGCTTTCACAGCCTCTGCAACATCCATAGTTACGGTGCCGACTTTAGGGTTTGGCATAAGGTTACGCGGTCCAAGCACTTTACCAAGACGGCCCACAACAGGCATCATATCCGGC
Source organism: uncultured Alphaproteobacteria bacterium (assembly GCA_913051655.1). Classification (GTDB taxonomy): domain Bacteria; phylum Pseudomonadota; class Alphaproteobacteria; order Rhodobacterales; family Rhodobacteraceae; genus LFER01. The sequence continues at coordinate 49,450 of CAJXHI010000019.1, forward strand.
GTCGCGATGCAACGATCAAACTCGATAGTGCCGCCTTGAACGGTTTGCATAAGATCTTCAGCACCAACGATATCAGCACCTGCGGATTTGGCTTCTTCCGCTTTCACGTCACGCGCAAAAACTGCCACGCGAACGTTTTTACCAGTTCCAAACGGAAGCCCAACAACACCACGCACCATCTGATCAGCATGGCGGGTGTCAACACCAAGGCTCATCGCAATTTCGATCGTTTCGTCGAATTTTGCTGTCGCATTGTCTTTGATCAAGTTAACGGCTTCTTCAACACTCAGACCGACTTTGTCCGCCACTGCAGCACGGATCGCTCTACTTCTTTTACCCAACTTTGTCATTTTACTTCACCTCAATGCCCATTGAGCGCGCTGAACCCAAGATTATTTGCATCGCAGCCTCAACGCTGTTGGCATTCAGATCTTGCATCTTTGCTTCGGCAATTTCACGCACCTGAGCGACGGAAACAGAGCCTGCAATTTCTCGGCCTGGTAAATTAGCGCCTGATTTTAATTTCGCAGCTTTTTTGATGTAGTAGGACGCAGGTGGCGTTTTGATTTCCATCATAAATGACTTATCCTGAAAATACTGAATAATCGTCGGACACGGCGCACCAGCCTCCATATCGCCCGTTTTTGCGTTGAATGCCTTACAAAATTCCATGATATTGATTCCGCGCTGACCCAACGCTGGACCAACGGGTGGGGACGGGTTTGCTTGACCTGCAGGGATCTGCAGCTTTAACGTTCCTATCAGTTTCTTGGCCATCTGGCCTCTCCTTTTTTCAACGGTCACTTTAACGCGTTAAAGTGACTTTATGTTGGCGTGGTTCAGCATGATAAGCGCGCTCACCTTACCTCCCACAACGAATACTCAGGTTTGCTTCGTGACCTGCGTATATTCCAATTCTACCGGTGTTTCGCGTCCAAAAATCGACACTGTCACTTTCAAACGTTGGTTGTCCTCATCAACACCTTCGACAAGCGCATCAAAATCCTCAAATGGACCATCATTCACTTTAACGCGCTCTCCCACTTCAAAACTTATGAGCGTACGCGGCGCATCTTCACCCTCTTGAACCCGGTTGAGGATCGAATTTACTTCTGCATCCCGCATCGGCATCGGACGTCCTTGTGGACCCAAAAATCCCGTGACGCGGTTAATAGAATTTATCAGGTGATATCCCTGATCGCTCATTTCCATGCGCACTAAAACATAGCCAGGCATAAAGCGACGCTCCGCGGTTACTTTCTTACCGCGGCGCACTTCGATAACCTCTTCAGTTGGGACGAGAACCTCTTCGATTTGCTCCTCAAGCCCTGCTTCCGTTACAGAAGTTCTGATTTGTTCTGCAATCTTCTTTTCAAAGTTTGAAAGAACACTTACCGAGTACCACCGCTTTGCCATCTGCCGTTTTCACCTTCCAGTGGTGCAACTTTTATTGCTAATTCAATCAGTTACAGTCAAATATCTTTGACGTCCCAGACAAAAAACAGGCGTGCAGCACGAATCGCAGCACGCCCTTTGTATCAGGATGACCGCGTATTAGCGTCGAATATTCTTGATATCAAGGGGTTAAATTCCAAAATAGCTGATCCTTGCACATTAGCTGATAGCTCCCAAAAGCGCCTGGAGCCCAGAACGAATTCCCAAATCGACCAAACCGAAGAACACTGCGGCGATCGCAGACATGATAAATACCATTACCGTGGTCAGCAACACTTCGCGCCGCGTTGGCCATATAACTTTGGCGACTTCTGAGCGAACTTGTTGGATAAAACGTGCTGGGTTTGTGATGGACATGTCATTTTCTCTTTATTAATATCAGTCAAATAGACAAATTGCCGAAACTTTACAAGTGATTGTATTTACACTGCTTGATCAAAGCCAACACCAGACCTGGAGGCACTTGGTACAGAGCTTAAATTTATGAACCCACGAATAACAACAGGATTGATGATCATCTGAACAGCAACTTGAAAGGCGTTTGTACCGAGTGCTCATTGAAACGCAAGCAACAGGGTTGGATCCCAATCACCCTCTTCCATGATGTCGTGGGGTTGACCAGGTGGCTGGTGAGATATTCTGCACAACACGCCTACATGCTTTCGCAATTAAGACTTTCACCGATGTTTAAATTAGCAGACACTCACCACAGAGTGGCGTGGCCGTCTTTTTGATTGTCTTCTCGCGTTGCTCTGATGGTCAAACAAATTGACTTAGCTTTCAAGGCGCGCTTCTTTGTAAGATGTCACAAGCAAGAAAGGAGTTTGTTATGCGCAACCCTTGCACCGCGACGTTGTTAGTTGACGATGAAAAAACACGCGTCACACGTTTTGATTTTGCTCCAAATGAGGAAACCGGATGGCACGAGCACGGTTATGATTATGTCATCACAGCGGTGTCAAACTGTCATATGAGGCTTGAACATCCAGATGGCAGCGAAACCGAGGCACATGTACCTGCAGGCGGAGCTTACAGGCGTGCAGCGGGCATCCGCCATAACGTAATCAATGCGTCAGAACAAATGATGACTTTTATTGAGGTTGAGCTTAAAAAAGATTGAGATGCGTTCGGAAAGAAAAGGGGGGGGGTGGCCTGCTACGCGACCTATTTTGTCCAACTACCGATCGAAATAGGTAGGCGGGCCGCTTTTATGTAATTCCAAAGCGCAGCTTTGTATCTGGCAAGGCAAATTGGAGTGTGTTAGCAAGAAACTAACTAAAAAGCGAAAATGTCAAAACGGGGTGATAGAATGTCCAAAACTGCCAGTGAATATTTACAAGAAGCAAATCAAATCGTGCCTCGTGTCTCATCTGACGAGGCAATTGGTTATTTCGACGATCCCGGTACGGTTTTTATCGACGTACGTGACAGCGGTGATGTGGCCAAAACCGGTAGTATTAAGGGGGCGACAAACATCAATAGGGGTTTCATCGAATTTGCTGCTGATGCCACAACAAAATTTCATAACCCAGTACTTGAGAAATCTAAACGGATCTGTGTTATTTGCGCTGCCGGCGGTCAAGCGGCGCTTGCAGGGAAAACGCTCAAGGATATGGGCTATACAACCGTGATCAATATCGGTGGGTTTAACGATTGGAAAGCCGCCGGTGGGGAAACAGAATAAACGCAACATGGGGCGAGAGAATTACGTGTATGGGAAGTTAACCAAATAACTTCAAACGTAACTTTGTAAAACCTTTTGTACGAAATCTGGAAGCAGAAATATAGGATATCGATCTTAGCCAACAGATCTTTGACGTCGAATTGGCAGAAATTGAGGCTGCATTTTTGGCACACCAATTTTTGTGTTTCAAAAACCAAAAAGAAATCTCGCCTCAGGTGAATATTGCTTTGGAAAACGGTTTGGTCCACTTCACAGCCATCTCGATACACTGACGAAGTCTGCATAAGCAGACATCTTTAAATTCCATGCTAAATGACTCTAAAAAATCGGCCAATGGGGAATTTTGGCGTCCTGATGCCTCCTGCGGAGTAGAGCCCCCAAAGAGCAAAATACTGCAGATACATGTTCTCCCAACTTGCGGCAGGGATACAATGTTTAGAAATCTGTAGTCGGCCTGTGATGCGCTTTTGAATTAAATGAATCATTTTCTTGGCGGCATAAAAATCAAATGCCTCGGAACATATTTACCGCGGGCGTCACGCAGATCGGGAAAAATGGTGCAATCGCCGTTCCATGCAATTCGTAGATCATTGTGAACACCCAACCGATTAAAGCTCGCAGGGCACTCTTTAAAAATCGTACATTTACGATCCGGATCAATTAATTGTGGGAAAAAGAAAGTAACGCTGTGATCAACATGCTGTTTGAATACGCGAAAAACATTAAATTTCAGATCCGATTTCGCTGGTCAAGAAATGACATGGCTTTTCGGTACAAAAAAAAGGGTTTGCATGCATCGCGCCATCTGGGAATATTGGCCGTAAGAACGCAGAGGCCACCGGTCACGATCAAAAGGGAACATCCGTTTTATGCACTAACGTGACCTAGGACATCGGGCCTAACTTAACGCTAAGTCAAAATATTATTTCAATCTGGATATTGTCTTGGCAGGGGCACCAGGGTTCGAACCCGGGACCTACGGTTTTGGAGACCGTCGCTCTACCAGCTGAGCTATACCCCTATCGGTCCCCGTCCGTATTTCTTTTCGTACGAAGGATCAAGCTTAAACATACGTAAAATAGAAAAACTTTTGTGCATCTTTTAAAAAACTCACCGAAGATAGCTTTGGTTTTTTTACAGTCACAGACACGGTTTTACCCTTACTTATTCGATAATCTTGGAGACGACGCCTGATCCGACATTGCGACCGCCTTTTTCCTTGGTCAGGATATATGCTTCGGCTTCGAATTTCGCATTTGGCGTCACAGAACCAAGCTTACAGAGAACCTGCCCTTAAGGGTTACTTCAATCGTGCATGGCACCTGTGAAAACACTGATTTTCCAAGATTAAACAGAAGCTTCCGAATTGACCGGGGAAATAATTTTTAAGCACAAAAGTAATACGGGCTCATCCATGATTTCCTCGGCATACATTTCAAAGGACAATAGATTTATTGCCGATGAAGTTTATATCGAAATGAAAACTACGACCGACAAATACAAATTTCGAAACACATACGAACAAAATATTTCAATAAACTCTCGATAATAGCCCGATTTTCAGCGAAGGTGAGTTGGAAAGCTCGTAGTCGATCGTGACAATTGGCTTACCTGAAAGCGCTGGTCGGTTTTCATGGTACTAAAAACGGATATTCTATGACATTTGCGCGGCGCAGTTGAGTTCCTCCATTTTGCGAGGAATTAATTCAAAAACTATCCCGTAAAACTGCTGATATGTAGCCAAATGACATTTCAATACGAATTGCAGATTTAACGGCTTAGAAAAGGGGATCCATGAGAGAGAGTGCTTCGGCAACCAACGTAATGAACCGCGGGCCAAAGCACTTTTAGCCTCTGGCATCGGATCACGCCCCTCTTTGGGATATCGGGGAGATAAATATTAAATTGGGGCTTGAGGATATTGAAGTCATAGCTGCAGAACTTTGCGCCGAAGTTTTAACGCTAAATATACAGAAATTCACGTTCCCTCTAGCGCCATTGCCAATCTATATGGTTTCATAGCGAGCTGTAAAGCAGCGGATACGATCATTGTGCCGCCCGCCTTTTTACGTGGACATATCACCCATTATATGAGCGGTTGTGGGGGGCTTTATGGATTGCACATTCTTGAAGCGCTCTTGAACGGCGACCGCTATAGAATTGAAGTGGACGCACTGGAACGCCTTACACGCAGCGAAAAACTAAAACTTATAACCATCGGTGGTAGCCTCAATCTGTTTGAGCATCCCGTAAGCGATGTCCGCCACGTTGCGGACGCGGTGGGAGCCTTCTTATGTTTGACGCTGCACATCAACGCGGCATCATTGCAGGAAAAGAGTCGACCAATCCGCTCAATGAAGGTGGTAATTTCATGACCATGAGCACCTACAAAAGCCTTGGTGGCCCAGCAGGCGGTTTAATTGTCAGTAATGATAAAGAAATTGCCAAAAGATTTAATTCTTTCGCCTGTCAAGGGATGACGGCGAATTTTGATGTCACAAAGTCTGCAGCGCTTTCTATAACAATGTTGGATAGGCGCGATTTTGGTGCAGCCTTCGCGGCAGAAATCATTGAACTTTCAAATGTACTGGTCGAAGCATTAGATAATGC